>JABGUG010000008.1 GCA_018646705.1 Candidatus Parcubacteria bacterium | reverse complement strand
TAAAGATCGCCACAAGTTTATTTTAATTTATTTCATCGTTCCTTCTAAAATATGTTCAGCTGGAGCAGGGTCTCCATCATCTGGTTCAATAGTTAGAACATAGAAATCATGATCGGTTAGATCTTTATTAGAATTATAGACATTTTGATATGTTACATTATTTTTTTCTGCACGACCAGTACTTATTATATCAAATTCAGCACCTTTACGCACTATCCATCCTTCATAAAAATCTGTTCCTTGCGGGTCAGGTAAATTTTCAAATGTAGCTATGAGACTATATGTATTATCTTCAAAAGTAGATTTTGCTATGCCAGTTGCTTTGTTTTGTATATTTATTTCAGTTATTGTTTTACCTGAGGTCACATCAATCAGGTTCCCTTCGTATTCATAAGTTGGTTCAATAGGTTCTTCGTTTACCACATTATTTTTTTTCGTGACGTTTTCTTGCGAAGGTAAATTGTTGCTAGAAGTAGATGATTTTGATTGTATTAAAAAGTAGCCTGCAATACCAAGAACTATTATTAAAAATAAAATAATGATAGTTTTGTTTTTCATAATAACATTTTAATTTTGTACTTTATTAATAAATTCTATAATTTTATTTCTGAAAGAAGAAGACCAGATATTATTATGTCCTTTTCCCTCAATTAATACGTATTCTTTTTTCTCAGTCGTGAGTGCATCAAATAATTTTTGAGAAAATTTATGTGGAATTATTGAATCACTATCACCATGTATTATGATTATATTTCCTTCAAAGTTTTCTAGCCATTTTATATTATCATATTTTTCTCCCAACATTATTGATGCAGGATATATAGTATACCTTGATTTGGCAACGTCAGCTAGTTTTGAAAAAGTGGTTACTAGAATCAAAGAATCGACGTTTCCAAGAGAGGTATGATAGCTAGCAGCGCCAGATCCAATGCTTCTACCATAAACTATTACATTTTCAAAAGAATTTTCAGACATAAAATCGTAGATATTATCAACATCTTGAAGTATTAATTTTTTAGATGGCTTTCTATCATCATCTGAATAGCCTGCATATTCTACAAAAATTATTGAATTGTCCGATTCTTCAAAAACTGATCTAAAATAGCTTCGGTCACAAGCTGACCCGGCATTTCCATGATAATATATTATCACATCATCAAGGGAACCTTGTTTATAATAAAATCTTGTTCCCTTAAAATTTATTTTTTCATAATCATCAAATCCATCACAGTTTTCAAAATCTTGATTATTTGGATAATAAAGAATTGATTTTTGGTTGAAAAAAAGAAACAAGCCAAATATAAGATAGACTAATATAACTCCTACCAATATATTAATTATAGAACTCTTAAATTTCATGATAAAAAAATTATGTATAACCAGCCTTAGGTCAACTACTAGAATTTTTATGTAAAATGAGATATAATTTTTGGGAATCTATATAAGTATACTATATTTATGTTTTTGATCAAGAAAAATTGGATAACAAAAGCAAAAAAACCTATTTTAGCTTTGGCTCCCATGGCTGATATGACTGATGGGCCATTTTGTAATATAGCGCGGGAAGTGTCAGGACATGATTTTGTAATTTTTCGAGAAATGGTGAGTGCTGAGGCAATTGTACGTAATAGTGAAAAGACGTTGAAAATGTGTGAGTTTGAAGAAGGCGAGAGGTCTATAATTCAGCAAGTTTTTGGAAGTACTCCGGATGTGGTTGTTGAGGCAGCCCAGATTATTATGAAAAAATATAAGCCAGATGGAATAGATATCAATATGGGATGTCCCGTACCAAAAATCGCAGGAAAGGCCGGTGCTGGGGCCGCACTTATGAAAGACCCACAGAGGGCTGAAGCTATAGTAAAAGCGCTTAAAAAGGCCAATTTAGACGTACCTATAAGTGTTAAAACCAGACTTGGTTGGTCAGATGATAGTGATATACTAGAATTTGCCAAGATGCTAGAAAATGCCGGTGCAGATCTCATTTCAATTCATGGTCGCACTAGACAGCAAGGATATTCTGGCGAGGCAAATTGGGAGAGAATAGGGGAGGTAAAAAAACTACTCAAAATTCCTGTGTTAGCAAATGGAGATATGAAGGATGGGGGAGATATGAAATGCTGTTTAGAAAATACTGGAGCTGATGGTGTCATGATTGGTAGGGCTGCTTTGGGAAATCCGTGGATATTGAAAAGTTCAGAGTTCAGAGTTCAGAGTTCAGAGGTACTAATGATAGAACGTATCAAAATTGTTTTGAGGCATGCTAGGTTGCATGAAGAGAGGTATGGAACTATAGTCACATTTCGAAAACATCTTGCATATTATTTCAAAGGAATTGCAGGAGTGAAGCAGTTACGGCAGGAATTGGTGAAGGTAAATACAATTCAAGAGTTGGAAAAGATTTTGAGTGGAATAATAGATTGAACAAGTGGTCTGTCATTCCGAGTGAGTCCGAAGGAACGACGAGGAATCTCGACACGTTGGATTAAAATAATATACATAGTGTCGAGATCCTTCATCTTTCAGTTTCGGGATGACAAATAAAATGGGTGTGGTAATTTTTATCCATATCTTTTTTTAAATATGAGACAAACAGGGAATTATTATGTATATATTATTTCTAGTAAAAATAGAGTTATATACGTTGGGGTTACAAATGATCTTTTTAGAAGGATCCAAGAACACAAATCCGGGTTGATTGGTGGTTTTACTTCAAAATATTATATAAAAAGATTGATATATTATGAATATTTTACAGATATTAATGTTGCTATTAGAAGGGAAAAAGAATTGAAAGGATGGAGAAGAGAAAAGAAAGTGAAATTAATTGAAAGCAAAAATACTAAATGGAAAGATTTATTTGATGAATTTTAAAATTCAACGTGTCGAGATTCCTCACTTTTCAGATTCGGAATGACAATAAAAAATTCCGCATTAAGCGGAATTTTTAATTATGCTGCAATTTCTTCTTCTGCTGGTGGTTTTCGTCCGTATTCATCATCACTTGGGTAGTTACCCTCACTAGGTTGAAGTCCTGTGAACGTAGGTCCTGTTTCCGCAGTAGTTTCGTTTTGTGATTTTGGTGCCGGCCTCACTTCTCTTAGTGGTGATTTATTTCTTTTCGAATCTTCACGCATTCCACTTGGGCGTAGGTGTTTAGGTTCTCTTCCAATGAGACCCATTTGCAAAGGTGCTTCTGGTGGCATATATTTTTATTAAGTATTACTTTTTTGTTTTTTATATTTTGTTATGATCAGTCCTATTCCTGACCCTATAATAAATAGGGCTCCTATGATCATTTGTATTGTAACTGGTTCTTTGAAAAATATAAAGCCATAAAAAATAGCAATTGGTACTTCCCAATAAGCAAGTATTGACCAGTGAGAGGCTTTCATATGTTTTAGGGCTGTAAAATAAAATATCCATGTTAGTAGCCCTACAATAAATCCATATGATATCCCAAATCCATAATCAATCATACTTATACTTGGAATACTTAAAATGAAAAATGGAAGAAAGATGAGTGATCCTATAAGACTTTGGTGGAATACTGCTTCCACAGGAGTGTAGAGATCTATTTCATGCTTTAGTATGATAACACTGACAGCGTGGGTAAGTGCAGCCAACAGTATAAAGGTTATTCCAAGAAAATCTTCATTGGAAAGAGATATATTACCTTGAGAATAAATTATTATTACTCCAGCAAACGCTGTTAGCAAGAAAAATAATGTGGATATATCAATTTTTTCTTTGAGAAATATTATTCCTAAAACAGCTATGAATATTGGAAATGTAAATAACATTGTGTGAGCAGTACCAAGACTAATTAGTAAAAATCCTGACACTACCAAAAGTATTCGCACGGCATTTAAAACTGACACGAGGAACATCCAACCATATCGTTTACGAAACGGTTGTATTTTTTTGTATAGAAAATATATACCTATGAGAACAGCTGGCAAGGCAAAGCGAAAAAAAGCCACTGTGGTTGGAGTTAGTTCGTGGAGCATCTTTATAAAGATACCACCAGTCGCACCAAGGGACCCTGCGATAATTACATACAGATAAGCTCTTTTCATAACTAGAGTGTAAAACGTAGTTTAATCATCACAATAAAAAATTCAATAATATCTTTTTTACTTAGTTTTGATTTTCCTTCTTGACGATCTACAAAGGTTACAGGAATTTCAGTAATTTTGAACCCAGCTTTTTGTGTTTTGTAGAGGAGTTCTTCTTGGAATGCATACCCATTGCTTTTTATTTTTTCAATATCTATTGATTCCAAAACTTTTTTTCTAAAACATCTAAACCCTGCGGTGACATCTCGTGGTTTGAGTCCAAGGAGTATTCGAGAAAACCACATAGCACCATTACTCATAAATTTTCGTGTCCATCCCCATCCAATTACACCACCACCTTTTATTTTTCTAGATCCTATAACTAAGTCTGCATTTTGTGCAGCTTCTATCATACGAGGTACGTCATCTGGATCGTGAGAAAAGTCTGCATCCATTTCAAATATAAAATCAGCACCAAGACCTAGTGCTTTTTTGAATCCTGCAATATAAGCTGAACCAAGACCAAGCTTTCCCTCGCGCTTTAGTAAGTGAATGTCATATTTATTTGAAAGTCTTTCTACAATATTAGCGGTTCCGTCTGGAGAGTTGTCATCAACCACAAGAATTTCTAAATCAGAAATATTTAGCGCAAATATTTTTGTAATGAGTTTTTCTATATTTTCTTTTTCGTTGTATGTAGGGATGACGAGGATTGTTTTCATATATTACTGAGTAGCCATAGTGGGCAGGTGGATAAAAAGTCTTTAGGATTGTCTTGTTTTGCGTATTTGATATTTATATTTTCAGGACCATTCTCCCATAATGTATTTTTCCATGAAACAATATTGTATTTCTTTTTTGATTCAGTAGTAAATGGTATGGGAGTGTTTTCAAAATCTTTGTTCAAGGGTAACATATTACTTTTGTCTACAAACTCGGTTGTAACAGGGTTCCAGATATAGAGATGGGTTCCATTCAATAAATGATCACGACACATATATCCTTGCATGTCATCGTCTTTTAATTGCCATATAGTTCTGTTGTTGTAGTCAGAGAGAATAGATTCGTCGTGAACTATGTTTTCAAAACTTTCTGCAAATCCATTTCTAAATATATAAGCACCAAAATAATTATCTGGAATATGTGCTACATATATTAGTTCACCTTCTAATATTTCAGATTTTTGTTGTGATAGCTTGGTTAGTATGTCAGTTTTTATATTGTCGGCACGTTGCCATGGTATGTAGTGTACAACATTTAATATCACAAAACTTGCAAGACATATTGTAATAAAAGTATTTTTTATGATTTTATTTTTTATACCTGCGAGAAGATATGCTAGAAGTATTGATGCAAATATAGTAGGGAAGTATAAGAAGCGTGTATCCATACCATTCATTTGAATATTGACGAGCATAGACCATGCTGGAGCTGCAATTAAAATGATAAGTATGTATAGAACAATAACATTTTTGAATACTGTTTTTAGTCCTTTTCTTTTTTGTAATAAAAATAAAGAGACTAGGATTATAAGCAATATAATTTTTCGATAATCAAAAAGTATGTGAGACAGAGATTGAATAAATATAGATGGATATTCTGCTAAAAAAGCATAATTAAACATCTTGGTAAAATAATAAGTAGGGGATACGAGAGTTGCAAGAATCGGGACACTTAAATGATTTGTCTGTCCAAATGTCATGTATCCACCAATAAAAAAACCAATAGAAAAAAATCTTCCTATAAAATAGAGTATCCAGATAAAAGCAAATGGTATATATGTTTTTACATAATATAATATATTTTTTTCTCTAAACCAGACAATATTTATTATAAAAAGTATAACCGGTAATGTAAGAGCCATTTCTTTGCTTAAAAATGCACAGGCAGATAATATGAGTGAGTATATAAGATGTTTTGTATGTTTGTTTTTGAAATAAATTATTCCAAAATATAGAGAGAGTACAAAAAAGAATGCGGCAAGTACATCAGTGCGACCTGCTATCCACGTCACGGATTCGTGATGCATTGGGTAGAGTCCAAAAATAAGTCCTGACAAAAAGGCAACTTTTTTATTTTTGAATATGTGATATGTAATGAGTACAAGAAATCCCGCAATAATTGCATGTAGAAGATTATTTAGGAAGTGATAAGTAAATGCATCTTGTTCTCCAAACACAAGGTAATTAACCATGAAGCTTGTGTTGAGTAGGGGTCTCCAGAAGCCGTGTCTTGAGGGGTTAAATTGTTCGTACGCGGTATCTACATTTGTAATATGATCCATTCGTGATAGAAAATCATAATCATCAGACAAGAAACCATCATTTAAATTTGGTATATATATTACAAACGCGATTATAGCAGCTATAATCGCGAGATTTTTTATACTTTCAAAATATTTTTTCTTCATGTAATAGTCTCTAAATATTTTTCGAAGACGTAACAACATTTCGCAAAAGTATCGCAACAGTAATAGGTCCAATGCCACCTGGTGTCGGTGTGATATAGCTTGCTTTTTTTGAAACCTCTTTGAAATTCACATCACCATACATTTTTCCTTTTTCAAAAGAGATACCAGTATCAATAACAACGGTTCCTTTTTTGACCATATTTCCACGAACTAAATCTTTTTTTCCTACTGCACTAATAATAATATCAGCTTCTCGACAATATTTCTTTGTATTTTTGGTGTGAATGTTGCATGTTGTTACAGTTGCTTCCTTATTAAGCAGTATTGTTGCAAGTGGTTTTCCCACAAGTGCGCCTGCGCCAATGATTACAATATTTTTTCCTTTTACGTAAACTCCAATTTCATCAAGCACCACACATACTGCTTCTGGTGTTGGGGGAGAGATGGTGTTTGTCTTCATTACAAGTTTACCTAGCTGTGCATCGGATAAACAATCAACATCAAACTTAGATTCTACGGCATTCAATACTTCAGTAGTAAATAACGGCTCAGGGAGGGGGAGTTGAACAATCAATCCGGACAGATCCTTATCTTTTTGAATTTTCTTAATTTCATCTACCAGATTATCCTTGCTAATATCAGCAGGGAATTTGTGTAGATCAAAATCAATACCAACGTACTCAGCTGCTTCTTTTTTGCGTTTAATATAGGTATTTGAGGGTTTGTCACCACCTACGTATACTACAGCGAGCTTTGGGGCTTTTTTGAGTTTCTTTACCTCTTGTTTGAGCCTATCTAGTAGATTTTGTGCAATGGCTTTGCCATCAATAATGTGTGTCATATGTGCATATTTTAGCATAATATCTAGAAAAAACAAAGTGGATGACATTGATTTATATGAAATAATGTTTAATTTTTTAATATAAACCCCTCCCAACCTCCCCTATAAGGGGAGGAGCTTGTTTAGTTGGACTTTTTTTCGTTTTCTCCCCCTCATGGGGGGAGTTAGAGGGGGTGTAGGTTTACGAATAAATCCAGTGAATTTCTGTTGTCGTGTGCAAAGTCTTGACAAAACTGTAATATTATGCTATACTCATACGTTTACTATAGTACAAACAACAAAAATATGAATGATTTTATCCTATTCTACATTTTAAGAAAGGTTGTTACCATAGTATTTGGTACGGCTTTGGTTATCAGTGGTATTGCCGGGCTTATTTTGCCTATTCTTCCTGGAATTATACTTATTTTTGCTGGTCTAGCACTTCTTGCAAGACATAGTGAAAGAGTGAGAAATTTGAGATTTGTGAAGAGGTTCGTAACTAAAGAGGCTTAAAATATATCTATATATTAAAAAATTCTCTAGTTTATTAGAGGATTTTTTTATTAGAAATGTAACAGTATACTAATTTAGTAATTTATTTTTATATATTTAAAAACACCTTATCAAATTGGTGTTTTTTTTGTTTTGTTATAAATATGAAAGAAAACAGCATTTTAAAGCGTATTAGTATATGATATAATACGAGTATGTTTTTATTTAATTTGTCTAATATTTTTTTATGTTAAGATCTTTTTTTATCACTACTTTAATGGTAGGGGTTGTTTTTTTGTCTGGTTGTGGTAATACAACTACTGAACAAAATGTTGGTGATACTGAAAAAGGTAATAAACAAGGTATCTCATTAAATAATCGTCCAGAGCGTACAGCAGATGTTGTGGGTATTGTAAAATCTATTGTAGGAAATGAGGTTGTTGTAAATCAAGTAGATATGGAAGCCGTGCGTGAACAAATGGCAGCAAATATGCCAGAAGGTGCAGAACCTTCAGGTAATAACTTAGTAGATAGTGGGACTAAAATACCTGGTATGGGTGGTGGAATGAGAACAAACTCTACAGATGAAAAAAGAGAAGAAATGGATGCAATAATGAAAGAACATAGTCTAGGTGATGTAAAGGTTCTTATTCCTGTAGGAATTCCTATGTATACGCGAGGAAAAGAATCTTCTCTCGTAGATCTCACTGTTGGTGGAAATATTACTATTTGGCTTAATCAATCAGTGGAAGATAGAAAAATAGCTGAATTTGTAAATTTATAATAATATGAAAGAACAAAAAGAGTCTATAGGTTCAATTCTTGAACAGAGTAAAAAGTCACGAGGTATATATAAATATATCTCATTATTTAAAAATAAAAAGTTTATAATTATTTTTTCAATATTTGTTGCCAGTCTTGGTAGTTTTTACGTATATGGAAAAATGAATAATGATTCAACAAATATTGTTAGAGAAAAGGTAACCGCATCTGTTAAAAAAGGTGACATACGTCTTACTATTCAGTCAGATGGAAATATCGTTGCTAAGGATGGTGTAGATTTGTCTTTTTCTGAAACAGGTGTACGCATAGAAGAGGTGTATGTGTCTGAAGGTGACATGGTGAAAAAAGGAGATAAAATTGCTCGTATTGAAACTAATGAATTATATATAGATCTTCAATCTTCTCGTGCATCTTTAACATATGCTTCTTCTAGATTAAAAGAGCTTGAAGCCGGTGCAACTGATTCTGATTTAGCTTCATACATTAATGCTGTAGAGTCTTCTAAAGTTGCTCTTGATAAAATAATTTATCAAAATGAATTTAGCATAAAAGAAGCAGAGCGCGCTGTTGAAACAGCAAAAAATAATTTAAAACTTGCTGAAGGTGGCCAAGATAGTGCAATTGTAAAAAATGCTTATGAAGATTTATTAGGTAAATCATTAAGCTCTCTTAACACATTAGCAAGTGCACTTACAGATTCAGATAATATTTTAGGTATTGACAATACGTTTGCAAATGACGAGTTTGAGTCTGTTTTGTCTACGTTAAATCCAAGTAATTTAAGTAATGCTAAGACGTCTTATTTATCCTCAAAAAGTGTGCTACAGAAAGCAGAAAATTCTGTGGTACCTTTAGTATCTATTTCAAGTTATACAGCTATAATTTCTGGTGCTGAATTAGTAAAAGAAGCTCTCGTAAAGATGCAACAACATTTGTATGATGTACAAGAAACACTTGATACTACAATACCAATAGGTGATTTAAGTCAAAGTGAGTTGGATGCTTTACGCACTGGTATAAATACTGCCAAATCCGCTGTTATTGCTAGTTTGAGTTCTTTAAATACATCTATGGAGGCGATAGAAACTGCTGAAAATAGTTATGAAACTTATTTAAATGCATATGATGAGTCCATAGACGATCTAGAAGAAACTAAAAAAGATGTTGAAGCAACTGAACTTTCTGCTAGATTAAGTTTAGAAAATCTGGAAAATAGTTTAAATAAACAAATAGAGCCAGCTTCAGAAACAGATATTGCATCAGCACGAAGTAGTGTTGCAAGTGCACAGTCCAGTGTTAATAAAATATTATATCAGATTCAAGAAGCCACCATAACATCTCCAATTGATGGTGAGTTGGTATTGTTGAATGGTAAAACAGGAGATATTGTTGTTGAAGAAAAAAACGAACCATTTTGTATAATCCTCAATAAAGATGTTTTTTATGTAGAAACACAGATTGAAGAGATGGATATTAGTAAAATTAAACAAGGACAAAAAGCATATGTTACTATTGATGCACTAGATTCAGCCCAGGCAGAGGGGGAAGTGAGTTTTGTTTCTCTTGTCTCCGCAGAAAATAATGGAATAGTCACTTACAAGGTACGTGTATTACTTGAAAATACAGAGGTTTTAGATATTAGAGAAGGAATGAGTGTGTATGTTGATTTTATTATTACTGAGGCTAATAGTGTGCTTATGACACCTGTACAGGCAGTAAAAAATGTAGATGGAAAACCATCGGTCACTATGGAAGATGGATCTATACGAAATGTTGTAACAGGTTTTACTGATGGAAAAACAGTGGAGATTATTTCTGGTTTAGAGATGCAAGAAAAAGTAGTATATTAGTTTATGTCAGATAATATAGTTATAAAAATGGAAGACCTCCACAAATCATATTATCTCTCCAATGGTGAAGAGATAAAAGTTTTGCGTGGGATAGATTTGGAAATTAAAAAAGGTGAGTTTATTGCGCTCATGGGTGAATCGGGTGGTGGAAAAACCACTCTTCTTAATATTATGGGATGTTTGCATCCTCTTACTTTTGGTAAATATTTTCTTGAGGGAGAGAATATCGGTGAAGTTAAAGATGATTATACTCTTGCATTTATTAGAAATAAAAAAATGGGTTTTGTATTTCAACAATTTAATTTATTTTCTAGACGAACTGCTCTGTCTAATGTTAGTTTGCCTAGTGTGTATGCTGGAGTTTCAAAAGAAGATAGGAATAAAAGAGCTTTGGAACTTTTAGAAACATTAGATATCTTAGATAGAAGAGATCATAAGCCAACAGAATTGTCTGGTGGACAACAGCAACGTGTAGCTATTGCTAGATCTCTTATGAATGATCCTGAAATTTTACTTGCTGATGAACCGACTGGTGCGTTAGATTCAAAAAACGGTCTAGAAGTAATGGAAATTTTTAAAAAACTTGCCCAAGAAAAGAAAACAATAATTATGGTTACTCATACTGCTGAAGTTGCAAAATATGCTGATAGAATTATTTATATGAGAGATGGAAAAATTGTTGATAATAATTACTCGCTAAGTTCAAAATACTAAGTTATGTATTTGGAGACTTTCAAAATGGCTTTAGAAGCGCTTGTTTCAAATAAATTGAGAAGTCTTTTATCAATACTCGGAATTATTATTGGTGTTTCAACTGTTATTGTGGTTGTTGGTATTGGTACAGGAGCAAAAATGCAGATTGAAGAGCAATATAAAAATTTAAGTGCTACGCAAATCATGGTCATGGAAAGTATGGGGCGTAGTGCAATTACTAAATCAAAATTAGACTTAGATGATGTAGAGGTTATACGACAAAAAGTTGAACATGTTGGCGATACAACAGCATTTGTTACTGGTAATACTTCTGTATCTTATGAAAAAGAATCATCATCTTTTTCATTATTTGGAACTCATGATAATTTTTTTAGTATTACAAATTTGGATTTAGAAACAGGTCGTTTTTTGACATTAGAGGAAAATGAAAAGCGAGCAAGAGTAGGTGTTGTTGGTGCTGGTCTTATAGAAACACTTTTTGGAGAAGATGTTGATGTTGAAGAATTGATTGGGAAAAGTGTCACGCTGTCTGGTAAAAAAATAGAAATTGTAGGAGTCTTAAATAAAAATGGAGGTAGTGCTATGGGTAAGATGTCGTATGATGACGCAATATATATACCATATTCCACAGCTGAAAAAACTATTTTAGGTGAAAGTGCTCAAATTACAATTAGTGTTCTCATGGAAAGTGTGGATTATGTAAAAACTGGTGTAGAAGATATTACCGCTGTATTAAGAGTTGAGCATAAACTTAGTTCAACACAAAATGATGATTTCCGTATTTTTGATCCAGGTTCTATTGTTGGGGCTGCCCAAGATTCAGCTAATACTATGTCACTACTTTTAATAGCTGTTGCCACGATTGTTTTAATTGTTTCTGGTGTTGGAATTATGAATGTTATGTTTGTGACAGTTGCTGAGCGTACTAAAGAAATTGGTATTGCTAAAGCTATCGGAGCTAAACAAGAAGATGTTTTATCTCAGTTTTTACTTGAGTCAATTATACTGTCTGTTGGTGGTGGACTTGTTGGTGTTGTAGTAGGGCAAATTGCCATACCAATACTCAATCATTTTGAAGGTTGGTATGTACTTCCATCATTTTTTGGAGTTATTTTATCCTTTACTTTTTCAGCTCTAGTCGGATTATTTTTTGGAATTTATCCAGCTTTTAAAGCCAGTCGCCTTGATCCTGTTGATGCTTTGAGAGGGGAATGAGTTTTAGGCAGTCGAGGTTGTTTAGGTAATAGGTTTTAAAAAATCTCCTAGTTTGATAGGGGATTTTTTAATGTAAATTGTTAAATTGTCGTTTGTCATCCCGAGCGAGCCCGCAAAGATGATGAAGGATCTTGAAACGGAGATTGAGGTAATACACGTGTAGAGATCCCTCACTGCGTTCGGGATGACAAAAAAAGACACCTTAATTAAATAAGGCGTCTTAGCGTGTAGTATAACAATTTAACAATGTATCAATTTAATTAACGTCGTTTATTCCTCGTACTGTTTTGTCGACCGCGAGATCGTGCGGGCGGTCTTCGATTTTTTGAATAAGACTTTTGTTCATCGCGCTCATTTCCACTAGATCGTTTTTTGTAGCGTGTAGGAGTAGAAGAGGATCGTCTGTCTTTGTTTTCTCCCTCAGACTCAGATCTTTTTTTGTAACGACTATGAGAAGTTTTTCCTTTATAGCTTCCCTCACTAGATTTTCTTTGAAAGCTTTTTCCATTAGATGATCGTCCACTATATGATCCACTACTACGACCTCTACCTCTTCCACGAGAGTCTCGTTGTTCTCTTGGGTCGTGCTGCTGTGTTCGTGGATCTTTTTTTCTTTCCGGAGGAAGTTCTGGAATAGATAATACTGGAAGTGATTTGCGAATGAGTCTTTCAATTTTTCTAATGTCTGCTTTTTCTGATGGAGTAACAAATGAGATTGCTTTTCCTGAGCGTCCTGCTCTAGCAGTTCTACCAATACGATGAACATAATCTTCAGAATTATCTGGAAGATCAAAATTAATCACAACCGAAATATCTTTTACATCAATACCACGAGCAGCAATGTCAGTTGCCACCATGATACGAAATTTACTTTTGGTAAACCCAGCAAGAGCATCTTCTCTTTGTCTTTGGGAGCGATTACCGTGGATCTCAGTAGAAGTGTGACCCATACCGCGGATATCACGTGCAATACGTTTTGCACCATGTTTTGTTCGTGAAAAAATAAGTATTTTATCTTCTTTATATTTTTGTAATAGAGAATCAAGTAAACGCATCTTGTCATTTTTTCTAATCACAAATACTTCCTGTTCTACATTTTTTGCAGAAGTGCCCTGTGGTGCGATTTCTATTCGCAATGGCATTTTCATGAATTCAGTTGCAAGAGACGAAATAGTCCTAGGCATGGTTGCAGAAAAGAGGAGTGTTTGTCGTTCTTTTGGCGCAGCTTTCAAAATGCGTTTGATTTCTGGTAAAAATCCTACATCTAGCATGCGATCAGCTTCATCAAGCGTGATCATCTTTATACGATCAAGTTTGTACAATCCTTGTTTCATGAGGTCGGCGAGACGTCCCGGAGTTGCAATCACTACATGTGGATCACGTTTGAGTGCTTTTACTTGAGGGTGTTGAGATACGCCACCAATTACTACTGCAGTACGAAGTCCAATAGAAGAACCAATCTCTGTCATGGCTTTTTCTACTTGTAAGGCTAATTCACGCGTTGGAACCATTACCAAACCTTGGCCTTTATTTTTTGCAAGGCGTTGAAGCATGGGAATACCAAAAGCAAGGGTCTTTCCAGTCCCTGTCTGAGCTATACCTACTACGTCTTTTCCTTCGATAGCACTAGGAATAATTTGGTGCTGAATAGGGGTAGGTACCTCAAATCCTTTGTTAGTAAGGATCTCAAGGAGATTTGCTCCTATCCCAAGGTCGCTAAAACGACCGATCGTGTCCGCCTTTGGCGGAGTTTGTTCTTTTTGCATATATGTTTTTATCTGTGACCCGAAGTTCTTGAAAGTCACACATATGACGCAAAAGAGACGAGTCGTGCTCAAGGGATTAATCCCGAGCTAAGTTATAAGTACAATACTATACCAGAGAAGTATTCTTTTGTCAAGGACAAGAGCTTTATTAAGGGCTTTGCTATTGATTTTTATCTAGAAATGTGGTAGGTTTAGGTTAGTTACGCTTTATGTAACTCGTCCGTCTTTGGCGGATTTAAATATTTTTAGTATGGGAAATTTTAATAGAGACGATAGAAGAGGCGGTGGCAGACCAACTATGCACAAAGCTACATGTAGTAAATGTGGTAGTGGTTGTGAACTTCCTTTTAGACCTTCTGGAGGTAGACCAGTATTTTGTAGTGATTGTTTTGATAAGCAAGACGGTGGAGGAAGAAGAGACGACAGAAGAGATAGTGGAAGAAGAGATGGCGGCGATTTTCGTGACAAACAAATGCACGATGCCATATGTGCCACATGTGGAGATGATTGCCAAGTACCTTTTAAACCTACATTTGGTAAACAAGTATATTGTAGTAATTGTTTTGATAAAGGTGGTAACACAGGTGGTGGTAGAGGTAGCTTAACAAATAAGACTGAGTATACTGAGCATCTCGATGCAATACATATGAAACTCAACATGATTATGGATTCTCTTGGGCTAGATAGTACAAAAAAAGAAAAAGCAAAAAAAGTAGCAGTTAAAAAAGAGACCAAGAAGAAGGTTGAAAAGAAAAAGGTAGAGAAGAAGACAATAAAAAAAGTTGCCAAAAAGACAGTGATAAAAAAGACAGTTAAAAAGGCTGAAGCAAAAAAAGCTCCAGCAAAGAAAAAGGTAGTAAAGAAAGCGGTGAAGAAGGTTGTGAAAAAACCAGCAGCAAAAAAGAAGGTTGTTAAAAAGAAGAAATAAAAATAAAAAAAAGTAGGGACAGGTCGCGACCTGATCCCTACTTTTTTTTATTTTGATTTGGCTGGTTTTATATTTCTATTCCCCATACTTCTTTGTCTCGCAGCACCTTCCTGACTATTTGCTTTTGCATGGAATCCAGAATCACCACGCATTTTTTGTTTTGGTTGTATGGTGTCTGGAATGGTGGGAGTTTTGCCAGACTTCTTTTCTTCCTCTCTCATTCTTTTTAATACTTTGTTGATGTTCATATTTTTTATAAATTATTTTTTAGAAAAGCATAAGTCCCTTTGCAGCCAACAGAGTAATGGTGGAGGCAAAAGTTATATCTCCTAAGATTAATATTATATACATTTTTTTGTGAGGATATTCTATCGCTGCAAGGAAGAGGATCAAAATATCATTTGGTAAGGGTGCAAAGCCTACATAAAGATACGCAAGAAAGGGGACTGCTTTTTTTGACCACTCTCGTTTCATAATGGCATTAGCAATCTTGTCTATTTTATTATCCCATTTTCCTATAATTAATTCTCGTCCTTTGGAGCCTGCATAAAACATAATGATATCTCCAACTGCCAAACTAATCCCAGCAGCCAATGCAAGGTAAAATGGATTCATACCTCCTGCAGCAAAGGTAGCCAGAAGACTAATAAAAGTAACAGATCCACCAGAAGAAAAACCACCAAAAAATGAAACAAAAATAACAAGAAGATAGCTATTTCGTACTCCAATTTTATCTACAATCTGCTCAGGACTTACAAAATAAAGAAGAATAATTAAGGAAATTATGAAAATCACTAGTATTGAAAATATTAATATTTTTTTTGTGCGTTTTTTGTTCATTTTTTCTAGTTAGTCACTTTGTTCAAAGGTATCGCTATTATAGCATAGAAACAAAAAATAAACCTATTGGCTATTTTTGCTTGTTCAATACAGTATGATACTGGGTTCGGCGGGATGAACTATATTTGAATTTAATACCAATCTAAAATAATAATTGGGAATATCCCTTGACATTATTTTAAACATTATATATAATTAGATTATCTAACAATTAGAATATCTAATGATTATGAAAAATATAGAAAAGCTCACTGAACTTGTTTTTACTTTGAGTCGAATAACCAGAGATGGTATTGAAGAAAAAGATAATTCTTTATCTTATATTCAGTTTCAAACTTTGTCTTTTTTGATGAAACAAAAAAACTCTACTATGAAAGAGATTTCTGAATATGTACATATTACCGCTCCGTCAACAACGACATTAGTAAATAATTTGGTTAGAATGAAATTAATATCTAGAATTGATGATAAGGATGATCGACGTATAGTTCGTCTTACAATTACACAAAGTGGTAAAAAAGAATTAGAAAAAGGATTTGTTGCAGCGATAAAGCATTTAAAAAATGTATTTAGTAAATTATCAAAAAAAGACAGAGATGATCTGACACGTGTTTTAACAAAACTCTCTAAATTATTCAACTAACCATTAGTATGAGAAAAGGAATCTTAATTATAGATAGCTTATTAATCATAGCATTTATATTTATAATATTATCAAAATTTATTAATCTCCCATTTATAAAAATCCTTCAACCAATATTTTTTGTTCTCATTACCATACATATTACTCAACACTGGAAAATTATTGTTTTTTCATTCAAGAGATTACTGAAAAAAAACAAATAGTTTGATATACTTTATATATAATTTAAATACTACACAATGAATATCAAAACTGCATTTTTCCTTGCTTACACTTCATTGAGAAGGGGGAGCAAAGGTACTTTACTAATGACTATATTGATAATGACACTTGCATATGTCAATCTTGTTTTTATTGCTTCTATATTTGGAGGTATAGTAGAGGCTATGAACAAGGAATCAATTAATAATCAATATTCTAATATAGTAATAGAGCCAGCCATAGATGATAGATATATAGATAATAAAGAAGCTGTAGAATTAATAGATACTATTCCTGGGGTTGTAGGAAGCTCTGCTCATTATATAGACAAAGCTCTTATTAGTTATGATGAATATAGTGATGGAAATGATATAAAGAGTGGTAAATGGGTTGTAAAATCTGTAGATGTGCAAGATGAAAAAAAGGTTACTGAAATTCATGATTCAATAATTGAAGGATCTTATCTAGATGCAACAGATAGAGATAAGATAATAATAGGTAAAGAAATTTCTGGTGGTCACGGTGGGGGATTGGAGCACTTGAGTCTTGGTGGTATTTCAGTTGGAGACAAGGTGGACGTGCTTTTTAGTAATAATACAAAAAGAACATATACTGTAAAAGGTGTTTTTAGTGTCAAAAGTACACAAGTCGATCAAATGGCTTTTGTGACGAAAAAAGAAATGGAATCTATTTTAAAAGTCCATAATTTAGCATCAGAAGTATTAGTTAAAATAGAAAATACAGGAGAAGAAGATAAGTATGTTAATGAAATTAGAGAAATAGGTTTGCAAGATGAGGATATTAAAACATGGGATGAGTTGATGGGCTTTACATCCAGTGCAAGTAAAAGTTTTACAATGATTAGTATTATACTCGGTGTGATCGGAACGATTGTTGCTGGAGTTACTATATTTATTATAATATTTGTAAGTGTTGTAAATAAGAGAAAACAAATTGGAATATTAAAAGCAATTGGTATGAAAGAAGATACTATAATTTTATCTTTTATAATACAAGCTTTATTTTATGGAATAGTTGGAGTAATACTTGGAGCGTCAATTATTTTATTTATTTTACGACCATTATTTATAGCCAATCCACTCGACTTTCCTGTTGGCTGGGTGTCACTAAAAGTTACCTTTAATATAATTAGAATAAGTAATATTAGCTTGTTGTTAGCATCCTTGATCGGTGGATTTTTCCCTGCATTCCGAGGAGCGAGAGAGAGTATATTAAAATCTATTTGGGGCTAAATTAAAATAATATGATTATTGAAGTAAAAAATTTGAAAAAAACATACGAAGGACGGGTACCAACGCACGCTCTTAAGGATATTAATTTTGGTATAGAAAAAGGTGAATTTGTTGCCTTAATGGGACGTAGTGGTTCTGGAAAATCTACTCTTTTACATCAGCTTGGTTTGCTTGATACACCAACGACCGGAGAAATTATTATGGATGGTACTGATTTGGTAACATTTTCTGAAAAAGAAAAAGCTGATTTTCGTTTAAAAAAATTAGGGTATGTATTTCAGTCTTACGCATTATTACCTGAACTCACTGCCCTTGAGTCGGTTTATCTACCACTCATGCTTTTGGATGTGGATAAAAAAGAGTATATAAAAAAATCTTCTGAAATGTTAGATAAAGTTGGGCTTGGTGATAGATTGCATCACCTACCAAAAGAAATGTCAGGAGGAGAACAGCAGCGAGTTGCTATTGCTAGAGCATTAGTAAACAATCCTGCAATTTTGTTTGCTGATGAACCAACAGCAAATTTAGATTCAGAGTCATCAGAAGTTGTATTAGAATTATTTAAAAAACTTAATAAAGAAATTGGACAGACAATAATCATGGTAACCCATGAACCAGATGATAAGAAATATGTTGATAGAGTTATATGGTTGAAAGATGGAGTTATTGAGGATTAGTAGATGATAAAATTTAAAATTAAAAAACATCGTCTTATGAGACGATGTTTTTCTGCTCGCATACTTAGACAGCTTCCGAACTATTTTGGCTAAGTGTGGCGATTTTAATTTTGAATATAAAAATGCCATTTGCCAATAACAAAAGAAAAATGCTATAGTTATCTATAATAATTATTAAAAGATTGCTTATGAAAAATGATGAAGATATCAAGAAGATGATAATAGGATTATTATCAAAGGACGAAAAATTAGAACTAAAAGATAAATTGGCAGGAGGAGTGATATCTGATGTTTTTAACGGTGTTTATACTGATACTGAGGGTGAGCAACACAATGTCGCTGTTAAATACACAAAAGAAAATATTTCTGTTAACAATCATTTCTGTGCTCTTGAAGAAAGAGAGCATTTAAGTGTGGCTGCTAAATCACATACTCTTGATTTAGAAATTAAAAAAAGATTATCAGTTACCACTCC
>JABGUG010000003.1 GCA_018646705.1 Candidatus Parcubacteria bacterium | reverse complement strand
CTTTGCTTAGTCTAGTATTATTTTTTGTAAGTTTTAGTATCTTGTTTTCATTTTTTGGTGGAGTGAATACATATGATGAGCCGTTACAATATTTGTGTATTTTTTTGAGTCTTTTATTTTTGTATAGAAAGAAATTTATATTATTTTCTATTTTCTTTTTCTTTTCTATACTTGCGCGTGAAACATCTGTTCTACTAGTTCCTGCTATTATATATATAGTTTGGAAATGGGATAGATTGGAAAAGAATAAAGCATTTTTTAGCTTAGGATTATCTCTTGTTTTATCTGTAATATTTTTTGTTGTGTACATGTATGGTCGTGGTCTAGTAGATAGTGGATCGACGTATCTATTGAATGAGCGTTTAGAGCACTGGAAATTTAATTTTCAAAATTTGATGTTTAGTATTGAGTCAACTGTATCTATTATTTTAGCAATTGGTTGGCAGATATCAGTAGGGTTAATTTCAAAAAGTAAGATGTCCGATAAACAAAAGACTTTATTACAAGCAACTCTAATTACATTTGTAATAAATACTATAATTGTATTATTCACTGCACGTGCTAGAGAAGTTCGTTTATTTACTTTGCCACTTGTATTTTTATGGCCGATATTAGGAGTTTTCACTGAACAAATTAAAAATATTTTTAAAATAATATTAAAAAAACCATTATTTTTTCTAGTATCTTTTTTTATTTCATTTTTATTTGTTTGGAAAGCATATATACCAACTGCGACAGCTGGATTTCATAATGGGTATAGGCTATACTTGTTCTGTGTATTATTATTTATTTTTTTCGTATTGTATTTAGTTAGTTTGAAAAAAAATGAGTTTAATTAAACAACTTCAACAATTTGATTTATCTGAAAATGAAGCAAGTATTTACCTTGCAGCTCTTGAGTTAGGATCGAGTTCTGTACAACAAATTGCAGGTAAGGCCAAACTAAATCGAGTAACAGCTTATGGTATTATCGAAGGACTTATAAAAAAAGGTTTTCTTCATGAAGAAAAAGATAAAACAAAACGAAAAATCGCTCCGTACTCACCAACAAAATTATATGATATCGTGAGTCGTCGTGAGGATGCTGTGAAACGCCAAGTGACACTTCTAAATTCTCTTGTGCCAGAACTTAAACAAACTACGAAGCAACCAAATGTAAAAACAAATGTTATTTATTACGAGGGTGAAGAAGGTTTGAAGAACTGGGCAAGCGATGCCCTTGAAGCAGAAGGAGAATTATTAGAATGGACAAAGATTGAATCGTTTAGTAAAAAGTTTGATGAGTATTTGAGGTCATATTATTATCCAGAAAAATTTAAACGCCAGGTTCCCACACGTTTTATATTTTTAGATACACCAGAAGCTCGAATGTATTTTCAGGAGCGCTATATTGATAATCCAAAAGCTCCGCCTGCAAAGGCACGATTTATTCCACAAGATATGTTTGAGACTCCTGGATTTATGGTAATTTACAATGATCGATATAGTATTGCTTTACCAAAAGAGATGCGTGCTGTGACTGTAGTGGACTCTCTCATTGCAGATGCACAGCATAAAATATGGGAATTCGGATGGGCTCATGCTAAAGACGAGATGCAAAATGGAAAATATCCTAATATAGTATGATTGTTGTAGAGCTGTTACAACATTTTGTATTATCAAATTTGGCTAAAAATACATAAAAAATATATTGATTTTGATAAAGTGTAGGCTGAGCGTTTACATTTTTTTGTTTTTCTGGTATATTATATTATTAATAATTAATATTAATTCTATGGAACTAGAAAAATTATACTCAAGAGAATATAGTGTGCAATATACACAAGCTAGTTTACTAGGGCTTGGACCAAAGGAGGTAGGTCATATACCGACGGCTGTTTTTAGTCAGACTTATTTACCAGAAAATGGTAATGAAGCTTGTTATATGGATATGGGTGAATGGAACAAATTTATTGTAGCTATTAGGAATAATTGTAATACTAAAATGCAGAGAGAAGAGTTTATTGATAATTTTCATAAATTTGGAAAAAAATATGTTGAGTTATCAAAAGAACTTGGAGAGAGGGATTATAAAAACAATGTAGAAATGATAAGTTCTTACAAATCTTATTTGGAAGTACTAAATACTTATACTACATATGTTTGGCTTGGTCACTTTTTGAACAAAGAAATTGCAAAGGAAGGAAGAGATATTGTAAAAGATAAAAATAATGTTGAAGAACTTTTTCGTCCAGATAAAAAAACTGGTATTGTAGAATTACAAGATGATTTGTTTATGATCAAACAAAAGTACGGAGATAATCTTGAAGAAGAATTAATACAAGAGATGTTAGAAAAGTATAGTTGGATGTCATGTCTCGATGTGATGAATGATCCATGGGAAGAAAGTAATTTACTTGAGATGTATGAAAGTCTTCAAGCACCAGAAAAAGCACGTTCTCTTGATGAAATCGCTAAACTTCTAAATTTATCTGATGAAGAAAAAGATTTCTTTGAAATTGTACGTGAGTTTGCGTATATAAATGATATGCGCGATGTGTATAGACGAAAAGGTATATGTAATATTTCATTATTCTTTGATAAGATTGGTAAAGTTGTTGATCTAGATAGAAAAGATTTGGCTTACTTTACTAACGAGGAAATTATAAAGGTCCTGGAGACAAATGAAACACCAAACAAAGAGGAGATTGAAAAAAGAAAGCAGGGATTTCTAATATATTGGGAAAATGAAAATATTATTGTAATCACCGAGGATGAGAGGATAAAATCATTTGTGGAGAAAAATGTTAAGAGCAATGAGGTAACGAAAGAACTATCTGGACTGGTAGCTTCTGTAGGTGTAGCTGAGGGGAGTGTTGTGATAGTAAAAGGAATCTCAGATTTAGACAATGTAAAAGAAGGCAGTATAATGGTGGCCATCACCACTCATCCAGATTTTGTTCCAGCCATGCAAAGAGCATCAGCTATCGTTACGGATGAAGGTGGTATTACATCTCATGCTGCAATTGTATCTCGCGAAATGAAAAAACCATGTATTGTTGGTGTAAAAAATGCCACAACCTCTCTACAAAATGGACAAAAAATTATTGTCAACGCTAACAAAGGTTTAATTAACTTAAAATAATATAATATGTCACAGAAACATAATCAAGCGTACACACATTTTCAAGGGGATAATCTTTCACGAGTTGAAAAAATAGAGCGTACTGTAGTAAATGTAATTAACAATAGCAAAGTTGAAGATAAAGATAGAATTTGGGGTAAGGTGTTTGAAATAAAGCATTGTTCTTCATGTATTCAGTTGGGGCGTCTGCTAGCTCAAAAACGTGGATTAGATGAAGAATTATGTGTTGTCATTTGTGCCCTGCATGATATATATGTTTCCAAAACTGGCATGTCTACTGATCACGCTGTGAGAGGTGTACCTGTGGCGAAAGAGATTTTGGATGAAAATGGTGGATTTACAGACGAGGAAATACAGATAATTTTGAATGGAGTTGGGAAACATAGTGAAAAACATATTATATCCGAAGATCCATATGTTGAATTTATAAAAGATATTGACTCCCTTGACTGTAGTTTATATGAGGGGGTTCATGATGCCTATGTTGCTGAAAAGTCAGAGGAAATTGTAAAAACTTATTTTGCTAGAATTAAGAGAATGAGAGAAGAATTTGGTCTTCCATATGAAGAGCAGTGGGATAATTTTGAATATCTTAAGGAGCCGGTGAAGTAGATAGTAAATAATGAATTAAAAAACTCCCTTGTGGAATGCAGGGGAGTTTTTTGTATTATTTTATCCACACCTATTATTGACGACCTCGTAGATAGATGATATTGTACTGGTACACCGATACACTATGAAACATGCAAAATATACAAAAGAGCTTACCAATGTCTTTGCTCAGATAGGAGATAGAGAACTTTTGGATGAATTTTTAAAAGACCTGCTTACTCCGTCTGAATATAGGGATATTGTTACGCGATTACAGATTGTGAAGATGCTTGACGAAGGTATTTCTCAGCGTGATATTGCCAAGAGACTTGGTGTGAGTATTTCAAAAGTGACGAGAGGTTCTAGAGAACTTTTGGACAAAAAAGGTGGTTTTAGGAAGATTTTGGATAAATTTTACAAGAAATAATATGAATCATCATAAAAACAATCAAACTTGGTGGTGGACCGTGCATATATAAGGCAAGGTCTAGTATTTAGTTTGTTTTAAAAAATACTTCTGGACTTTGTCAGAAGTATTTTTTATTTACCATAATTTGTTATGAACTTACCAAAAATAGAGATTCCAAAAAAACCAACATATATTCATATTGCAGATGACATGGATTTTTTTGAATTGTTCAAAAAACTTGAGAGGAAAAACGATAATTGCTTTCTTTTTGAATCTCTTGGAGAAAAAGATAGATCTTCTCGGTATTCAGTAATTGGATTTGATCCAGAACATATTATCAGGGCAAAACAAAATACATTATATTTTGATGACACACCTTATGAAGTAGAGAATCCATATTTTGCATTGAGAGATATTGTACCTCAAGATATTATTGCGCGAAAATATGCAGGTGGACTTGTAGGTTATATGGGTTATGACTGTATAAATTATTTCGAACCTTCTGTGTCAGTAAAGGTGCACGATAAGTTTGATCAGTTTATGTTTGGGGTGTATACCGATGGTCTTGTGTTTGATACCATGACCAATCAACTTTTTTATTTTTACTACACCACTAGTCGACTTGATTATATAAAAGAAATTATGAATGAAGAGGTGAAACCCTCTCAGGTCTGTGTTCGTTTTGTAAAGGATACATTGACACATGATGATCATAGAGATCTGGTGTTGTCTACCAAAGAACTTATAAAACAAGGATATACATTTCAATGCGAGGTTGGATTTAAAAGTGAATATGATATTAGTGGGGATACTATTCAAATTTATGAAAAATTACGTGAAGTAAATCCATCTCCATATATGTACCATGTAAAGTTTGGAGATAAAAAAATGATTGGCGCAAGTCCAGAGCTTTTGTTTAGTCTAAGTAATGGGGAAGCTGAAACACATCCGCTGGCTGGTACTATCAAACGTGGTGAAACAGATCTCGAAGATAAGCAGCTCGCAAGAAAACTTTTAAATGATGAAAAAGAAATTGCAGAACACAATATGCTTGTTGATATGCATCGCAATGACATCGGACGTATTTCACGATTTGGTTCAGTAAATGTTCGGACACTAATGGATATAAAAAAGTTTAGTCATGTACAACATATTGGTAGTGAGGTGAGCGGAATCATATGTCCGGAAGAAGATATGTTTTCAGGCTTATCATCTTTGTTACCTGGGGGAGTACTATCTGGTGCGCCAAAAATTGAAACTGTAAAGATTATAGATAGACAAGAACCAGACGCACGTGGACCTTATGGTGGAGCAGTTGGCTCTTTTGATTTTACAGGAAATTGTACATTTGCTATTCCTATACGCACTTTATTTATTTCTGGAAATTATGCATACACTCAGACTTGTAGTGGGATTGTATATGATTCAAAACCAGAATGTGAGTATGATGAAATACAGCGAAAACTTGCGGCCATGAAACAAACATTATTATCTTTTTATCACTATATGTAAATATATGAAAATACTAATTATTGATAACTACGATTCATTTACATTTAATTTATACCAAATAATTGGAGAATTATTATTTAGTTTTGAAAACAATGGGCATGTGGTGGATGTGAAGAGAAATGATGAAATAACATTGGATGAAATAAAAAAAGAAAATTATGATCGTATTATTATTTCTCCTGGGCCAGGAGATGCACGAGACCAAAATTATTTTGGTATATGCGGACAAGTGTTAACTCAAGTAAGTAAAACAACACCAACGCTTGGAGTGTGTCTTGGTATGCAGGGTATTGCTTTTTACTATGGTGGAGATATCAAACAATTAGAAATTCCAGTCCATGGTAAAACGCACGAGGTGGTGCACGATGAAAAAGGAATATTCAAAGGGTTGCCTCAGAATTTGGAAGTCATGCGTTATCATTCTCTTATGGTTGATTCAAAGTCAGTACCAGATTGTTTGGAAATTACTGCACGAATAGAAAGTGGTGAAATTATGGGGTTTAGGCACAAAGAATATCCTATTGTAGGTGTCCAGTTTCATCCAGAATCGTTTGCTACAGAGGGTGGTATACAAATGCTCAAAAATTTTCTTTTTCAAGAATAATATAAAAATATGGATAAAATTTTGCAAAAAATAATGAATAAAGAAAACCTATCTGAAAAAGAGACTTCTTATGTAATAGAAGGAATTATTAGTGGAGAAATAACAGATACTCAGGCAGGAGCTTTTTTGACGTCACTTGCAACAAAAGGTGAAACAGAAGATGAGATTTTTGGTATTGTAGAAACAATGCGTCGCCACATGAAGACTTTAGATATTGATGGAGATGTTTTAGATACTTGTGGAACAGGCGGAGACGGAGCAGATACAATTAATGTTTCAACTATAACAGCCTTTATATGTGCAGCAGCTGGCGTAAAAGTTGCTAAACACGGTAATAGATCAGTAAGTTCAAAATGTGGTAGTTTTGACGTGCTTGAGAAGCTTGGGGTAAAAATCGATATGGATTCAAAAGTTTCTTTAAAATGTTTGGAACAAGTTGGGATTACATGTCTTTTTGCACCACTATATCACCCTGCTATGAAAAATATTGTTCCAGTTCGCAGGGTACTTGGAGTGAGAACAGTTTTTAATTTTATAGGTCCTCTACTAAATCCAGCCAAAGCGACCCATCAATTGATAGGCGTGTCTTCAAGGAAAATGGCAGAAAAATTAGGTAATGTTTTAATGCAATTTGGTTTGAAAAAAGTTTTATTAGTAAATAGTGATGATGGTTTAGATGAGATTAGTGTTGCAGGACCAACTCAGATTTTTGAATTTGTTCAAGGGCGGGATATGAAGACTTACAAAATTGAACCAGAGAAAATATACTTTTTAAATGATGTACAAGGTGGAGAAGTAGAGGAGAACGCTGAGATTATGAAAAATATTCTTTCAGGTAATGGCACTGACGCACAAAATGAATTTATTGCTTTAAATGCTGGGGCAGCATTGTTAGCATCTGGAGTAGTAGAAACTTTTGCAGAGGGAAAGAGTATGGCTTATGAATTAATTAAAAGTGGGACTGGTATGAAAAAGTTAGAAGAGTTAATTAAGTTTGGTAATAATTTATAAATTATAAATATGAAAAAATATTTTGTTGATAATTTAGATTCGGCTGTCAGTGGGAAGCTACTGGAGATTTTAGAACACAAAGTAAAAGAATTAATTGATTTGAAAAATGAATTAACATTAAAACAGCTTAAACAAAAAATTAATGAAAATAAATTTGGAATTCGTTCTTTTTCTAAGGTATTAGATATTGAAAATAAAATTAGTCTGATTGCTGAAGTAAAAAAGGCCTCGCCGTCCTTGGGGAATATCAATACAGAAGTCGATATTGTTGATCAGGCTATGGAGTATGAAAAAGGCGGAGCAAACGCTATTTCTATACTTACTGATTCAAAGTTTTTTAAGGGTAACATTGTTTTTTTGCAGCAAATAAAAGATAAAGTGGGGATCCCTGTTTTTCGAAAAGATTTTATTTTTGATGAATATCAGGTTTATGAATCAAAATTATATGGGGCAGACGCTATTTTACTTATGGCTACAATTTTGAAAGAAGATAAATTAATAGAATTAGTAGAGCTAACTCATAAATTGGGTTTGGGATGTTTGGTAGAAACACACACAAAAGCTGATATGGACAAAGTTCTAAAAACTAAAGCAAAAGTAATTGGAATAAATGCGCGCGATTTACAAACTTTTGATGTTGATCTAAAAAATATTATTGATTTGGCTCCTCAGGTACCAAAGGACAGGATTTTTATAGCGGAGTCTGGGGTAAAAACTAGCGAGGATGTAGCGTTGTTAAAAAAAGCCGGGGCACAAGGTATTTTAGTTGGCACAACTTTGATGCAAGCAGATAATTTACAAGAAAAAATTAAGGAATTAAAAAGTGTATGAGCAACAAAACAAAAATTAAAATTTGTGGAATAACTAACCTAGAAGATGCAAAACAAATTGCAAATCTTGGGGTTGATTATCTGGGTTTTATAATAGACTACCAACCAAGTCCTCGTAGTTTGAATTTGGACGAAGTGGCTATGATAACTACGCAAATAAAAAAAGATTTTTCTCATATTAAATTGGTTGGAGTTTTTGTAGATAAGGGTTTAGATTTTGTGCGAGAGGCAATTATTTCGTGTCATCTGGACGTGGTTCAGTTACATGGTAGAGAGTCAATTGAATATTGTAAGGATTTAAAAAATAATGCGGAGATATTTAAAGCAGTTATTATTAAAAATAAACAAGACGTTTTAAAAGCTGAAAAATATAGAGGGGTAGTTGATGAGATTTTGTTTGATGCAGGCCGTGGTAGTGGAGAGGAAATTGCTTTTGATTTGCTTGAAAATATAGAAGTGAATATTTTGGCTGGAGGTTTAGGTTTTGATAATGTAGAAAGAGCAGTTGAAAAAATAAATCCAAAAGTTGTTGATTTAAATAGTTGTTTAGAGATGTATCCAGGTAAAAAAGATTTGGAAATAGTCAGTCAGGTGGTTAGTTTAATAAAGTCTAATAATATGAAAAAGTTATTTTTTTCTACAAAATATGACGCTGATGAAAATGGGTATTTTGGAAAATATGGAGGACGTTATGTCCCAGAATTACTTAGGCCAGCATTGCAAGAATTAGAAAAAGTTTATGAGGATGCGAAGCAGGATCCATCTTTTGAGTGTGAGCTAATGGATTTGTACAAAAATTATTCTGGTCGGCCTACTCCATTGTACTTTGCTAAAAATCTAACAGAAAAACTAGATGGGGCAAAAATTTATATAAAAAATGAAGGCCTCAATCATACTGGCGCTCATAAAATTAATCATTGTTTGGGGCAAGTGTTATTAGCAAAGCGCATGGGTAAAAAACGTTTGATTGCCGAGACTGGTGCTGGGCAGCATGGCTTGGCTGTGGCGACAGTAGCCGCAAAATTTGGTTTGGAATGTACCATATATATGGGGGCAATAGACGTGGATCGCCAGAGACCGAATGTTTTTTTTATGGAACAGCTTGGAGCAAAGGTAGTGCCAGTAGAATATGGGACACAACGTTTAAAAGATGCTGTGATGGCAGCACTCCAAGATTGGATTTCTGATAGCAAAGATAGTTATTATTTATTGGGCTCAGCTTTGGGCCCACACCCTTACCCTTCTATGGTGAGAGATTTTCAAAATATTGTTGGTTTGGAAGTGAGGGAGCAGCTGGAAGTTCAAGAAGGAAAAACACCAGATTATCTAGTTGCTTGTGTGGGTGGAGGTAGTAATGCTATTGGATTATTTAATACTTTTCTAGATAATGAAAATGTGAAAATGATTGGTGTAGAAGCTGGCGGTAAAGGAGTTGAGCATATTGGTGGGCACGCATCTCGGTTACAAGGTGAAGGGAAAATAGGTGTAGTAGAAGGTTACAAATCATTTTTTCTTCAGGATGAAGATGGTCAGATACAGGGCACACATAGTATTTCAGCTGGTTTAGATTACGCTGGTATTGGTCCAGAACATGCATCTTTATTTGAAAAAGGGCGTGTACAGTATGAATCTGTAAATGATGAAGAAGTTTTGAATGCTTTTCAACTTTTGGCAAAAACAGAGGGAATTTTGGCAGCCCTTGAATCTTCTCATGCCGTAGCTCATGCTATCAAATTAGCTCCAACTTTGGATAAAGAAAAAATCATTGTGGTTAATCTATCTGGTAGAGGTGATAAAGATTTATTTATAGTTGCAGAGGAATTTGGTGGTAGTGGATGGAAAGATTATTTAAAGAGTAAAGTAAAATAATATGAATTTAATAGATAAACAAAATCAAAAGATAAAAGAAGAAAATAGACTTGGTCTGATGACTCATGTTGTGGCTGGCTATCCAAATTTGGAAGAAACAAGAAAAATTATTTTGATGATGGTTGAACAGGGTGTGGATTTCATAGAGATACAAATTCCTTTTTCTGATCCCCTTGGTGATGGGCCAACCCTTAGAATAGCTAACACAAAAGCTCTTGAGACCGGTGTAAAAGTTAAAGATGTCTTCGAGTTGGTTAAAAATTTGAGACAAAAGGACGGTGTTAAAATACCATTACTTTTTATGACTTATTTTAATATAGTTCATCATTATGGAATTGAAAAATTTTGTTTTGATGCTAGTCAAATTGGGATTAATGGATTGATTATTCCTGACTATATTGATGAAGCAGAAGAATATGATCATTTGCGAGAATTGGTAATTAAGAATAATCTTTATTTAATTGATTTTCTTTCCCTAGACACTTCTTCTAAATATACAGAAAAAATTGGTAACAAAGCTAAAGGTTTTATTTATTGTTTTTCTCAGCGTGGTGTGACAGGTACTCGTGATGATATGGTTGAAGAGTTGGGTGGTCATTTAAATAAGATTAAGAGTATTACAGATTGTCCTTTGGCAGTGGGTTTTGGTATTTCAAAAGCAGAGCATGTCCAGGATCTAAGAGGAAAGGCCGATACAGTTATTGTTGGTAGTGCTGTGATAAAAGCATATAATGAGAGAGGTTTAAATGGAGCTAAGGAAAAAGTACAGGAGATTGTGTCTGCTCTAAAGTAGGGGTATTATCCACATAGAAAATTGACTTTTTTGGCTTAATTATATATAGTATATTCACTATGAATAGAGAACAACAATCATTTTACTTTTACTTTTGGAAAACCTCTTAAGTCGGGGCATTGTTCGTATATTCAAAAATATATATAGAAACAAGGACCTCGACAAGAGG
>JABGUG010000004.1 GCA_018646705.1 Candidatus Parcubacteria bacterium | reverse complement strand
GTTTCTACAAAAGTTGGTATGCCTGCCGATCTTATAAAAAATGGTGAAAATGGATTTTTGACAGAAGTAGAGGATGTGGATGATATTCTAGAAAAGGTCTCACATATTTTAAATAATCAAGAAGTAAAAGAAAAATGTATATCTGGTGGACTAAAAGATGTACAAAAATATAGTTGGGATAAAATATCAGAAATATATTTTGAACATATTTATAAGAAATTAATATGAAAGTAAGTTTGAGCATAAAGAAAGTAGAAGGTCCTTTTGGTGGAGGTGCCATATTTGCGAACACTGTTTCTGATTTTTTGGTTAGCAAAGGAATCGAAGTGGTAAATGATTTAAATGACAAAGATATTGACATTGTTTTGCATGTTAACCCTTTTCCATTTTTGATGCAATCTTCGTCGTATTCTTTTTTTAATGCATTTATATATAAATTAAAGCATCCCAAAACGATTATAATACAAGGTATCCACGAGTGTGATGAGAGAAAAGGTACACATTATATGAATAAGCTTTTGGTAAATGCATGTAATCACGCCGATTTTGTAATTTTCGTGGCAAGCTGGCTGAAACCTCTGTTGGAAAAAAATGGTTTGGACAAAGATAAGCCATCACAGGTAATTTTGCATGGTGTTCCAGAGGAAATATTTAACACAGAGAACAAAAAGTTTTGGGACAAAAAGAGCAAGATGAAAATAGTCACACATCATTGGGGCGGACAATTTTTGAAAGGACATGATTTTTATCAGAGACTAGATAAATTGTTGGGCAGTAGCGAATTTGGTGATAAATTTGAATTTACATATATTGGAAATTATCCGAAAAATTTAGAATATAAAAACACAAAATTGATTTCCCCAATATCTGGTAAAGAGCTTGGTGATGAGTTAAAGAAACACGATTTGTACATAACAGGGTCTCGTAATGAACCAGCAGGTATGCACCATGTGGAAGGTGCACTGTGTGGTATGCCACTCTTGTATATTGATTCAGGTGCATTCAAAGAATATTGTGAAGGATATGGTCTAGAATTTAATGAATATAATTTTGAAGAAAAAATAATGGAGATGTATCGTGACTATGATATGTATGTAGAAAAAGTAAAAGAATATGACAGAATCTCTTCAAAAATGGGGCAGGAATATTATGAATCATTAACAAAATTATATAAGGACAGAGACAAGTATGCGTTCAGAAAAGAAAAGAAAATTGGAAAGATTTTTTTTATCAGAATATATTCTTTTTTCTATGACAAAGTGTGGAGAGTAAGAAGAATACTAAGGTTGCTAAAGTAATAATAAAATATGTATGGAGTGGGTCTTTGAATTAAAAAAAGAAACGTCTCATTTTTTGAGGGAAATGAAAGGAAAAAGTCGTCCGGGATTTTTTAAGTATTCCTATTCAGGAGATTTTTTTGGTGAGCGTGTGCATTGGGGACTTGGGCAGGCAACTTTTTTTCTAAAAATTGTATATACACTTAATTTGCAAGATCAGTTTGTAGAAGAAATCAAAGAGGTTCAAAAATATATACAGACATTTGAGAATAGATCAGGGTTATATTTTGATCCACTTGTTCGTTTGTTGTCTTCACCCAGAAGTTTGTTTAATGGTTTGAGATATAGAGATTGGAATCATGCTGTTGGTATGTATACAAAACTTGGTGAAACACGCCAGTCCATATCGTCTCTTCGGTTGTTTGATCAAAGCATTATTTCTAAATATCCAAAATCACTTCCAAATGATAAAGAGGGGATTGAAAAATATCTTTCAAAATTAAATTGGACACGTCCGTGGCACGCAGGTGCTCATTATAGTATTTTGATATTCTTTTTACATACGAGCACCCTCAAAGATAAGGAAGTCTTATTAGATGCGGCACAAGATTGGCTCAAAAATGTAGAAAGGGAGGATGGTCTCTGGTATTCTGAGGGTGCTAGTTTGCAAGATCGTATCAACGGTGCTATGAAAGTCATCACAGGTATGAATGTGATTGATAAGGTAAAATTGCACAACCCAAAAGGTTTGATAGATGTGTGTTTAAAATCTCAGCATGATAAACAAGCGTGTGATAATTTTAATATTTTGTATGTGTTGAAGTATGCAAATATCGCTACTGATGGGCAGTATAGACACGAAGAAATCGTTTCTTTTGTAAAGAGACGTTTAGAGTTGTATAAGAAATATTATTACAAAGATAAAGGCGGTTTTTCTTTTTTTGAACATAAGGCAAATACTCGCTATTATGGAGCTCGTTTGTCTCGTGGGTATAAGGAGCCCGATATGCACGGTACCGTGTTATTTCTATGGGGAGTAAGTATAATTGCCCAAATACTTGGGATTGAAAAAGAGCTCAACATACACGAATTTAAGACATAATTGACACCTGTTGACACTTAGTGAACCTATGTGGTAATATATAATTATTACTTTTTATTTTGAATATGGGTGAGATTAAACCTAATGAAGTATATACCACAGCTGAAGTAGAGACACTTCTGAAAGTGAGTAAAAGCACTGTGAAGCGTCTTATAAAGCAAGGTCTTATACGCACCAATAAAATTGGTGGCCAATACCGAATTTTAGGCCATGAGCTTTTGCGTATGCTTTCACCAGAAGTGGATCGTAAGGCTACAAAAGCATACAAATCAATAAAGGAAAAAACAAAGAAACGTGTTAAAAATTGGTAAATTATATTTATTTAAACAATTTTTGTAAAAATACGAATTAAAATAATATTTTGTGTCAAATAAACATGGTGTAAAAAGAATAATATCAGGTGCAGCCACTGGATCCATACAGATGGTCGTGTCTCTCCTGGCTTCAATTATCACAGTGCCTTTAATGTTAAAGGCTGTTGGTATGGACATGTACGGGCTATATGCCCTTGTTCTTTCTATCACAGGTTTTATTGGCCTGACTGATTTTGGGGTAACTACGGCTGTAACCAATAAGATAAGCTATTTTCGAGTTGAAAAGAAATGGAATTCAATAAATGAAATTTTTTCAGGTGCGGTTGCTTTCTTTGCTTTACTTATAATCCCAATCGTTTTGTTTTTGGTTTTTTCAATTCTTTCTGGAATTATAGATGTAAGTTTTTTTCTAAAGGATTCCATTCATTTGTATGATAAAACAAGAGATTTATTTATTATAATGATAATTTTTGCATCAGTTAATGTTTTGTTTGGTGGAACCATACGTTCTTTATATCATGGAATGAACGAGGTTGTAGAATTTAATATTGGAAATGGTATAGGAACTCTTTTATACTCCGTAACATTTATTTTATTTCTTTTAGGTTCTCCAAGTATTTTTGCAATCGCAGTATTTCAAGGACTTTATAATATATTGAAATTATCATCTTTTCTTTTTTATTTTTACAAAAAACATAAATGGTTTTCTTTTGTACTAAAAGCCAAAATATTTAGACATCTTTATGAATTAAGAGAGCATAGTTTTGTTTTTTTCGTTTTATCTATTACGACTGCTGTGGTCATGATGAGTGATAATATTGTTTTGTCTCACTATGTCGGAGTCGCAAGTGTTGCAATATATTCAATTGGATATAAGTTGTTTAAATTGCCGTGTGCCGCCTTACCTATAGCAACATCAAGTTATCCAATAATTACTGGATTGTTTGGCGAAAAAAATTTTAAGGCACTTGCAAGTAAATATTCTCAAATATTGCGTTTAAATATAATAAGTAAATATTCTATATTATTGTTTATATTATTATTTTCCAGACAAATTATCAGCCTATGGGTTGGGGTAGAATTATTTGATAGCTATTTATTGGTGGGGGTTTTTTGTCTTACTTTCATGGTTATCACGTGGTCTGGGTCTCATTGGGTTTTTATAAATGCCATGTTTTTGCAAAAAAACCAACTTGTCCCAAGTATTTTTGAAACGATAATAAATTTATCAATATCAATTATTTTAGTATCAAAAATAGGAATAGTTGGTGTGGCCATAGGCACAGTAACGGCAAATTTATGTACTGTTGCTATTTCATTACCTAGGCAGTTAAAACGTCATATAGATATATCTCCTTTTAATGAATTAAAACGTATTATAATTGGTCTTTTGGTTCCTAGTCTATTTTTTATTTTAATGTACGTAGGTATATTATTTGTAGTCAATATGTATGCACAATTAGTTCTTGCTGGTTGTGTATTTTTTGTGTTTTTATGGCTTGTATTTAAGTTTTCTTTGCTTGAGGATGAAAGGAAAGTAGTGATTGACACTCTTAGTAGATTGACCTATAATAAGCTTATTTTAAAGAAAAAAAACTGATAATTTTACGAGTATTTATATTTTATATGGATAGTAAAATAAATATAAAAAACAATAAAAGAAAGGGCAATTCAAAGACTAGTAATTTTGATAGTTCTGGCTTTTTTAAATTGAAGATTTTCTTTTTATTTGGTTCGATATTTTTTATATTAATAGCTTCTGGTCTTTATTCTATTTCATTTGTAAGACGAATCGGAATTGAAACTTCGAAGGATGTTATCCGTACTAATTTTGGTATAATCCCACATTATACATCGAGTTTTTTTGAACACATCGATACACTGCGTATTGATATTGAATATGAAAATTATCAAAAATTACTTTCAAAAAGAGAAGATGCTCTTAATTACAATTATTTATTAAGTTCTGACGATGATTTTGTTTCTGCAACATTGACTCAGGGTGGAGAAGCCTCACCAGTTGAAGTACGATTAAAAGGGGATAATAGAGATCATTGGGCCCATCCTTACAAATGGTCTTTTAGAGTTAAAATGAAAGGCGATGATACTGTGTATGGTATGAAAAGTTTTTCAGTGCAACAACCACAAACAAGAGATTATTTAAATGAATGGATGTTTCATAAATTTTTATCTTATAATGATCTTATAGGTCTTAGATATGAATTTGTAAAAGTATATATAAATGGAAAAAATGCAGGAGTTTATGCACTTGAAGAGCATTTTGAAAAGCGTCTTATTGAAAATAATAAATATAAAGAAGGACCCATTGTACGTTTTGATACTGACAGTTATTGGAGAATTTTGATCGGAAGAGACATGAGTTATTCAACTAGTTTTGTAGATGCGTTTAATTCAGGCTTGTATAATGATTCAAAAGAAGAAAATAAGGATAGAGTCGAACTGTTTGATCGTGCTCAAACTCTTTTGGAATTATTTAGGAGGGGTGATTTAAAAACACATGAAGTTTTTAATACTACTAAGCTTGCTAAACTTTTTGCAATGTCAGACCTGATGGGACAGTACCATATTTTGGATACTGAAAATATAAGATTTTATTATAATCCGATTACTGGACTACTAGAACCCGTAGGTTATGATAATCAGCTTATCGTTAGAACACAGAGATTGGTAGGAGCTCAAAAAGAAATTATTTTTGATGAAAAAAAGAAATATGATAAGATGTCGTGGATCGATCAAGTATTTAATGATCCAATTTTTTACAAGAGTTATGTTGCCGCGCTTGAAGATGTTTCAAATGGTAAAGAATTGGAAGATTTTTTTGGTGAAATAGATGAAGACCTTGAGAAGAATTTAAAAAAAATATACAGAAGTCATCCATATTATATTTTTAGATCCAAAGATACGCTATATGAAAATAAAGCTTTTATAAAAAGAGTTTTGGAAGCAGAGGATCGTATATATGCCTATGTAGATGATATTGATACAAGTGGTAATATTTCTTTTAAATTTGGGAATGTAGATTATCTCCCAGTCGAGTTAGTTGAAATTAAATATTTTGACAAAATTATTGATTTATCTCAAAATCCCGTTGTGTTGCAGGCACATAAGGATCAAGAATTGATTTATTTTACTGATCTACAGACATCATTAGGAGTAAGTAAAGAAGAATTTGATATAAAGGGTTTGTCTATCACGTATTCTGTATTTGGTGGAAATAACACACAGGTAGCCAGATTTTCTTATTGGGAAGGTGTATCTGGGCTTGATGCAGATATTGAACGTTTAAGTCAAAAAGGTAATATACAGAGCGTTAACTTTTTTGATGTTAACGAAGATGTGAAAGAAATACATGTGCATACGGGGGAATGGAAGCTTAATCACGAGGTTGTAATTCCTGCAGGATATACTTTGATTGTTCATGAGGGTGCTAAGATTGATCTATTAAATCGAGCACATATTTTTTCATATTCGCCTATAAAATTTAAGGGTACACAGCAAGTGCCTATAGAGATTATATCGAGTGATAGTACCGGATTTGGAGTAAGTGTAATAGGTGCTGGAGCGACATCTACTATCGAACATACCATATTTGACGGTTTGTCTGCTCCACAAAAAAAAGGTTTTTCAATATCAGGAGCGATTACATTTTATGAGTCCCCAGTTTCTATGAAACACGTTATCGCATCATCAAACTATTATGGAGATGATTATATTAATATAATTCGTTCAAAATTTGATATTGAAAATTTGACTATCAAGAATAGTCTAGCAGATGCAATTGACTTCGATTTTTCAGTAGGAAGGCTTTATAATTCGCATTTTATTTCAATTGGTGATGAAGATACGAATGGAGATGCCCTTGATTTTTCAGGAAGTAATGTTTGGTTAGAAAACATTTATCTTGAGTCAATAAGTGATAAAGCAATTAGCATAGGAGAAAGAAGTGAGGTGAATGCTCAAAATATTATTATAGAATCATCTTACGTAGGTGTTGCGTCTAAGGATAAATCACATGTTTCTTTACAAGGTGTTAAATTAAAAGATGTGCGATACGGATTTGCAGCATACCAGAAGAAATCGGAGTTTGGTGGTGCTGAAATTGTAGTATACAATGTAAGCTTAGATAATGTAGATAATAGATTTATAATTGAAGACGGCTCCACCCTTTTTTGGGACGACGAAAAGATTCTTGGTAATAAGTCTGGTGTGGTGTCAAAATTATATTAATAAATTTTTATATGGAAATTTTGAAGTTATTTAAGAAAAGATATTCTGATTTTAGAACATATGCTACTTTTAATAGAAAGCCATTTTTCGACATAGCAAAAAAATATTGTGAAGAGGATAAAAAGATTTTAGATATCGGTGCAGGTGATGGTGCTTTTGCAGATTATGTAGATAAAAAGGATATATATCTACTGGATGGAAACGAAATGTCTTGTGAAAAATTGAGAGAAAAATATAAAAATGTATTTAATCACAAGATTCCCAAAGTATTTGATTTTTCAAATAATTTCTTTGATGTCATACACTGTAGTCATGTAATTGAACATTTGGAGTATAGCGATGCTTATGAGTTTATAAAAGAACTAGACAGAATATTAAAACCAGGAGGTATTTTAATTATTAGTGCCCCGTTGATGTATACTGGATTTTATAATGATTTTTCTCATATTAAACCTTATAATCCAGCAGTCCTTCTTAAATATCTGGTAAATGGTATTAGTGATAGTTCCACATCTACCATTATCAGTTCATCTTACAAAAAAGAGAATCTTGTTTATAGACATACTTTTACTCAGGATATTCCTATAAAAAGTTTTGGTAACAAAGACAGTTTGTTAAATAAGATGTTTTATCTATTACATTTGATAAAATTAAGATTAGGCTTTGGAATTTATGAAAAGAGTGGTTTTACATTAGTATTAAAAAAGAATTAGTGATTAAATTAAACAATATGCAAGAAATATTATCAAAAATAAATTTATCAAAAAAAGCAATTGAAATGTGGAATGAGTTCGACTCAAGTCAGAAAGATCTTTGGTCAAGATATTTTGATTTACAAGTTGTTACAAAAGAAGACATAAATAAATTCTCTTCATACAGTCATGACTATTCATATTTTTTAGATAACGAAGACATTGCCAAGGTTATTTTTTGTGCTGTGGTTGAAATTTTGAGATACAACAATGAAAACAAAATGAAGCGAGTGTTCGTAGGAAATTCTGGTGGTCTCGATAGTGCAACTGTATGTGGATTACTTGGTAAAGCTGTAAAGTTGAGTAAAGATTTAGGTATTGAGTTTGATGTGGTTTCTTATGGTTTACCACTATATAGCAATCCAGAACATAATTTACGTGCAAGTCAAACAGCTCAAACATTTGGGATACGATATGTAGTAATAGAAAATTTGAATAATATTTTAGATGAGTTTAAAAAATCCTTGAGTCCGCTGGCCGAAGATTTTAAATTTAATGAAGAGGAGTTGCGTCGTGGTTTTGGTAATGTAAAGGCAAGAATGAGAATGATTGTGAATTTTTTTGGGACAACACAGTCTGGATCATATGTCATGTCTACTGATAATTTATCAGAATTATATATGGCATTTTGGACACTTATGGGAGATGTTGGTGCATTTGGCCCTATTCAAAATATTCTTAAAGGTTTAGAATTGCCTGCCATAGCATATGCGCTGGGTGTTCCTGAAAAAACACTTGGTGCCAAGCCAACGGATGGGCTCGAGATTCATAAATCACTAGACGAAAAAGAGGGTGGGGACGTCGACGCTTTTAAAGGTGTTCATTACCCACATTTAGACGCTGTCATATGTCACGCTGTTAAAAATGGTTTAAGATTAGATAGTGATTTATTTGTAAAAGTTGGTGCCGAGTATATTGATTCAGACTATGCATCACAAGAAGTGGTGGATGGACTTGTGAAGCAGATGTGTAGTCCAGGTTCAATATGGAAAAGGGAGAAAGGCTCAATCGGTTCAGTAATTGAGCGAGATGATTTAGGATTGAAAACTCTTGATTTAGTCGTTGAAAAATTAAAATAGAGACGATATGCGAGTTTTTATTACCGGAAGTTCAAACAGTCCTAGTGGTGGCACAAAAGTAATGAATGAGGTTGCTTGTTTGTTTCGCGCCAAAGGGTTTGAGAGTTTTGTCGTTACTGCAGATGATAGTGGACAAGCAACTTTTTTGAATAATGCAGCGCCCGTTCTTAGATGCAGAGAGTATGAAAAAATGCTTCAGGAGGATGATATAACAATTGATTTTTGGCCTGCAAAGTTTTTTGTAGACTTAGCGAAGAAAAAAATTAATAAAACTAGGATTTTTTGGCAACACGGTGCTTCTATACCTGTTGGAGCAGATTTAGCAGGGGATGAAGTATTCAAAAAAAATAATCCATACACACAGCATTGGAATGTGAGTAAGTCGTGTGCAAATTATATAGGTAAAAAATACAATTTAAATAATATCAAAATAGCCCATCCTTTTTTCGATATAGAGGCATTGCAAAAATTTAATAAAGAAAAAAGTCATATAAAAAAAGAAGGAGTATTGATTCTTGCCAGACGTGGACAGGAATATATACCCCATATACTTAAAAAGTTTAGTGAAAAAAATAAAATAACTGTAATGAAACAGCCTTTTCATGAAGAGGATTTTTTTAAAGCATTGGCTAGACACAAATTTTTTATTTCCATAGACAGAGGAATAACAAAAGGAATTTTTAAGAATAGAATTAAGGGTTTTATAAAAAAAATATTAAGTTCTACATTTCGTGATCAGGAGCGCAATCGAGTAAAATGGATAATACCAAAAGGCAATTTACTTGGTTTTCCAATGCCTCCTGTGGAGGCTGCTTTGCTTGGTTGTACTGTGATAACCTTTGCTATGGGCGGAGGACTTGAGTGGATGAATGAAAGTAATTGCTTTTTAGCAAAGGATCGAAATAAAAAATCTCTTTTACAAAAAATAGAGCAGGCCCTCGGTGAAGAAGACTCTGTACTCGAAGAGATTGGGAATAGAGCACATGAATCTACAAGAATTTTTACAAAAGAACATACATGGGATCAGATATCTAAATTATTAAATTTATAATATATGACAAATGGGAAAACGGTCGAAGACGTGAGGAATTATTGGAATGACAGGCCTTGTAATATCAGGCATTCAAATAAGGATATAGGTACAAAAGAATATTTTGATGAAGTGGAGAAAAGAAAATATTTTGTAGAGCCGCATATTCCTGGTTTTGCAGAGTTTGATAAATGGGAAGGTAAAAAAGTTATGGAGGTAGGGTGCGGTTTGGGAACGGACACAATCAGTTTTTTGCGTGCAGGGGCACGAGTTACAGCCGTGGATCTCTCCAAAGAGTCTGTAAAAATGGCAGAGAAACGTGCTCATGTGTTTGGTTTGCATGATCAGGTAGATTTTTATGTCGCAAACGCTGAAAAACTAGACGAAATAGTCCCTGTCAAACAATATGATTTGGTATATTCATTTGGTGTTATACACCACACACCTCATCCAGAAGTAGTGGTGGAGAAGATAAAAAAATATCTTCCAAAGGGTGGAACGTTTAAGATAATGGTATATTATAAATTCTCTTGGAAAGTTTTGTGGATAATTATGAGATATGGAAAATTTCAATTTTGGAAGATAAAAGAATTAGTGCCAAAATATTCAGAGGCTCAGGTAGGATCTCCAGTAACTTATTATTATAGTCGAAAAGAAGTAAAAAAATTATTGGAAGGCTTTGAAATAAAAGATATATTTGTGGACCATATATTTCCATTTTCTATTCCAGAATACAAAAAATATGAATATAAGAAAGTTTGGTATTTTCGTTTTATGCCAAAATCATTGTTTCGTCTCTTAGAGAGATCATTTGGGTGGCATTTGTGTGTAACAGCAATAAAAAAGTAATTTTTATTTATGAAAAATATATCAATAATTGGACTTGGTAAGCTTGGATCTTGTATGGCCGCAGCTTATGCAAGTAAAGGACATAATGTTGTAGGTGTAGATATAAATCAGGATTTTGTAGATGCAATTAACAATGGAAAAGCACCTGTTGACGAAAAAGATCTTGCAGAATATATTAACAAAAGTGAAGGTAGGCTTCGCGCAACAATCGATTATAGCGATGCAATAAAAAACAGCGATATTACATTTATCATTGTTCCTACACCAACTGACGAAACCGGCGGTTTCACATCTCGTTATGTTCAAAAGTCGTGTGAAAGCATTGGAGTCGCATTAAAAGAAAAGGAGAGGTATCATTTAGTAGTTTTGACAAGCACTCTTCTCCCTGGGGTTTGTGAAGAAGAGGTTATCTCAGTGTTAGAAAAATTTTCTGGAAAAAAATGTGGACAAGATTTTGGATTTTGTTATAGTCCAGAGTTTATTGCAATAGGAACTGTTGTGCATGATTTATTAAATCCAGATTTTTTATTAGTGGGTGAGTGTGATGAGAGAGCTGGAGATATATTGGAAGATTTTTATAATTCTGTAACAGACAATAGCGCTCCATCCAGAAGAATGAGTATAAAATCAGCGGAACTTACAAAGATTAGTGTGAATTCTTTTTTAACTATGAAAATTACATACGCTAATATGCTTGCTGAAATTGCAGAAAATATTCCTGGTGTAGATGTTGATGATGTAACGAACGCTATTGGAAGTGACAAGCGTATAGGAAAATATTATTTGAGAGGTGGGCTTGGGTTTGGTGGACCATGCTTTCCACGAGATAATCGTGCATTTTCATATATGGCAAAGAAAAGAGGTGTGAATGCCCCGTACGCAGATCGTACTGATGAATATAACAAAACAATCATTAATAGAGCTATCAAATATATTAAAGACAATGTAGAAAATGGCGGTTCAGTTGGTATTATAGGTCTAAGCTATAAACCTGGTACATATTTTTGTGAAGAATCTCAAGCAATATCTATAGCTCAACAATTGTCAGAAGATGGGTACAAAGTAAATGTATTTGAATCACATGGTCATTCTCACGCCAAAGAATTTTTGGGTGACAGAGTATATTATTGTGAAGATTTAAATGAATGTGTAGAAAAAAGCTCTCTATTATTTTTGAGTAACATGGATAAAGAATTAGAAGCTTTGCCAAAATTATTAGGTGCATTTGATAATAAAGTTGTTGTAGATCCGTGGCGACAGTTTGATCAGGATACATTTGGAAATAATTCAACCTATATTTCATTTGGGATTAAATAAATTATGAAAAAAAATATTAAAAATATCATACTTAAAATATTAAAATTTTTTGGCATAACAAGAAAGAGGCTGGCCTTCCCTATATTTCGATACGATATTTATTCAGAAAATGGAGAGGACGGAGTCCTGGAATTTATAGTTAAAAAAATTCCATCTTTGCCAAAGTATGTTATTGATATAGGTGCCAATGATGGTATTAATGGAAGTAATAGTCGTTTATTGATTGAAAAACATAATTTCAATGCTTTATTGATTGAGCCATTTGAAGAAGCATTTAAAAAAATAGAAAATTTATATTCAACTAATGACAAAGTTAAAATAAGTAATTATGCAGTTGGTTGTGAGACAACAGCAGAAGGTACAATAAATTGGTACGGTCATTTTTCAGGATTGAAATCTGAGATTATTCATGTAAATGATGTATTGTCACAATACAATATTCCAAAAGATATTGGATTTTTATCTATTGATATAGATGGTGGGGATAATGATGTCTTATCTGCAATAGATTGGGATAAATATTCACCTATATTTGTTATTGCAGAGATTGATTCTTCTTCTGACAAAAATTTGCAAGAACAAATTGATATTATGGACAAAGCAGGCTATGTGCCAGTGCTTCATATAGGAAATGTGTTTTATTGCAGGAAAGATTATAGTGGTAGATTTCTTTTTAATTGGAAATTGAAAATGGAAAATGAGCTTGGTTTTTTTAAGAAATAGTAAATAGTGTTATGTCTGAGGAAAAATATCCAAAAATTTCATTGGTAACAGCGTGTTATAATCATGCAGATTTTATTGCAGAGACGATTGAATCTATCTTGTCACAAAATTATCCAAATTTGGAATACATTGTGATTGACGATGGTAGTACTGATGGAAGTTGGGATATTATACAAAAATATAAAAATAAACTCACCGTGTGTGAGCGTATGGAAGGATATAGGGACACTCCAACAATCGCACTTAATTATGGATTGAAAAAGGGAACGGGTGAAATAATGGGCTGGTTAAATAGCGATGATATTCTTTTGCCAGGAAGTTTATTTAGGATAGCTAAAATTTTTGCAGGTAACGAGAGGGTCGAGTGGTTAACAGGAATGGAGAGTACTATTAATTCTACCTCAGAATTAGTGAAAAGTAATCTGCGCTTAAAGAATAAATATGATTTTTTGATAGGGGATTGGAAAATTATTCAACAAGAGTCTACATTTTGGCGTAGATCACTTTGGGAAAAAACGGGGGCCACTTTGTCTAAAGGTTGGGCATTTGATACAGAATTATGGACACGTTTTTTTATGGAAACAGATCATTATCATGTAGATGTTCCGTTAGGCGCTTTTAGAAAAGGGAAACAAAGTAAAAGTGTAAGTGATGAAAAATGTTTTTTGGGACCAAGTGAAATACATTTATCTAAAATGAGAAAAAAGATAGGTACAAAATATAAATTCTATTCAGGTTTGTATTTTGTATGTAAAAAGTTGTTACGACCTGTTTTTGCTATGATTCCTTCCTCTTGGTATAAGTTTATTCCTATATTGAATATTTATAGTTATAAATTATTGACTTATTCATTTGATAGAGATAGATGGTGTGAAAAAGAAATCAATCCTTTCAAATATTAAAATAGAAAATAATATATGTACAAAAAACGACTGAATTTATCTTTTATTCTTTTGTGCATATTATTTATATTGTTTGCATCATATACATTTCGTCCATTTGCTATAAATTTACACCAAGACACCTCGATGCAATTGATAAAGGTTTTACGACTGGTTAATTCGGATTTTTCTTTTAGTTTGGGAGTGGATGCATTGTTTGTAAATCCACTAGTGCAGCTTTTAAAAAATGTCCATGGTGCCTTGAGACCTATAATTTTATTTCCATTTTTTTATGTAGTAGATTTATTTCATATTCCAATAAATAAGGAGGTCGCAGGTTTTATATTTATTTTGGCTGGTTTTTTACTAACAGCGTTGAATTATGTAATATTGAAACGTATAATTGACATAAAAAAAGCTTTTTGGTACACATTACTTATTAGTACTGTGCCTTACTATATTATGCAGGTTAAGGCTGCGTGGTGGTCAATCTATTTCTATCCTATTTTTTTTGCAGGTTTATATTATTTGAATAAGTTTTTAGAAACACGAGAAAAAAAGAATTTTATATATTTTTGTATTCTTTCGTCAGTACTTATTTTTTCAACACCCACTTTTTTCTTTAGTGGTATTTTTTTTATACTCTATATATTGGTTTTTTATTATAATAAATTTAAAAATTGGAAAGATACATTTTCTACATTTTTTAAGAACATAATTTGGTCCCCTTGGGTATTGTTTCCTATTACTACATTTATAGGTCTCCTTGGGATGGGCTATATTGGGTATGACCGTTTTGGTGGTGAGTATGGGGTAATTGCGAAATTGTTTAGTAAGACTTCACAAATAAAATATTATAAACCAGATATACTTTTACATTTAGGGTCACATGGTTTAGGTTTATTAGGAATTGTGTTATTTCCCGCGATGATCGTTGCGGCAATTATATTGTTTTATAAAATTAAAAAAACAAGAAAAAATAATTTTTTATTTACTAGTTTGTTATATTTTGTACTCGTGTTTATATTGTTGATACTTGTTGGTGGAGGTACAGGAGCTCGTGTAAATGAATTATTTTTCCCTGGTATTATTTTAATTATATATACAGTTGGTGATCTAAATATAAAAAAAATATACAAATATATAGTTTTTTTATTTTTGATAATATGTGGTTTTTTGCAAATAACTTTATACAATATAGGCTATACACCAGATAATTTATTGACTCGCCAAGGGTGGTTTCCTTTTCCTAGAGCTTGTCAGTCTATTTGGTGTCCATATCACTTTGGTTTCCATAGAGATCTGGGTATTAAGACACTTGGATTTGTTATACAAGATTATTTGGATATTTCACCAATGCCATTTATATCAAAAGAAGATAGTTGGTTAAGGCAAAAAGATATAGTATTTCACACTTCGTATGGGCAAGGACCGACAATGCATATTGGGAGGCGTATTAGTAAAAATATGAAAGATATTGTAGAGCCTCCTTCTGTAATTATTTTATTTACTGATTCTTACATACAAAAATATCCTGATATTGTAAAATATGAAAATCATGAAGAAGTAAAAAAATATCTTGAAGAGAACGAAAATTATAAAAGAGTTGCATCTGTAGTAGACAAAGAAGAAGAAATTATTTTTGTCTATGCACTAAATTCAGATTTAGAATACAAGGAATTTTCTGTAGAAGAATACGATGTGTTATTTGATAAAAAATATGCAAGTTTAAGAGAGTTGGGTCAAATTGACCTAGGTGGTGGGTAAGTTGATTTATTGTTTTTATATTGGTAAACTGTATTTACAGTAAGGTCTTTGATTAGTAAAAGTAATCCAATTAATATAAATGAATATGGATAAAAAAATCATAGTTAGTAATTCAGGACTCATCGAGCTGCAATCTGTAAAAGATGGTTTTGATGGTGTTTTATCTATTGCAGAATGTGGTAAGCACATACCTTTTGATGTAAAGCGTATATATCATATTTATAACTTAGTAAATCACGAAGATGTTGTTCGAGGTAAACATGCTCACAAATCTCTCAAGCAAGCCATTTTTTGTATAAATGGTTCATTTACCTTGTCTCTTGATGATGGTAAAACTAAACAGGAGATAATAGTAGATGATCCAGGTGTCGGTGTATATCTTGGGCCAGAATTATGGCACACCATGACAAATTTTAAGAATAATTGTATTATGCTCGTGTTGGCATCAGATTGGTATGATGAGTCTGACTATATGCGAGATTATGATGAATTTCTCAAACATATAAAAAAATAATATGATTCCATTTGTAGATTTTAAAACTCAATATAGTAACTTGAAAGGCGAGATAGATGAGGCCGTTCATCGTGTTCTTGATAGTGGTTGGTATATTTTGGGAAATGAGGTGAAAGCTTTTGAGCAAGAATTTGCTTCTTATATTGGCACAAAGTATTGTATTGGTGTCGCGTCTGGTACAGAGGCAATTGCTCTTAGTCTTATGGCACTTGGAATCCATCCTGGCGATGAAGTTATTACGACAGATATAACAGCATATCCAACAATTACGGCAATTGCCCAGTCTGGTGCTGTGCCAGTTCTTGTGGATGTGCATAAGGAAGATGGTTTGATAGACGTATCAAAGATTGAACAATATATTACACCAAAGACAAAAGCTATTGTGCCGGTTCATCTTTATGGACAGAGTTGTGATATAGATGCTATTAAGCTTATTGCAGACAAACACAATTTAACTATAGTAGAGGATTGTGCTCAAGCTGCGGGTGCTGTATATAAAGAAAAAAAGGTGGGCTCAATAGGGAGCTGTGCTGCATTTTCTTTTTATCCCACTAAAAATCTTGGTGCATATGGTGATGGAGGTGCTATCACTACAGATAGTGATGAAATATACAATCAGTTGATAGCAATGAGAAATTATGGACAAACCTCTCGTTATACGCATGATAGCATAGGGATTAATAGTAGACTTGATGAAATGCAAGCAGCAATATTACGTGTGAAGCTTTCTCATTTAGATAAAGATAATAATATACGTCGAAATATTGCTCAGAAATACAAGGGTGAACTTATAGGGGTTGAAACACTCTCAGAACGCTCTTATGGTGAGGGTGTTTATCATTTGTTTGTTATCAAGACAGACAAAAGAGACCAATTCATGGAGTATATGGAAGAAAATGGAATTAAAACTTTGATTCATTTTCCAATACCAATTCATGAACAAAAAGCGTTTGTATGGAAAAAAGATGGTGAATATACAAATGCAATTGAGTTTGCAGACAGAATCGTAAGTATTCCTATATACCCAGAATTAAAAGATGAGCAAGTAGAGTATATAATTTCAACTATTAATAATTTTGATAATTAAATATGCGTGTTTCAATTGTTATACCTGTATACAATGGATCTGAAAGTGTCGAGCGATTGGTGAAAGGTTTGATCGAAAAAGTTGGCCAATCGTACGATTTAGAAATCGTGTTGGTAAATGATTTTTCACCAGATAATTCCAGAGATGTCTGTGTAGATGTACAAAAGCATTTTTCTGAAAATGTTAAATTTTATAGTTTGGCAAAAAATGTAGGTGAACATAATGCAGTCATGGCTGGCCTCAATAAATGTACGGGTGATTATGCGATTATAATGGATGATGATTTTCAAAATCCAATTAGTGAAGTAATAAAACTTATCAAATATATTAGTGAGAATGATTACGATGTTGTTTATACTTACTATGAAGAGAAAAAACATTCACGTTTTCGTAATTTGGGTAGTTCTTTCAATGACAAGGTGGCAAATACAATGCTACAAAAACCAAAAGATCTATATCTATCTAGTTTTAAGGTGATAAATCGTTTTACAATAAATAATATAATTTCATATAAATTACCATTTCCTTATATTGATGGACTTATTTTGCGCACCACACGTCATATAGGAAAAATTAAAGTAGAGCATGCATCACGCGAAATTGGGAAATCAAATTATACACTCAAAAAATTGGTATCATTGTGGTCCAATATGTTTATCAATTTTTCTATATTGCCGCTTCGTATAATGATTGCTGTAGGATTTCTTTTTGCAGCAGGTGCTTTTCTTTTAGGTATATTCGTTGTGTATGAAAAATTTACTAATCCTTCGCTCCCACTTGGTTATCCGTCGCTTTTGATTGCTGTTTTGATGTTATCTGGTATTCAATTAATCTCCGTTGGAGTCATGGGTGAATATTTAGGGCGCATGTTTTTATCACAAAATAAAACCCCTCAATATACTATAAGAGAATCGTTTGAATAGAATTACATGCAAGAAGATGAATATGGTAACATGTTTGAACACGAAGAGTCATACTGGTGGTATGGTGTTCTTGATTCAATTGTTTTGTTTTATGTAAGAAAGTATGTGAAAGATAAGAAAGAAGACATATTTATACTTGACGTTGGCTGCGGAACAGGAAGAATGATGAAAAAATTGTCAGCATATGGTGATGTAGAAGGTTTTGATTATGCAGATAAGGCCGTAGAGTTTTGTAAAAAACGAGGTCTTTCAAATGTTCAGCAGCAAGATGTGAATTTGTGGAATCCTACTTCTAATATGTATGACGTTGTTGTATCATTAGATGTTTTGTATCACAAAGCTGTTAAGGATGACGTGGGTGTACTTAAAAATATATATCATTCGTTGAAGCCTGGTGGGATTGTGATACTAAATGTGCCAGCTTTTTCTATATTAAGGCGTATACATGACAGACAGGTGTCAGGTGTGCGTAGATATCGTAAAAATAAATTAAAAAATGACATGGAAAAGATTGGTTTTAATATACAAAAAGCTACTTACAGACTCCCTCATGTTTTTTGTATACTTTTCATAAAAAAAATATTTGAATATTTTAAAAAAGACAAGAGTATGGAGTCAGATTTGCAAGAACTTCCAAAAATAGTTGACAGGTCATTGCGTGCAATGGGTATGGCAGAAAATAAGATTATTCCTTTTTTATCCTTGCCTTTTGGTAGCTCATTATTTATTGTTGCAAAAAAATGAAACGTTTTTTAAATAGACAATTTATAATGTTTGTAGTGATAGGAAGTATAAATACTGCATTGGGATATGGAGTGTATATTGCATGTTTGTATTTTTTATCTATGCATTATGCACTTGCGCTAGTTGTTGAATACATATTTGGAATAATCAATTCTTATATATGGAATAGACGATTTACATTTAGAAGTAAAAAACAACATTCTGAAACTTTTGGTAAATTTGTTATGGTATACGTTGTAATGTTCCTACTTAATTATATATTTTTATATATTTTTATTGATATTTTACATTGGCATGTCGCAGCAAGTCAGATTGTTGCTCTTATGCTGATCGTGCCTATTACGTTTGTTGCTCATAAATCATGGTCATTTAGCAAATAATATCGCAAATAATTTTTATGCAACACCCTCTCATTTCTGTCATCATGCCGTGTCACAACGATGGGCCCTATATTGTCCAGGCTATTAAGGCTGTACAGGCTCAGACGTATAAGAATTGGGAGCTTATAATTGTTGATGACCATAGTATTGATGATACAGCGGAAGTTGTGGGATCTTTTGTAAAAAATGACACACGAATTAGATATGTAATTTTGGAAGAAGAAGATAAAGAACGTATTAACAAAAAAGGAGACAATATAAATGCTGGATGGCTTGCACGTAATTACGGAATGTCTTTGTCTAAAGGTGAACTTATTACATTTCAGGATGCTGATGATGGGTCGCATGCAAATCGTTTTGAAATTCAATTGTACGCAATGGAGAAATACAAAAGTGATCATGTTGTTGTAGATTGGCGTAAATATAGAGATGATCTAAATACCACTATGTATGATGTAGACATGGATACAGTAGGGCTGGTCGATACTAAAACTATTTTGAAACTTGCACAAAAAAATAAAAAAGGATTTTTAAAATATCCATTTTCAAGGAATGAGGAAGGTAATTATTTATCTTCTATTGTTCATAGGCTAGATAGGAAATACTTGAGATCTTGGGATTCTTATCCTTTGGCTGCGAGCATGCCAATGTTTAAAAAGTCTGTTTTAGAAGGAGTTCGTTTTAGACAATTGTATGAACGTGTTTGGCCATCAGGAAGAGGTAGAGGGGCTGACAGAGATTTTAATTTTTGGCTTGCACAAACATGTAAGACAAGTATTGGAGTTGAAATTCCACTGGTGTTATGGCGTAACCGTTTGGAAAACAAAAAGTATATAAAAACAAATTAGTATGGAAAAAATAAAAATATTATTTATATTTCGTACACCAATGGAAGACATTGGGCTTATTAATGATGGAAAGGTAAAAGAGCCTGCAGAATTTTTGTGGGGTATGAAAGATCTTGATCGTTCAAAATATGATGTGCGTTTTATAAACGCTCCTCGATTTGGTAAGCGCACAGGTATACGTAGACTCACATGGATTTTTGAGGTGGCATTTGCAAAGTATGTTCGTATTGGTTTGCCAATAGATATATATTTAAAATATAAAAAAGATATTAAATGGGCAGATGAGATAGTATGTACATATGATCAGGTGTCAGTTGGAATTTTATTTTGGCGTTTGTTTGGTTTTCTAAGAAAGAAAAAAATTCATGCAGTTGTAATGAGTTTGTCAGAGCGTATAGTATATTTTAAAAATATATATCCTTTGAGATGGTTTGTATCAGCGTTATTGCGTCGAGCAGATCATATACTTACTCTTTCTGATGCGGCATCCGATGCACTTGCGAAAGAATATAAGATTGATAGAAAAAAAATACATACATGGATTTTTGGTGTGGATGTAGATTTTTGGAAGCAGGAAGATGAGGATATTAAATATGATATTATGTCGATTGGGAATGACATGAATCGTGATTTCGCCACACTTACAAATGCCATGAGAGGTGACGAGCAGACTATATTGGTTACAAAAAAACATGTAGAACACGAGCATGGTGATTCCATTGTAATTGTGTCTGGTATTTCAAATGCAGAGGTGAATAATCTATACAATCAGTCACGTATGGTTGTGGTACCAAGCATTGCTTTGAAAACAGAGTCTTCTGGTTTGAGCTGTTTGTTGCAGGCGCTCGCTTGTGGTAGGCCTGTTATTGTTTCTGATGCTCCATCATTGAGAGAACTTTTTGAGGATGAGGTCCATTGCCTTTTCTATAATCCAGGATCTGTAGATGATTTGCGCAAAAAAATTGATTTATTAAAAAATGATGTAGATTTGGCAAAAAAAATATCTGCACAGGGTCGCGAATTAGTTCTCGAACGCTATACTTGCAAAGTGATGTCTGATAAGTTACACTATATATCCAAACATAGTTAATATCAATTTATGAATATTTTATACATTGGCTCAGGCTTCGTAGGGGCTTGCTCAGCAGCTATTTCAGCTGCTTCTGGACATAATGTCCTTGTATATGACATAGATGAGAATAAGGTCAAAATGCTTGGCTCAGGAGATCGTGATACAGTAGAAGCTTGCCTTTTTGAAGATGGGCTAGGGGATCTTTTGGTACGTAATAAAGAGCGTATTGAATTCACTCTAGATTATAATAAAGTTGAAACTTTCCTAGATACTTGCGATGGAATTTTTATGTGTCTTCCAACTCCAGAAATAGGTGAGACAGGGGAAAGTAATTTGACCTATTATTTCGATGCAGCAGAAAAATTATCTCAAGCTTTGGTAAAAAGAAACAAAGGTATTCAAGAAAAATATATTGTTATCATTAACAAAAGCACTGTACCTATCGACATGGTAAATAAAACTCAAGAAATAATGGATGCCGCTGGAGTAAAAAATTATGGAGTTGTTTCTAATCCAGAATTTTTAGTCGAAGGAAAAGCTATTGAAGGGTCCTTGCGACCAGATCGTGTAGTTGTCGGTGCATGGAAAGAAAAAGACTTTGAAATAATGCGCCGCATGTATCAGAGATTTTATGATTCTCCTACAGTCACATATATTGAAGTAAATCCAAAAGAGGCTGCAGCAGGAAAACTTTTAGCAAATTTTACATTGTTTAATAAATTAGCAATTTGTTTTGATGTGGTTGGACGTACGTGTGAGACATTTGATGATTTGAATTATGAAAGTCTTAGAAAGGTTTTGGCTACAGATCCTCGCATAGGTACGTGGGGTCTTTATGACAGTCTATATGCTGGTGGAAGTTGTTTTATAAAAGATTCACGTTCTTTGTCACATCAATTACAAACTGCAGGACAAGGTGCGACACTGGTAAGTGAAACTCATTTGGCAAATAAACGTCAGCTCGAAATGTTTATTGGACGTGCAGAAAAAGAAGCAGGGTTTGATTGGACCAATAAGAAGGTGGCGCTCATTGGTACTGCATTTAAACGCGATACAAATGATATTAGAAATTCACCAAGTATTGATATAGGACATTTTTTGAAAGAAAAACAAGTTGAGGAAGTGCATATATATGATCCTGCTGCGATGGATAATTTCAAGCTAGTGTTTGAAGAAAATGACCAGTTTATATACCACAGTCACGAATTCGAAGCAATAAAAGATTGTGATGTAATTATTATTGCAACTGATTGGCCACAATTTAGAGGATTGGCTGACGCTATAATTCCTGAGCTCAAGAAAGAAAAACCACTTATCATGGATGGCCGTCGTATGTTACAACATCGTTATAATGATTTACGTGAAGCGGGATTTGAAGTTATAGCTGTTGGATCTCCTTTTATAAAAGGTAAAAAATAATTATATGTCACATTATCTTATAACAGGTGGAGCCGGATTTATCGGCACAAATTTGACTAAACAATTGCTCGGTGAAGGGCATCAGGTTCGTATTATTGATAACTATGCCGGTGGTAAAAAGGAAGAGCGTATTCAAGGAGAGGCAGAGTATATCGAAGGAGACATCCGTAATATGGATGATCTAAATAAAGCGATGCAAGGAATTGATGGTGTATTTCATATGGCTGCATTGCCACGTGTTAGTTTTTCTGTAGAACATCCTCAGGAAACACATGATGTAAATATAAATGGAACATTGAATGTACTTCTCGCAGCTCGTGACAATGGAGTAAAGCGTGTAGTGTTTTCTTCTTCATCCTCAACCTATGGTGATCAACCAAAAGAAGTATATCCACTTGCAGAAAATGATGTAATAAAAAAGCCAATTGCACCATATGCACTTCATAAGTATGTTGGCGAACATTATTGCAGATTATTTTCAGAATTATATAATCTTGAAACAGTAAGTTTAGTTTATTTCAATGTATATGGTCCATATGCAGATCCAGATGGAGCATATGCACTTGTGATAGCTAAGTTTTTAAAACAAATAAAAAATGGTGAACCAATGACAGTGTGTGGAGATGGTGAGTATTATCGTGATTATACACATGTCTCAGATGTTGCTCAGGCAAATATTCTTGCAATGACAAAAGATAACGTAGGAAAAGGTGAGACAATTAATATTGGAAACAAAAACCCACATTCAGTGAATGACATTGTTAAGCTTATTGGTGGAGAGTTTAAAAATATTGATCCACGCGTTGGTGACGTGCGCTATACTGAAGCAGATAATACAAAGGCAAAAGAGCTCCTTGGGTGGGAACCTACAGTTACATTAGAGCGTGGGATTGAGGAGTTGAAAAAAGAGTGGGGAATGTAAATTAATATTAGATATATAAAAAATATACACAAAAGTGTATATTTTTTATTTTAATAAGCTTACCCAATAAATATAGTCTTAAGAGCCTCTTCTTTATTTTTTAAAACCACACTTCTTTTAAGAAAGAAGTTAAGTAATTTTTGTTGAATAAATACAATAAAGACTGAGATAGAAATAATTATAATATATTTAGTAAATACATAATCGAATCCTGCGAAGTGTAAGAAAAGTGTAATAGGAATATGCCATAGATAAATCCACAGTGTGTAAGATCCAATAAAATGAATTAGTTTTCTAAATTTATAAGATTTTATTTTTTCAAATATATCTAAATTTTTTAATAGTAGCGTAGATATTAATAGTGCATATACAGTATAGAAGCTACTTGCTGGGTATTTGAAATGTTGAAACTTAGGATATGTTCCATATTTCAGAAAGTTATATTCTATACCAAAAATCAAGAGCGATGTTAGTAGAAAAATAATATATGAAAGTGTCTTTTGTTTTATTTTTTTGAAATATACTCCATAAGCAAAAAATAGTAAATAAGGAATTAAATAAAAAATAGATTTTCTAATTATTTCTTCCATCGTGTCATTTATGTGAAAGAATATTTTAGAATATAGGAAAAAAGATATTTCATATAATATGTAAAGTATAAAAATTGTTTTTAATTTATTTTTAAATTTATCTATTTTTTTAATAAAAAGCGGTCCAAATAGAGACATCATTAAGAAAATCCTTATAATCCACACAAAGCCAATTCCTTCCCATAGTAGATAAGTTGATAATATCTTTGGTCCATCAAATGGAAATGGTATGTTCAAAATTTGTGCTGATATAAATACAAGAGGAAAGAAAAAAGATAAAAAAACCCACACAGGTACGACCAGGCGGATAAAGCGGTTTTTAATGTAGGTGTTTAATTTGAATTCCGTTTCATCAGTTTTTTTTGTCAGAGCAAATACAAATCCAGAAAGTATTACCATCAAAGGCACATCAAAGCTTCTTAATTGGGAAATAAACAGGGGTGGGGACACGTGTGCTAAGATTATAGCAAACAGTCCAAGTGTTCTTAAAAAATCAATTGGAAAGTTACGATTTTTCATGTTGATTCTATATAATTTTATTGCCCCATCCCTCGTAATACAACTCTGATTGTTTTAAGTACAATAGACAGGTCCATTATGAAGGATCTATTTTTTATATAGAATAGGTCGTATTGAAGTTTTTGTAGTGATGTTTCAAGTGTGTCAGTGTAGTGTTGGTGTACAGCAGCCCAACCAGTAATACCAGGTTTTACAGTATGTCGTAATGGATAATACGGCATTTGTTCCATGAGCTTTTCCACAATTTCAGGACGTTCAGGTCGTGGTCCAATAAGCGTTATGTCTCCTTTGAGTAGGTTCCATGCCTGAGGTAATTCATCCAGTCTTGTTTTGCGCAAAAATTTACCAACCCATGTGATGCGTTTATCGTCTTTTTTTGCAAATTCTGCTCCTTTGGTTTCAGCACTTCCATCTTCTGATAGTGCATACATAGTACGTAATTTATACATCCAAAATATAGTCTCACCTTCACCGATCCTTTTTTGTTTGAAAAATACAGGTCCTTTTGATGTGTATTTTATACCAAGTATGAGTAACGGTGATAAAACAAGAAATATAATACCAAAACACATTGCAGAGAATATATCAAATAAACGTCTGAATTTATTATAGACTGGGCGTTCTGTGTTGCGGATATTTTTTATAAACCAACTTTCAGAAAAAGTGGCTGGAGGGATTCGTCCAGTAATTGTTTCATAAAATGATGTAAGGTCGACAATGTTTACTGGCCAAAATAGTAGTTCATACATTTCTCTCATAACATCTGCTTTTTCATCTAGATGTGGTGATGTTACAATTGTATTTATATGATTTGTAGTAATAGAAGGTCGAAGGGCGGTAAGATTGTGATATACATCAATATTTGGATGATCTTGCGATTTTATTATGTGTTCTGGATCAATAAGAACACAGGCTTGATAGCCAATGTTTGGTTCTTTTTTAAGTATATCCAAGAGTTCTTTAACTTCCTTTGTATATCCGAGAAACAATATACGTGTTTTTAGCTTTTTATCTCCAATAAGAATGTTGTATAGACCACGCCAACCCGCAGCAAATACATATCCAAAAATGACTGTAAGTACAAGAATTGTCTTTGGGGTAATATTTCGACTTGGTAGAATATAGAAAAATGCTACGCCTGCAATAAAGGAGAAAAGTGCAGTTCCAAATATACGTTTGTAGCGATCTTCTGCATGGATGAGCTTCAAATCGTAAAGACCGTTTATGTAGTTTATAACAATCCACAATAGAAAAACAAAAAAGAACAGACTCAAGTTTGAAGTCACTTTTTCGATATCTGGTATATCAAAATTGCGCAATGAGAGGCTCAACAAAAAAGCACAAAAAAAGGCAATTAGGTCGCCACCAAGTAGGATGAGTTGTTTGAATCGATACATGTTTTTAGAATTGGTCAATTTTATGTAAATCTGCTATACTAGCATGGTTATTTATAGCATAATAAACGTAAAAATACAAGCGTATAACTAATTATATGAGTAAAATACATCAATATTTTATAACATCAATTCTTTTTGGTTTTTTATTATTTCCTTTGGCAACTTTTGCTCAGATGCCAAATGATCCATTCACAGAACAATGGTCATATGAACACACTGGTTTGTATGAGGCATGGGATTATACTACTGGATCAAAAGATGTGGTTGTTGCTATTATTGATAATGGATTTGATATATTTCATCCGGATTTGCGTGACAATGTATGGAAAAATGAAAAAGAGACTATAAATAACGGCATTGATGATGATAATAATGGATATATTGATGATGTGTATGGATGGAATTTTTTGGATGATGATAATAATCCACGCCCAGACTTAACACATCTAACAGAAAGAGAAAAAGAGGATGCCATATTTAATCATGGAACCGTTGTAGCAGGTATTATTGGCGCAAAGGGAAATAATGGAAGAGATGGTGTTGGAGTGAATTGGGATGTTAAACTTATGAATTTGAAGGTTCTCGGTAATAGCGGAACCGGTGATCTTGCTCCTTTGGCTGACGCTATATATTACGCAGTTAACAATGGAGCCCATATTATAAATGTCAGCATGGTTGGAACTGGAGATGTAGAAGATATTATTATCGCAATTGATTATGCTTATGATAATGATGTATTAGTGGTTGCAGCGGCTGGTAATAACCTTATTTTTTTAAATGAAAGCCCACGTTATCCAGTATGTATAGACGAAGACGATTCTATTGAAAAGGTTATTGGTACATCTGCTATGACTGAGGCACATCATTTGGCTATTTTTTCTAATTCCGGTTCAGATTGTATTGATATTACTGCTCCTGGTGTAGGTATAAAATCAACATTATTTTTATCTCCAGAAAACGATTTAAATAATACATATTCACAAGACGATGGTTGGAATGGTACATCATTTTCAACACCTTTGGTAAGTGGTGCTGCAGCATTACTAAAAAGTTTGCAACCGTCTTGGGGTCCTGCTGAATTAATTAATGCACTAACATCCACAGTTCAGCATACACCTGGTCAAAATGAAGAGGTTTATGCAAATTTATTTGGTGCAGGATTATTGCAAATAGATAATGCTGTAAAATTTGCCGCTGGAGAGAAAATTGAAACTCCTGTAGAATCTGTACCAAAAAAACAAATTACCACACCAAAAAATAATGAAACACCTCAATTGTACAGTGGAGATGATCGCATGATGTTTGTGGCATCTCAGACTGGAGAATATGAAAAACGTACTATAGGAAAAGATGATACATATGTGGTCAAACGTCTTGCTTTTGAAAATTTAGAAGATATCGAGCGTTTTGAGTTACAGAACGGTTCTGTTCGCTATGCTACACTACGTCAAAAAAGCGAAGGAGTGCATCTGGTGAGTATTTATGACAGTAATTTTAGACGTCTGGACCGTTGGGAGTTTGAAGCTAAAGGCGTGTATGATATGGCAGTGGGTGATGTTCTAGGTGCTTATGAGCCAGAAATACTCTTGTCACCAAAACAAGCTGACGAGGTCTATGTTTATGTTTTTAAATTAGATGGATCTCTTATAGATTTTTTAATTGACGAGGCTCATGAAGGAGTGTCAGTAGATGTTGTTTATGATGAAGTTTGGGAAGTTTATGATATTGTACTTGTGTATATATATGATGGAACTACCTTTATAGAACGTTTAGAAGCAGAATCATTTTATTCAATTGATGCTTTTTGGATTGAAGGTGTGCAGGGTGATTACGTATCTGTTGGGGACGTAGACAATGACGGTGCTGATGAATATATTATCAGTGCACGTGCAGGAAAGCAGGCACGTATATATGCATATGAGCAAGATGGAAGTCCTGTCGTGAGTTTTAGGGCTTATCCAGCTTCTTATAAACAAGGAATATATATTGATGTATTTGATTACAATGGAAATGGAAATAATGAACTTGTTATCACTCCTCAGGATGGTGAGATGCCCGTGCGTATGTATTCAAGTAGAGGGAGACTTCTTGAAGAATGGTATGCGTTTGATGCGTTTATAGGAGGTCCTATTTTGGTAACACAGTTGTAAAAGACCTAAGTCAAATAATTATTTTATAAACTTTTTATTTTAAATTTTATGATTGGTGATGCACCTATTTTTGAAAAGAAAAACGTCCTGGTTACAGGGGGTGTTGGTTTTTTGGGTTCGCATGTTTGCGAAAGGCTTCTCAAAGAAGCAAAAGTAATATGTATGGACGATTTGTCCAATTCACATATTCACAATATTCAACATCTGCTTCAATATCCAGATTTTGAATTTATAAAATATGATGTAAATCAACCGATTGACCTAAATAGTTTTCCAGAATTAGATAAGTTCAAAGTAAAATTTCAAGGTATTCAAGAAATTTATCATCTTGCTTGTCCTACAAGCCCAAAGAATTTTGAGGATTTAAAAATTCATTCACTTTGGGCAAATTCACGTGCCATGCTCAATACACTTGATTTAGCTGTTGAATATAAGGCAAAGTATGTATTTGGTTCAAGTTCAGTAGTGTATGGTAATCCACCAGAAAATGGCGATACTCTTTCAGAAGATGATGAAGGAATTGTACATCACCTATCTCCACGTGGATGTTACGATGAAGGAAAGCGTTTTGCTGAAACATGTGTTGAAACTTATAGGCAGGTTTACGGACTTGATGCAAAAATAGCACGTATATTTAGTACGTATGGTCCTCGTATGAAATTACGTGATGGCTTACTAATTCCTGACTTTATTTTGAATGCTCTTGAGGGTAAGGATCTCACTATTTATGGAGATGGAGAGATGCAACAATCACTTTGTTTTGTAACTGATATGGTAGATGGAATAGTTCGACTTATGGGTACTGACCCAGAGGTAAGCCTTGTAAATTTAGGTCTTGATGAGCCGTACAAGATGACTGAAGTCGCTCAAAAAATAGTTGAAATGACAAGTTCGTCTTCACGTGTTGTTTATGAAGATCCTCTAGTATTTTTGACAAAAAAAGGTTTGCCAGATTTGCGTCGTGCGAAAGACAATCTAGGTTGGATTCCTCTCGTCAGGCTTGAAGAAGGTTTGCAACGTACTATTGATTATACACTTGCGAATAAAGAAATGCTTTCGTTAAATAACCATTCAAAATAATTTGAAATTTGTATCCATGTTTGTTGCTATTGTGCCTGCATACAATGAAGAGAAAAGAATAGGCTCTGTAGTCCAGAGTCTTTTTGAACACGTTGATAAGGTTATAGTGGTCGATGATGCTTCTGTGGATAATACATCTGAGGATGGGCGAAAAGCTGGGGCTGTTGTATTGAATCATAAAATTAATTTGGGACAAGGCGCTGCGCTAGAAACTGGACATGAATACGCACGCAAGATTAATGCTGACTATGTATTACATTTTGATGGGGATGGACAATTTCATGTAGAAGATGTAATACCAGCTTTTGAAAGTTTAAAAAAAGAAAAGGCAGATATATTATTTGGGTCACGTTTTCTTGATAATCGTTCAAATATGCCATGGTTTAAACGATATATATTGTCACCAATTGGTCATTTGGTAAATATTATTTTTGGTGCGGTGCGTTTAACGGACGTACATAATGGATTTCGCATATTAAATAAACGAGCATTGAATAAGATAATAATTTCACAAGATCGCATGGCTCATGCAACAGAAATTCTTGCACTTACGAAAAAACATAATTTAAAATATATTGAATTTCCTGTAAAAGTGACGTACCATGAGTATGGACAAAGTGCAACCGGTGGATTTAAGATAGTAAGGGACTTGTTGTGGGGTAAAGTGGTGAGAAAGTAAAAAAATATCTAGTCAACTTATTCATTAATTTTCAAAAATATGCTATTAATTTTTCAAATTCTTTTTATTCTTTTTGCTTTGTTTGCAATCGCAAATGTTCTTGGTAAGAAGAGAGAAGGTTTACTTGGTCCAAAAGGAACTTTATTTTGGATTTTATTTTGGTTTATAGCTGGTGTAGTTGTAATATGGCCAAATTCAGTCCAACAAATCGCAAATAATTTTGGTATTGGACGAGGTGTTGATTTTGTAATGTATATTGCGTTTGCTCTTATCTTTTTTATCTTATTTAGACTACATGTTAAGTTTGAAGAACTTAAACGCGATGTGACTAAAGTTGTCAGGGGAAAAGCACTCAAAGAATAATATTTATGAAAATCGCTCATATAGTAAGCACATATCCACCTTATTTTGGCGGCATGGGAAATGTCGTTTTTCAGACTGCCGGATATTTGTCAGGTTTAGGTCATGAGGTGATGGTGCTCACTCCGAAGTATTATGAACGCAAAGAAATACGCTCAGAAGAAGCTCCTGAGGCGCATACACATTCAGAAGAGCTACAAGAAGAGATTGATTATGCTAAACGACTTAAAACTCCTCTGAGCTATGGAAATGCGGCATATATGCCACAAGTAAAAAATGAACTTGATGATTTTGATATAGTACATTTACATTATCCTTTTTTTGGAACAGCAAATATGGTGCGTAAATGGAAATTGAGAAATCCACACAAACCACTTGTTATAACTTATCATATGGATACACGTAGTGGTGGTTGGAAGGGTTTGGTTTTTAAATATTATGCCAAATACTGGATGCCACGCATTTTGAATTCAGCTGATAAGATTATTGCAAGCTCGTTTGATTATATAGAAGCTAGTGACGCGCGCGAAATATTCAAAGAAAACACAGATAAATGGATTGAACTTCCATTTGGTGTAGATGCAAATAGATTTCATCCACGTGAATTACCCGAAGCGCTTTTCAAAAAACATGGCTTAAATTCAGAGCTTCCGACCATTGTGTTTGTTGGTGGAATGGATGGGGCTCACTATTTCAAAGGAATTCCTATTTTACTTGAAGCTTTATTACTTTTGAAAAAAGAAGATATTGATTTACAAGTTGTGCTTGTTGGTGACGGAGAACTAAAAGAACAGTTTATGTTTAGGGCAAAAGGATATGGATTAAAGAATGTACGTTTTGTGGGTAAAGTGTCAGATGAGGAATTGCCTTATTATTATAGTATGGGAGATTTATTCGTTTTACCTTCTATAAATCGTGGAGAGGCATTTGGTATGGTTCTTCTAGAGGCTATGGCAAGTGGTGTTCCTGTGCTTGCAAGTAATCTACCAGGAGTAAGAACTGTTGCGGAAGATGGGGGATTAATATTTGGACCAGGTAATGCACACGAATTACGTGATGCAATTGCCGGGTATTTTTCAAAAGATACAGATCAATTTGAATGGAAACAAAATGCACGTGGTATTGTAGAAGAAAAATATGCATGGGAACGTATAGTTGAAAGATTAGATAGTGTATATAACGAGCTTGTGAGTAGGTGATTACTTTGGTATACTATCTAAGGTTCTCAAAGTTAGAAAGTTCATAAAGTTTGTAAAGTACTTTAAAAACTTTATGAACTTTAAAAACTTTTAACTTAATTTTATGGGCAAATTTAAAAAAGGTTTATTTTTGGGAGGGCTTCTTGGTGCGGGCATGATGTGGCTTAACACCACTAAAAAAGGAAAAGAAACACGTGATCAACTTCTTGATCATGCTGCTGACGTGTATTCGGAAGTAAAGGATAAGGCACTGGCTTCAGAGCAGTGGGACAAGATGACAAAGACTAAATATTACAAAGCTGTTGAGACTGTGGTAAATAAATATGCAGTTGAAAATGATTTAGTTGATGGTATGCGTGATATGATTGAAAAAGTGGTCAAAGCACAGTGGAAGAAATTAAAAAATAGTAAATAGTTTTAACAGTTAAGTGTTCTTAGTTCATAGTTTCTATAAATAAAAAAACCAGTGGTAATCCACTGGTTTTTTATATATGCACAATAAATTTATAAAATTTTAACCGTTCCGTTATCAGCATTAACTCTTATTTCTTGTACATTTTTCAAAATCTTTGTTGCATTTCCAGTTCCTACTATACATGGTTTGTTCATTTCACGACTGACAATTGCTGCATGGCTCAAGATTCCTCCTCGGTCTGTAATAATTGCAGCAGCTTGTTTCATTAGTGGAACATAGTCTGGACTTGTCACATCACAAACAAGAATTTCATCAGGATTTAGATTTGTTTCTGATATTTGCTCCGGAGAAATTATACGAACTTTTCCTGTTGTAACTCCTGGTGAACCAGTTTGGCCGGTGATACTATTTTGATTATTTTGTGAAGGTGTAATTTGTACATCTTTGTATAATTTTCCAAGTACACGATTGTAATCAATGAATTGCAACGGGATAGACGCATCTGAAACTGTTTCAAAATATCCTGTTATATAATTCTGAACACAGTCTGCTCCAAGTGTGTCATGTAACCTTTCTTGTTTTGTAGAATCGGGGACATAGAGATAGTCCATTATTTTTTGTAAATGCCCAAGAATATTTTCATTTTCTTCACTCAATTTCCAGGATGTGAAGTCAAAAGAAAATGTGATTGGCTTTTTCTCATGAAAACCTTGTGTAAGTTGATTGTGTCCACCAAACACAGCTTCACCAAAAATACCATTATTATTTATTACAAAAATAGTTGCCCACTCAGGGTTATCAGTAAAACTAAGAAAATGAAGTTCATAATTTTTTGGATCGATATCTTGTTCTTTGAACCATTCAACTGATTCATGTATTGTCCTTCCGACAGTTCGTAATTTTTGAGTATCTTTTGTCAGAGGTACAAGTCTCAGTCTACATTTTTTATCTTTTCTCTCATTGAATAGGATATTAAATCTATCTGTCTTATTCAAAATGTCATCTGAACTAAATATGTCTGGTTTATCATAAGGTAAGTCAATAATTTCATCAAGCTGCTTTAGTCTGGCTTGGCGCGCGTAGTCTTCCTCGCGTATAGCAGCTGCATCTTTGTGGTCGATTTGATCAAACCAGTCATGCATTGAAATTTGTTTTTTGTATAATTTTGAGAGATCCATAAAATTTGTTAATAAGATATATCAATTTTACCTTTTTGACTTATATAAATCAATCATTGCCCTGAAGTAGTTCAATATGGTAAAATATAAGCATTATAAGCCTTTTCAGGCCTTTTAAGCTTTTTCTATGAAATCTATTAAGTTATATTTTGAAGATGCTGTAAAGCAGGGAGCATCTGATCTTCATCTTGTAGGAGATGAAAAACCGTCTCTGCGTATTCAGGGAGAATTGCAAGAAATGGAGGATAAGGTTTTACCACCAAAAGAGCTTGAGACAGCAATACTTGGACTTATCTCAGCAGAACAAAAAAAGAAATTTCAAGAAAAATTAGAATTAGATTTTGGTCTTGAAATAAAAGGCATTCGTTTTCGTGTAAATTTACATCGACAAGAGGGTCATATAGGGCTTGCCGCTCGTATGATTCCTTCTGAAATTCCATCACCAGAAGAATTACGTTTTGAACCTGTCTTGAATGATTTTACCAATTTATTAGATGGACTTGTTTTGGTTGTTGGGCCGACTGGTCATGGTAAATCAACTACGCTTGCTAGTATGGTTGAAGAGATAAACAAGAAACGCAAAGCACATATTGTGACAATCGAGGATCCTATAGAATTTTTGTTTAAAGATAAAGAAAGTCTTGTGGAGCAGCGTGAAATAGGTACTGACACCCACTCATTTGACGAAGCCCTCAAGCATGTGTTGCGCCAAGACCCAGATGTTATTCTTGTGGGCGAGATGCGTGATCCAGAGACTATTGCAACAGCTCTTACTGCTGCTGAGACTGGTCATTTGGTATTTTCAACTCTACACACCTCCACAGCTGCAGAAGCCGTAGAACGCATTGTGGACGTATTTGAGGGGTCACGCCAAAAGCAAGTTTTGATACAATTAGGAGGCGTACTTAGAGGGATTGTTGCTCAGCAGCTTATGCCTTCTGTGCAGGGTTCACGAGTGGTTGCACGTGAAATTTTGGTTAATACTCCAGCTATATCAAATCTTATTAAAGAAAATAACATACCTCAAATCTATAGTGCTATTCAGACTGGAGCAAAAGAGGGAATGGTAACAATGGATAATTCAGTGAAGCAACTTTTGAAAGACGGTCTTATTGGTGAAGAAATGGCTGAAAAGAGGGTTGGAAAACAAAGACATATTTAAAAATAGCCAATAGCCAGTAGTTCACAGCCAGTCGGGAATAATTGAGAAAAAAATTATTGGCTATGAACTATTGGCTAAGAATTTTAATTTAATTATTCATAACGCGTTTCTATGAAGAAACTTATAGTTAGCCTCGCAATTGTCGTGGCTGTAGTAGCAGGGGGATGGTTTGTACTTAATAATATGCAAGGTGGGGGAGTTTCGCCAGAAGCTCTTTTGGAGAAAATGCAGGAGAATATGGCAGATGTTAATTCCGCAAAAATTAACATGCTGGTAAATTTAGAAGGTGAATTTGCAAGTGATTTAATTCCAATCGGAGATGTAGCTGGAATGCTTGGTGGAGGAGACACAGTCGCAGAAGCAAAGACTGGCAAACTTGTTTTTGAAATGAATGGTGCAATGGAAAGAAAAGAAGAGGATAAGAGCCCTATATCCACGTTAGATATAAAAGTAGATTATGAATCAGGTGAGAACGTTGGTTCTCTACAGGCAGCTATTCGTGCACTTGAAAAAGCTACTTATTTTAAACTTTCAGAAATAAATTTAGAAGTTCCAGAAGACATGAAAGTAATGGTTAATGCAGTCAAAGGAGCAGTGTCTGACAAGTGGATAAAAAATGAGAAAAAAGATGAGTCTGAGGATGTTGATATGGAAGATGGTTTAGAAAAAGAAATGACACCAGGAGAAGAAATAGAAAATATTTTGGAAGATACTCCATTATTCTTATTTGAAAAAGAAATATCTGGCGAGACTATTCACGGAACAAGGACAAGTCATATAAGTGCTAAATTTAATCCAGAGGCACTCAATGCAATCATGCTTGAAAATAAAGAATTTGCTGATGACGAAGCAAAAGCTAAAACAGAAAAAATGATTGAGCAGGTCGCTGGTCTTGATATTGGTTTGTGGATTGGAAAGAAGGACGCCCTTTTGTATAAACTTGATGTGCGTGGCCCTATTGTGAGTGAAGAAGAAGGTGTTGACGGAATGGTCAATGCATCTATGGAATTATATGATCACAATAAATCAGTAGAGGTGGAAGAGCCAGAAACTTTTTCTACTGTTGAAGAAGTTATGCAACAAGTTATGGGTGCTGTGCTATTTGGATCAATGGGAAATATGAATTTTGATGCTAGTGGTGAAGGAATGGAGCTTCCAGCGATGCCAGATTTTGATGAACTACCAATGGATAGTATGGAAGTCAACTTAGACTCTATCAATTTTGATAACTAAAATTTACGTGCAATGAGACACGTACGATCTTCAAACAAAGTCGAGCACCAAGGTGTTCAAGACTTTCGATTACGCGCGGTGGGCATATTGTTCACCGTTGCGTTTTTGATTGTTGGATTTAGACTCATTGTACTCATGGTGTTGCATCATGGGTTTTACACCGCACTTGCGTCTGGGTCTCATGAAATATATGCACAACTTTTTCCTGAGCGAGGTTCAATATATCTTGAATCACAAGACACAGACGAGCGATTTCCTTTGGCTATTAATAGAGATTTATTTTTAATGTTTGCAGATACTCGTAAGATAGATAATGATGAAATGGCAGAAGACATTGCAGAAAAGCTTGCAGAAATATTTGAGTATGATGATGATAAAAAATTTGAAATATTTTTGCAACTCAAGAAGCCCGATGACCCATATGAACCACTTGAAAAGAAAGTTGAAGAATCAATTGTAGAAAAAATAAGGGATTTAGAACTTCCAGGAATTCTCTTTACTCGTAGGTCACATAGATTTTACCCAGAAGGGAATTTAGCGGCTCAAATAGTTGGCTTTCTTGGTAAGGATACAGAGGGAAATGATATAGGAAGTTATGGACTCGAAGGTTATTGGAATAAGGATCTCTCTGGGTCCGGTGGTTTTTTAGAAGGAACACGTAGTGCAAAGGGTAGTTGGATCCCTTTAGCAGGACGACTTTTTGAGCCTGCACAAGATGGCGTAGATCTAACACTTACAATTGATAGAACATTACAGTTTAAGGCTTGTGAGATTCTCAAGCGTAGACAGGAGGAATACAATGCTCAGAGTGCATCTCTTGTTATTTTGGATCCAAGTACCGGAGCTATAAAAGCCATGTGTTCATTGCCTGATTTTGATCCAAATAAATACAATGAGGCAGAGTCAAACAGTGTATATAATAACTTGAATATTTTTACACCATACGAACCTGGATCTATTTTCAAGCCAGTCGCCATGGCAGCAGCACTTAATGAAGATCTAATTCAGCCAGATACATATTTTTATGATTCGGGAAGTGTAGATGTAGGATGTTACAAGCCAATTAAGAATGCAAATTTTGAAGCATATGGTGATCAAACCATGACAGGTGTTCTTGAAAATTCTATTAATACAGGAATGGTACATGTGGTTAAGCTTTTGGGTAAAGAGCTCTTTCGAAGTTATGTGGAGAAATTTGGTTTTGCCGTTAAGACAGGAATCGAACTCAATACTGAGGCATCAGGTACTACAGAATCTCTATATCGTAATAGTGGGGATAATGTAGACTGTTATACCGCGACAGGATCATTTGGTCAGGGTTTAACAGCCACACCTCTTCAGTTGGTCAGTGCGTTTGGTGCAATTGCAAATGGAGGTACACTTATGAAACCATATATTATAAAAAAGACAGAGTACGCAGATGGAAAAATAGAAGAAACAAAACCAAGGGAAATACGAAAAGTTTTGGAAAAAAGATCATCATCATTTCTTGCAAGCATGCTTGTAAGAGTTATTGATACAGGAACTGCAAGTTTAGCAAAAGTTCCTGGATATTATGTTGCTGGAAAAACAGGTACAGCACAGATTCCAGGTCCTGGAGGGTATACAGATGAAACAAATCATTCATTTGTTGGGTTTGGTCCGGTTGATGATCCAAAATTTGTAATGATTGTAAAGTTTGAAAAACCGCACCGATCATTTTCATCACTTACTGCTGCGCCTACATTTGCAGAAGTAGCACAGTATATTATGCAGTATTATCGTATACCACCAGATCGATAGATAATATTTCATAGCCAATAACCAATAGAAAAACACCCTGATGGGTGTTTTTGTGTCAGGGGGGAGATTCGAACTCCCGACCTCAGGGTTATGAATCCTGCGCTCTCACCAACTGAGCTACCCTGACATAGGTTTAAATTGTTCTAGTAGCCCCAAGGGGAATCGAACCCCTGTTTTATGGATGAGAACCATATGTCCTAACCACTAGACGATGGGGCCTCGAGCGTTTGGACTAACGACGAATATTATATAATAACTTTGTTAAATTGTCAATCTCATTACCTATAAAAAAATCGGCTTGTTAGCCGATTTTAATATTTTTGTAATAAGTCTTTATTCAACAGCTGGAGCAGCAGGCGCTGCATCTTTTTTCTTTAGAGCATCTTTCAATCCTTTTCCAGCTTTAAACTTTGGCACAGTTACTGGAGGTATTTGAATTTTTTGACTTGGGTTTTGTGGATTTACTCCGACACGTCCTGCGCGCATTTTTGCGCTAAAGGCACCAAATCCTGCAATGCTTACGTCGCCTCCGCCTTGTAGCGTGGATGTTACGATTTCTACGAAGGAAGCAACCATAGCCTCTGCTTCTTTTTTTGAAACACCGACTTTGTCAGCAATTGTCTGTGCTAATTCTGCTTTGTTCATATGTATCCTTATTCCCTAGAAAACCGAATAGTCAACAAGGGAAAATTAGAAGATGAATGATTTTAATAGTATGCTTTCATTGTATAACATAGGTAAAAAGCTGTCAATAGAGGCAAATTTTTATCCACAGTATAAAAATAATTTTTTTAATAAAAAAACTACCAGAAATTATCCGGTAGTTTTTAACCTTTATTTCTTTTTTACTTAGCGTATTCGATAACCCGACTTTCACGGATTACGTGGACTTTGATTTCACCTGGGTATTGAAGTTCATTTTCTATTTTACGAGCAATATCCTTTGCAAGGTTATATGCTTCGTAATCATCAATTACATCAGGTTTTACAAAGACACGTACTTCACGACCAGCTTGAATAGCATATACTTTATCAATGCCAGCAAATCCGCTTGCAGTTGATTCAAGCTCTTCGAGGCGAGCAACATATTGTTCATATGTATCACGACGAGCACCAACGCGTGATCCAGAGATAGCATCGGCAGCCTTTACGATTTGTGTAATGATACGTTCTGGTTTGTCGTCATGGTGATGTGCTGCAGCGTCAGCGATGTCTTCTGATAAACCAAACTTCTTCAAAATAGTTTCTCCAATTTCTGGATGACTACCTTGAGTCTCTTGGTCTACTGCTTTACCAATATCATGGAAGAATCCAGCTTTTTTTGCAACTGCTGCATCAACACCAAGCTCTTGAGCAATAAGTCCAGATAGATGAGCAACTTCGATAGAGTGATTCAATATGTTTTGTCCATAACTTGTACGATATTTGAGACGTCCAATTATTGAGACAAGTTTTGGATCAAGCCCAGTCATGCCTAATTTATAAACAACCTCTTCTCCAATTTGTTTTATATCAAGAGCAAGTTCTCTCTTTGATTGTTCTATAAATTCTTCAATACGTGCTGGTTGAATACGACCATCCTTGATAAGTTTTTCAAGTGTGAGTTGGGCGACACGACGACGAATAGGAGAGAATCCAGAAATGAGTAACATATCTGGAGTATCATCGATAATAAGTTCACAACCAGTAAGTTTTTCAATTGTTTTGATATTTCGTCCATCTTTACCAATAATACGACCTTTCATTTCGTCGCTTGGAAGAGGTACAGAGCTTGAAGTTGTTTCACTTGAGTGATCAGACGCACAGCGTTGGATTGCACCAAGTACTATTTCACGCGCTTTGTTTTCATATTTGTCTGTGTTGCCACGTTCTATTTTCATGATACGACCAAACAGATCTTCCTGACTGTGTTCTTCTACTTGAGTTATGATCTGTTCTTTTGCCTCTTCACGAGTCATGTTTGAGATGGTTTCAAGTTTAACTACAGCTTGCTCTTTCATGACATCTACTTTTTCTTTGATTGTTTGAATTTCTTCTACTTTTGATTGGAGTTGTGTCTTTCGATCTTCAAACTCCATAAGTTTTTGATCAAACATTGACTCACGCTCAGTAAGTCGTTTTTGTAATTGACCAAGGTCACTACGACGATCATTTTCTTCTCTTTTTGCATCGTCAATGATTTTGATAGCCTTTTCTTTTGACTTGAGCAAAATCTCTTGTTCTTTTTGTTTTGCCTCTCCGAGCATTTTTTCAGCACGGACTTCTACAGAATTAGCACGAGCTTGCGCCATCTGTTTGCGGATGATATATCCAAGTCCAGTACCAATAGCAACACCAATAAGAAGAGTGATTACTACGAGCATTATTTCTGACATAAAATTAGATTAATATTTTATTTTTAAATTAAAAAAGTTCCCTAGGTTGAGAGCTTAAATGGTGTGTGTATTGTGATATGAAGAAGCTTGTCAAAGGTCTACAAAAAGACCTCGCAATTATTTCAAGAGTGCTGTTGAATCTGTATTTTCATTAGAAAATACAGTATATGATGAAGAAAGGTTTTGAGTTGTATTGTCCTTTTTTCTCATAACTTAGCAAAATTTGATAATATTATAGCTTGCATTCATATCTGTCACACACATTCGAGTCTCGAATCTACATGTTGAAATGCGTAGTGATTGTAGCAGGTTTTAGTCTGTTTGTCAACCAGAGAGATTTTGCCTGTATTAGGGTAGGAAGGTGTGGATAAATAAAAAGATCTAGTTTTTACGAGATCTTTTTTGATATATATACATTTAAATAAGCCGTTTTTCCCAATTTTCTTTTGTTATGTCTTTGGGTCCCACGGCATTAGTAAGGTCGTATTCTCCAATCTCTGTGCGTTTAAGTTCTTCACAATAAGCACCAAATCCTAGTTTTTGACCAATATCGTGGGCAATTGTTCGTATATAAGTGCCTGTAGATACTTCAGTTTTAATTTTTAGACTATTAGATTTGGGATCATAAGTTACAAGTTTAATATTGTATATCTCAATTTCATTAGGTTTGCGTTCAATTTCTATTCCTTTACGAGCGAGTTCATATAATTTTTTACCTTGTACTTTTTTGGCAGAATACATTGGAGGGGTTTGTTTTTGTTTGCCGAGGAAGGATTGCAATACCTTGTCTATATCCTGTTGGGACAGGTCGCGACCTGCCCTTACGACTTGCTTTATTTCACCAGTTTTGTCGTAAGTGTCAGATGTTGCACCAAGTTTGATCGTTGCCACATAGTTTTTTTTCATATTTTTAAATTCATCAATTCGTTTTGTTGCTTCGCGTCCAATACCAACAATAAGAAGACCTGTAGCAAATGGATCGAGTGTTCCTGCGTGTCCGACACGTATTTTTTTATCTCCTGTAGCTTTTCGTACAACACCACGAATATAACCAACCACGTCATGGCTGGTCCAATCTACAGGTTTATTTATTAGCAGGAATCCAGTTTTGTGTTTTGAAATTATTGACATATATTGTTTTTTATGATTTGCTTGTTGTGCAAAGATTTTGGAGGAGAAAGGCCTGTGTGAGTGGGTTGTATATCCACTAACACATACAGCGCTCTATTTGATAATTCTGGGGAAAGTGGGCGAGCGATGTCCAAACTGGTCGAAAACGTCCTGTGCTTCGTCGGCGGTATCTGTATCTTTTCGGTCTTGGGACCGACGGCGATCGTGATCGCAACCGTCCAGACGGTGGGTGACCGTGTGAATGGTCGCTCGAAGCCGGCCAAGCGGTAGTAGTGGAAGGAGGGGGTATGATCCAGGGAGTCAATATTCGGCGACTCATGACGCCCAAGGAGATGCACGATCTTCTGCATCCGCTCAAGAC
>JABGUG010000005.1 GCA_018646705.1 Candidatus Parcubacteria bacterium | reverse complement strand
TTTTGGAAAATCTTTTTTATACATATATACCTGTACTCCAACTGGGGTAGAGATCGCACCTACCACACTATCCACTATATAAAAATACTGCGATCCCAAAACTCCTGGTTCAACAGCTACAACACCAAACACCTGGACCTTATCCCCTATATCTTCATTACGAATATTATTTAATGTAGTTTTAATTATTGGTTTTTCATAATTACTTCTTTTTGTTATCTTAGTACCTTTTACTTCTTTTGGTGCACTCAAGATATTTTCTTCTCCAGGAGTGACAGAGCTCGTCCACACCCACTGACCCTCATCATTGCGAACATGCGAATGGCCTTCGAGTACATCATCAAAATGAATTTCTATAATTACTGTTCCATCTGGATAAAGTAAGCGCACTGAGTCACTTGTATTGTTCAAAGCTAGTTTAGTATCTTGTCTACCAAACACTTTGTATTCTCCAGATTTAATAAATATGTTGTCTGGAATAGTATATGCACGAGAACCTCCTTCTTCGTCATCTAATTTTAAACCAGACACATCAATATCTTCATCACTTGGGTTAAACAATTCAATAAATTCCGTAGTATCTGATCCTAAGGGATTCGGAACAAATTCTGAGATTCTCAATCGCGTTACATCACTTGCACCACCATAACCTCCCACAAAATCACTTGATAATTTTACTGTAATTACAACCTGTTTTTCTGATTTTTGCTTTCCGTCATCTACGATTAATGTGACCGTATAAACTCCTTCTTTTTTAAATTTATGTTCTACCACATCTCCGTCTTCAGTTGTATCATCATCAAAATTCCACACAAATGTCATATTATCCCCATCTGGATCTGTGGTATCTGACGCATCAAAGACTACCCAATCATTTACCGAGACTTCTGTCTCTGTATCAATTGAAATTATAGGAGCAGCGCTCTTGCCTTCTATTATATTTTCTTTCCCTTGTGTTATCTGAACTGTCCACGCCCACGAACCATCTCCACGTCTCGCATAACTCTCGTCTTCTTTTGAACTACCAGGATATTGCATAGAATCAATTGATGCGCCATTTGGTGCAAATATTTTTACTTCATCTCCTCCAGTATTATTAAGCGCTATACCAGTCATTGATCTTTTGAAAACAATAAAACCTCCAGGCCGTACAGAACCTTGTGTTATCGTATAACGCTTTTTAGAAGAGTCTCCCAATTTACAATCCTTTAGATTAATTGTTTCATTTCCATTATTAAAAATTTCAATAAATTCATCTTCATTATCACTACCTTTTGGATTTGGGAATACTTCATTTATTATGACTCCAACAAAATTAGAAGCTTCTTCTACCACCTCGCCATCTTCTGTAACCTGTGTCACCACATTGCTTGTGCCTTTTGTAATAGTATTTGTTAAAACAAAATCATAATAATCATTATTTGCATCAAGTCCATCGACTTTACGAACTAGACTCAATGGATCTTTTGGTGCTGGGGCATTGTCAGAAATATTTCCATCATCCCATGAACCATATGACACACGATCAATTTCTTTTCCACTTGGACTAAATAAAATAACAATGTCACCAGCATTATTTAAATTTCCTTTTGGTTTTTCTATTACATAAAATCCGTTCGCAGAAATTGTTCCGTTCAAATTTGTTCTGCCTTCACTTCCATCTTCCAGTGACCAGCCTCCCAAATTAATTACTTGATTTGTTGTATTAAATAATTCTACAAATTCTTCCATATCATCAGACGGATCACTTACTAATTCATTTATTACCAAATCTCCATCATTATAAATAACTGAAGTAATAGGCGGCTCTATATCTCCACCACCACTTTCTTCTTCCTCTTCATCATCCTCCTCAGTAATAATATTTGGCTCGCTTGGTGTTGGTGATAAAGTTTGTGCAAAATCATTTTTATTATTTCCAGTATTTTGTCCGTCAACAATACGTGCAATTGATTTCCCTATATCAGGTTTGGATGTATTAAATTCTGTAGAAGAAGAAAATTCATCCACCCAATCTCCATACCGAACAGTGTCAACAATCGTGCTACTTACATTAGCAAGTAAAATTAAATCACCTCCATTATTTAATTTACTTGCCGAAAGTTCAGTAACCAAAAATGTTTGTGGATCTAAAATACCGCTCAACGTAGCAATTTTCCCGACTCCATCGTGCAATTCCCAAGAAGTCAGATCAACACTTGAAGTTGAAAAGTTATACAATTCAACCCACTCTTTTTTATCTGGCAATGGATCTGACAAAAATTCATTTATGACGATTCCTTGGTTTGTAATAACTACATCATCTTCGGGAGACTCTAGAGTCTCCCCTACACCTTCATCATCCTCTGAACCATCACCATCCTCTGCATCCCCTTCCTGATCTTCCTCGTCCCCCGCGTCTTCTGTATGTTCTGCAGACCAATAATTTTTTCTTGCAACTGAATTTTTTTCTGGATGTTCTTTCCAATTTGTTTCATCATCTGGAGAATTTTCCAAATCAATTCGTTCGAGTGAAAATTGTTCTAACGCTTTGTATATAAAATGTTCAATAAATTCTCCGTCGCCGTCCTTCAATCCAATTTCTTCTCCACTTTTATTTAATGTTCCCCACGAACTATCAAACACGGTTGAAGTAACATCTAAATTATCTTCAAAAAAATACAAATCATTTTGTGCAATGATTGCATATTCATTTGGATCAATTAAAAAATCTTGGCCCACACTTTTCTCACTAATGCTTAATGAATGATTTGTTTCCCCTTCCCAAAAAATCCAATCTTCTAAATTAATTTGTTCTTCCCCTTTATTATAAACCTCGATCCACTGATGACCAGAACTTGCACACCCTGTCGGACAAATTTCTGTAATTATAATATCTGTGTTTTCCCCATACACAAAATTATAAAATAAAAAAACACTCAAACAAAAAAAGAGTGTTACGATCCCCACACCTCTTGAAAGAGATGCGTTCATAAGTTGTATTATGAATAAATAAATTTTTCGTGGACCTGACTGGATTCGAACCAGCGACTTTCCCGATGTACATCGGGACGCTCTAGTCTCCACTAGAAATACAAATAAATTATATTGTACTTGATGTGGACCCTATGAGATTTGAACTCATGACCTCCTGCATGCCATGCAGGCGCTCTAACCAGCTGAGCTAAGGGCCCATATTAATTTTTTTATCTACAATTATTTGTTTTATAATTTTACGACTTTTCAGTTTCTTCAATTTATATTCTACCTGACATGCTTGTTTGATTGTAGGATATTTTTGCACAAACCTCAATTGCCAAGGTATCAAATATTTTATTGATTTTGTCCTCCCAGCATTGTGTTCATCAATTCTTCGTCCGACATCATTGGTACTTCCAATATAATATTTATTATTTTTTAAACTTTGTAAAATATATATGTAACCATTCATATTTTAAAACAAAAAGCGAAGAAATTGTATCATTCCTCGCCCCACGTGTAAAGTATATCACATTTTATAAAAGACTTAAAATACACAACCCTAAACAAGAGAGAACCTTCGCTCTGAGGAGCTCAGGATAAATAATGATTGTGAAATCATTATTTATATTGTACGACATTACTTTTTATTTAAATTAAGTGATATTTATAAATATTATACTACTTTGACCCCATAAATGTTTCTCGTGAAACAATCCCCTAGTCTCACACCTAAACCTAAATAAATTTAAGTATGGTCCACCATCTAGAGACTCATTAATCAATCACATTGACAACTTTTTACTTTCCAACTTTAAAACTTTATAAACTACTTGGATTGTTTCACGTTAAACAATCCCAAACAAAAAACACCCTCCAAGCATGGATGAGGTGTTTTTGTATAGGATACTCTGCACTTTTATATTTGAGGCTTTTAAACTTTCGAACTTTTAACTATTATAGTGCCCCCACCAGGGATCGAACCTAGATCTAGACGTTAGGAGTGTCTTGTTCTATCCATTGAACTACAGGGGCTTTATTTTTTCCTAGAAAACCTCACAGATTCAGCGTTATCCCAAACCAACTCGTACATGGCCTTAATTATATTAGCGAGAATTGCACTTTCTATGATAATACCCATTTTCTTTGATTCTTCAAGGATAGCTATCATAACCTTATTATCATAAACATTCAACTCACCGCCAAATTGTAAGAGTTTTATCGCGTCATTAGGCTTTATCCACTTGTATACAGTGAATGTTCTGGATCCTTTATAATTCTTGACCCAGTCTCTGCCTGCTAAAGTATCTAAAATCAATATACGCTCTTTTATCTTTTTTTTATTTCTTTCTCTATTATAATTCTTAGCCCAATCCCAGAATTCAGATGTTTTCCAGCTCTCCACATCCAAAACAGAAATGATCTCACTTTTGGATTCCAAACTCTCTTCAAAAAGAGAAATCACACCTCTCGTGCCTTCTTGATAACGCACAGTTGGTTTGTCACCTATCTTATACAAAGAAACAAGATCTGGCAAGAGCTCTTTTGCTTGAGTTACTTTTTTCTGCCAAGATTTTTCTTTTCTATTTAAATATCGCACAAGTTGTTGTGGATGCTGTGCAACATAAATTTTCTTTTTATTTTTTCCAGAACTCTCATCTACCAACCCCTCCCAGCCAAGCTTTTCCAAAACATGATAACCGAGCGTTCTTGTCACTCCAGCCTTCTTTGTAATTTCTGTAACAGAGGATGGACCAAGCTCAAGAAGAGCAGTATAAACTGCCGCTTCTGTTTTTTCTAATCCTAGTTTGTTTATTATTTCTTGCATAAAAATATTATAAATCATTTGTATAATTGTGTCAATCCATATTTACAAAATTATCTTATTTCATTTTTTTAGACTAAATTTAAACAAATTTAATATTTTATTAAGTATATTTATATTTACAAAAAAATATACTTTGCGTACTATATAAAATAGTTCTTATTTATGGAATATGTATTCCACTAACCTCTTAACTTATGAAAAAAACATACCTCGTAAGTATTATAGGAATTCTTATAATCATTGGTGCTGCGTGCACCCAAGAAGCCCCACAAGAAACTGACAAAATAATAAAAAAAGTGGAAGAGGCACAACCAATTAAAATTGGTACATTAGGTCCTCTTACAGGTGATTCAAGTATTGTGGGAGAGCCTATCAAACACGCTGTAAACATGGCGATAGAAGAAATCAATAGTCAAGGAGGCATCAACGGACGACCCATTCAAATAATTTCTGAAGATGCTAAATGTAATGGAAAAGATGCTGCAAGTGCCGCACAAAAACTAATCAATATAGATAATGTAAAACTAATCATTGGTGGAGCTTGTAGTGGAGAGACACTTGCGGCAGCCCCCATTGCAGAAGAACATAGTGTTATTATGATTTCACCCGCCTCAACCGCGCCCAGCATCACAAATGCGGGGGATTATATATTTAGAAATATGCCCTCTGATGCACAAGGAGGCACACAAATGGCACTGGAAGTTATAAAAAAATACAAAAACGTTGCCATTGTGTCTGAACAGACAGATTTCAGCCAAGGACAAAAAACAATTTTTAATCATGAATTCCAGAAACTAGGTGGATCAATAATGGTAGATGAGGATTTCGCTAAGGAAGCCAAAGATTTCCGAACAATATTGTTGAAAATAAAAGTAGCCGGTCCGGATGCAATCATCATAAATGCCCAGTCAGCCGCCACTGGCGGAACATTTATTAAACAGCTATCCGAACTTAATCTTACATATCCACTCTACGGTACTATGCCCCTCGCAAGTCAAGATGCCCTTATTATTGCCGGGCCTGCTGCCGAAGGGATGGTAATAATTACCACCCCCGACCTCAATAAAAATAACAAACAGACCACAGACTTCCTCACAAGATACAGAAAAATCTATGGCGACCCAAGTTATGAAATAGTCGTGGCTGCTGCGTATGATAATGTATATTTATTAAAAGAAGCGATAGAGGCTGTCGGACTAGACACCGATAAAATCCGTGACTACCTATATGACCTTAGAGATTATCACGGACTTATTGGCACGTATGGATTTGATAAAAATGGAGATGTAGAAAATATAAAATTTGTTGCCAAATATGTGAAAAATGGTGAGGTAGTAAGCACAAAATAAATATTCCCAAAGGACAAAACTTGAGTCCTAGCTTGGGTAAATCAATAAAACATCTTAACTTATGAGAAAAACCGGGGCTGGCACAATTTGGGGTAAAAAACACTACAACATTCCGAATTTATCTCAGTATCACTTAGAGCCCACTCCTTTTGTTGTAGATGCCATTCCTTTTTTAAGGGAAAACGATATCAAAACAATCCTAGACGCTGGTTGTGGACAAGGTCGAAACAGCCTATACCTCAGAAAACAAAACTTTGAAATTACCTCTATTGACGCTTCAAAAGAAGCTTGTGCATTAACAAAAAAACTTTTCCAAAAACATAATTTGGGACTATCACTTATCAATTCTGAACTTCAAAATATTCCTACAATACGTTCAAATAGTATTGACGCCATTATCTGCGTTACTGTTCTCACCCATATACTTGATCCTGAGATTGTACTCAGAGAATTCTATAGGATTTTAAAACCTGGTGGAATATTAATAGCAGACTTGGCAAATACGAAGGATTCAACGTATCCAATTATTTCGAAATCCGGCATACCTCTAGGAAAAAACGTTTTTCTAGAAGGAGATACGAATGTAAAATATTTTGAAGATTCCGAGGATGTAAAGGCACTTTTTCACAAATTCAAAGTTTTATCTACACAAGATATTACTTTTGAAGAACCTCCTCACCCGGGATCAAGACAATACAATCATATTCATTCATCTTTTGTTATCACTGCACAGAAACAGAAATAGTTATATGGTCGGCAATTCTTTGGTTTAAAGATAATTTTAGCTTAAACAGAACAAAAAACACACCCCACTGGATGTGTTTTTTGTTTGTGCTATACTGTTAGTAATTAGTAAATAATAACTTGTAACTAGAATAAGGCACTAGTTACCAGTTACTAATTACTAGTCATTTTGATGCTATGCAAACATTCCTACTCACTATTCTGACAATACTTCTCATTGCCGCACTTGTCGGTTTATTTTTTCTATATAAAAAATTACAAGAACTAAATAAACCAAAAGAAAGTGATCAAAACATGTTTATGCTCTTGCAGCAACAAATGCAAGAACTAAATAAAACAATGGATAACAAGATGAGTGAGACTCACAAAGCAATGGGGGAGACTCAACAGTCAATTAATAAAACTATTCAAACACAGTTTGCACAAAGCAGTAAAATAATTACTGACATCACAGAAAAACTTACAAGCCTAGATAAAACAAACCAACAAGTAATTAATTTTTCTGAACAACTTTCAAACTTAGAAAAAGTTTTGAAAAGCCAAAAACAAAGAGGGAATCTTGGTGAAGCAGGTTTACAATTAGTATTAGAAAACATGATGCCACCGGGCAGTTTTGAATTACAACATCAATTTCCTGATGGAGATACAGTGGACGCTCTTATTATTACCAAAGATGGTACTATCCCTGTGGATGCCAAGTTTTCTCTAGATAATTATGAACGACTGGTGCACGAAGATGATGAAAATGTAAGAGCAAAATTGGAAACAGAATTTAAAAATGATTTGAAAAAACGAATTGACGAAACAGCAAAATATATAAAACCAAAAGATGGTACGCTTGATTTTGCATTCATGTTTATTCCTTCTGAAGCAATTTATTACGACTTGCTTGTAAACGAAGTTGGTGCCGTAAAAGTAAACACACGTAATCTTGTTGATTATGCATTTAATGAGCGCAAAGTAGTTATAGTTTCCCCAACAACATTTGCTGCATACTTGCAAACAGTATTACAAGGACTTAGAGCTTTCAAAATAGAAGAGGGAGCAAAGGAAATTAGAAAAAATGTAGAGATGCTCGGCAAACATATTAATGCATATGAAGATTATATGAAAAAAATGGGAGTAAGCATGAGCACCACAGTAAATCATTATAATACTGCTTATAAAGAATTAGGAAAGATTGATAAAGATGTAGTACGTATAACAGAAGGAGAACGGTCTATCGAACCTGAAGTACTAGACAAGCCACGCCTTGACAAAAATGATTAATCATAGTATAATCCTGCCACTCTCACGCTATTGGTAATATAACGGTTACCGGTGGTCAGACAAGTTAATAGTAAACGTTAATAGTAAAAATTTATGCCAATTCTACGAAATGCAAAAAAAGCTCTTCGTCAATCAAAAAAACGTGAAGAAGAGAACAAAGTAGTCAAAAAAGCGTACAAAAAAGCTTTGAAAGATGCTCGCAAGGGTGTTGAAGCAGGTGCCAAAGATTTGGAAGAAAAGCTAAAACTTGCACAAAAAAAGCTTGATAAAGCAGTAAAAAAAGGAATTCTCAAACAAAACACTGCGGCACGCTACCTTTCTAGACTTATGAAAAGTGTGAAAAAGGTTGCAAAGAAGTAAAAAACTACGTACAATAAATCCAGCTACTTAAGCTGGATTTTATTATTTTAAATATTTTTATGAATGAAACAGGAAAGGGTCGTGAATTCACTATGGCTAAGGTAAAAGAAAGTAGAGCAAGGCCGGATGAACTTGTACCTATGCCAGAAGACAGTCACTTTAGACAACTAATTGACGAGGAAGGCGGGGAAGATGATATAGAAGACATCAAATCTAAATACAAAGAAATCGCCCGAGAAGTAGTTTCGCGTATTATTTTTTCTATATTAGAAGAAAATATTGAGCAAAAATCAGCAGAGCAATTAGGCATAAATAAAGAACAGCTTAAAAACATAAGAACGGCATTTCTTAAAGCTGAGTCTGGAGACCCAGAAAACATGGATTCTGACATTGAACAAATTTTGTCAACCGAGGCACCGGAAGTGTCTAAAGACCAATTTGATAATTTCATAAATCTTGTTGAAATTGGCACTGATCCAAAAACACAAGAAGTTATGTTAGGCGTTATAGGACAGCAGATAGAACAAGTAACACCTTACCTTCTCAAACGTGCAAAAATTGAATACGATTTGGAAAGAAGACAACTCCTAGATCCAAAAACAGGAGCGCTCAATCAAGATGGAATAGAGGCTCGTTTTCAAGCAGAAGCAATTAAACTCAAAACAATTTCACCAGAGGAAGGAGAAGACACGACAGAAGAAGAAGATACAGATGAAAGATATCTGTTATTATTTGAGTTTGATATTGACGATTTCAAAGCTATAAATGATGATCCAGATAGAGGTCATGGTGTAGGAGATGAGATACTAACGGAAATTGTACAAAATATAAAAAGATCATTACGCCCAGGAGACGCTGTTGGAAGACGTGGTGGAGATGAATTTAGCGCACTTGTAAATGATGTAAACGAAAAGGATATAGACAAAGTAAGACTTAAAATTTTAAATTCTATTGGCATAATTAGTGATCGTGCAGGTGGCACCATATCTGTTACAGGAGCTGTACGAAAAATAAAACATGGTGAAAAAACAACCTATAAACAAGCTAGTGAAGACGCTGATGTGGCTGGAGCAATTGCAAAAGTTTTAGATAGCGGCAACTTGGTTGAATTTCCATTAAACGTTAAAATTGATTCTACAGATGAAGCAGAAAAGCTACAATTTGCAGAAGCAATTGTTACTCGCCGTGCAAAAAGAGAAAAAAATCGTTACAGACAACAAATGGAGAAAGAACAAGATGGTGAACGATTAAAAGCTCTACAAAACATGATCAAACTTGTAGGTAAACGAAATAAAACAGACGTAGAGTTAGAGCTAGAGAAAATGAAAGCTCGTTATGGTATTTACGAAGATATATTAAAGTAATACTGAGCTTACAAACACATCAAGCATTACAGACTGGTCTCCTTGACCAGTCTTTGTTTTGATATCAAGTTGAAGAAGTTTGTCGTAAATAGAAGTAAGTTGAGAAATAGAATATCGTTTTACAAAAGGAATAGATTTTTTCACTACAAACGGATGAAGTCCCAGTTGCTTTGCAAGCACATCACTACGTGGATTGTCTTCACGATCAAACACATCACGAAGCTCAAGCAATATTCGAAACTGACGTAAAATCATAGCAAAAATATATTGCGCATCTTCGCCCTTAGCATATTGTTCGCGAATCATTGTATAAACTTTTTTAGTTTGCCCAGCAACTATAGCATCTACTAAATTGAAAATATTATCATCCTGTTTTTCATCAATAAATAATTGTACATCTTCAGGTGTAATTTCTTTGTCAGCATATGAAATGAGCTGCTCTATAAGGGAATGTATAAACCATGAGTCTCCTACATTATTTACAATATATTGAACTGCACCAGGATTAATTTTGCCACCGCGCAATTCTATTTCTTGTTTTATCCAACCACCAAGTTGAATACCTTTAAGCTCACCGAATTCCTGTGCAAATTTTTCCTGCGCAAGCAATTTATAAAACTTCTTAGCAACATCAGTCTTTGGTTTTCCACCGCCTTCCCAAAAAAGAAGGATGGTATCCTCAGAAATCTTTCCCGCCTTCACGCGTTCAAAGATTTCTGTTTGTAAGTCTTTTTTCCCTGTAGCCGTAAGTAAATTTTCTAATACAACCATACGTTTTTCTGCAAGAAATGGACTTGCCAAAACTTGCTCGAGAACTTTACCTAATTCTTCCACTGCACAATCCAAAATTGCCACATTCAAACCCTGTGGATCACGATCTACCTTAAACTTCTCAACCATTTTTTTCAGTTGCTGTCGACTACGAAATGTATCTGACCCGTGGAGAAATATATTCATAAATATTATTTTAACTTCCCCCACCTCTTACCAACTTCTACATGCACATCAATTGGCACGCGAAGTTTTGCTACATTTTCCATTTCTTCTTTTACCAACTTCGCAACATCATCTGCCAAATCTTTTTTTACTTCCAAAACAATTTCATCATGAACCTGCAAAATCATTTTTATATCATCGCGCCGTACGGACAAGTCGCGACTTGTCCCTCCATTATCCAACTTTTTTTGCACCGCAATCATCGCCATCTTCATCAAATCAGCCGCTGTTCCTTGCACAGGCATATTTATTGCCATTCGCTCTCCCGCACTTTTCAACATATAATTTCCACTCATAAGTTCAGGGATATATCTACGGCGACCAAACAGTGTTTCTACATACCCATCTTTTTGTGCATTTTTGAGTGTGTTATCCAAATATTTTTTTACCTGACTAAATCCTTCAAAATATTTTTTTATGAATTCTTTTGCTTCCCAATTTGTAATACCTGTTCGTGAAGCCAAACCAAATGCACCCATTCCATAGAGTACTCCAAAATTAACTCCTTTGGCAGCACTACGCATTTCCTTTGTTACATCTTTTAGATCCACATTATTAATAACAGCAGCAGTAGCAGAATGAACATCTTCACCACGTTCAAAAATTTCTATAAGTTTTTTGTCTTTTGCTAGAGACGCAACAATACGTAATTCAATCTGAGAATAATCTGCAACAACCAAAACATTTCCTGGTTCAGCCACAAATGATTCACGAACTTTCCTACCAAGATCTGTTCTAATAGGAATATTTTGTAAGTTTGGTTCTGAACTTGAGAGCCGACCAGTTGTAGTGACTGCTTGGTTAAAACTTGAATGAATTCTACCTGTCTTCTTATTTACCAAGCCAGGTAATACGTCTATATATGTATTACGTAACTTTTCTAATTCACGAAAATCTTCTATGTGCTCAATAATGGGATGTATTTCACGTAGTTTTTCAAGCTCACTTGCTGCAGTTGAGTATCCTGTCTTTCCTTTTTTAATTCCTTCAGTTGGTAATTCCATCTTTTCAAATAAAATCTCACGCAACTGCACTGATGATGCAACATTGAATTCTTCGCTCGCTTCTTTGTAAATCTTCTTTTGTAATTTTTCAATTTCTTTGTGAACTTCATCTGATAAGCCACCCAGCATCTTACTATCAATGGCTACACCATTCAATTCCATATCTGCCAAAACAGGTACAAGTGCCATCTCTACATCAGTAAACAATCCCAAATCTTCTGAATCTTCAAGTTGCTTCTTGTAAATTTCATACACATCAAAACTTATTTCCAACTCTCGTGCCACGATGTTTGGATCCACTCCAAACAAACTTGCCTGATCAGATCCTGCAGGTAATTCACGACCGAGCTCACGCAAAGCAATCGCTTTCAAATCATGCGCTCGTGTACTTGAATTTAAAAGGTATGACGCGATCATGGTATCAAACAACTGGTTTGAAAGTTTGAAAGTTTGAAAGTTTGAAAGTGTTTTTACAAGCTGCTTCATATTATGCCCCACGATCGTCTTCTTCTTATCTTCAAAAATCTCAAACACTTCTTTACTTGGTTTTTCAATATAATAACTTGATTGTGATGTTACAAAAACAAACCCAACCAATTCACTATCCAAAACTTTCTCGCCACTCAAGACTTCTTTGACTGCAATAACTTTTTCTTTTTTTAATTCATTTATAATTTTTTCAATGTTTGATTTATCTGCGGTGATTAATTTTTTACCACGAATGTTCTTCTTTGAATCACCACGTACGGGTCGGTCGCGACCGACCCCTTCGCCTTCATTACCTGGAATTCTCTTCACCAAAGAATAAAATTCAAACTTTCTAAATAATTCTGTTAAGCTATCTCGATCAAATTCATGAACCTCACATTTTTCCAAATCAAATTTTAACCCCTTCACATCTCTACGAATCGTTGCGAGCTCCTCACTCATAAATGCATCATCTTTTCCATCTTCTAACTTTTTTATAACAGAATCTTTAATTCCCAAATCATTTAATTTTTTGATCTTTTTATAAATATCTTCTATACCGCCAACTTTTTCAATGAGTTCCTTCGCAGTCTTCTCACCGACACCACGTACACCCGGAATATTGTCTGAACTATCTCCGCGCAAAGCTTTGTAGTCCACAACCATTTCTGGGCCAAACCCAAATCGCTCAACAACAGCATCTTCATTATATAAATGAAAATCAGACATTCCTTTCCTCAAAAGATAAACTTCTGTTTTGTCATCATCTACAAGCTGGAGCAAATCCATATCACCAGAAACTATAATACTTTGTACTGATTTTTTTTCTTTTTTTATTTGTTCAGCAACAGTCCCTATAACATCGTCTGCCTCAAACCCTTTTTTCACATAAATTGGAATATCAAAAGCCTCTACAACTTGATAACAAAGTGGTATTTGATCATATAATGTATCATCAGCCTTTACACGAGTCGCCTTATATTCTGTATAGACCTCATCTCGAAAAGTACCTCCAGCCACATCAAAACTCACTGCAATATAATCTGGTTTGAGATCTGCAAGTACCTTCAAAAGCATGGAGGTAAAGCCATACACTGCATTTACCATGGTCCCATCCTTAGCAGTAAGGGGTGGAATAGCATGATACGCACGGTGAATAAGCGCATTTCCGTCAATTATTACAAATGTTTTTTGTGATTTTTTAGTCATAATAGGTCTATTGTACCATATAAATTAAAGTTAAAATACCACCTCATATCATTGACAAGAAGTCTAAACCTTGCTAAAACAGATATACACATCATGGACCCACTTAGACAGGTGTACGAGGAAGGCACTGGTTTAGGTGTGGTGTAATACGTAAAGCCCCAAAGAAGGTGGTCAGGGTTTACCGCCCCAGAAACCACTGATGGTCGGGGTCTGCGCTGGGGGAGAAAGCAATAATCTCCCTCACGGGCTAGGGATCCGAGCAGATTGTGCCGTTCGAATCGGCCTCGCTTTACGTATGGACTCCATCTCACACAGGGGTTTCCGCCACAACCCGAACAGTGAGATGGAGTCCTGGTCCCTTCACTACCTTTTTATCATCCTAACGCTAGGATGTTTTTATTTACCTCCAAATATTGACTATTTGCTTAAAATCTCATATAATCTACCCGTCTTTAATTTATTATTTTTTAACCTTTACAAAGGTATGGGACTTACACTCCTCCTAATTGGCCCTGCAGTGCTCGCCATTGCCTACGGCCTCTACTTGATCCAATGGATCAACAAACAACCTTCTGGAAATGAACGCATGCAATCAATTGCACGCGCTATCCAAGAAGGTGCAAAGGCGTACTTGGGACGTCAATATAAAACAATTGCATATGTGGCAGTTGTGGTATTTATTCTTCTCGGCGTCCTTCTTACATGGACTACTGCAATCGGATTCCTTATCGGAGCAGTCTTCTCTGGTATTGCTGGATTTGTTGGTATGATTGTATCTGTCAAAGCAAATGTAAAAACAGCTCAAGCTGCAACACAGGGATTAAAACCTGCATTGGACGTAGCAGTAAAAGGTGGAACCGTTACCGGACTACTTGTCGTGGGGCTTGGACTTCTTGGAGTTTCAAGTTTTTATCTTATTACAAAAGATGTGCAAGCACTTATTGGCCTTGCATTTGGTGGAAGTTTAATCTCAATTTTTGCTCGTATTGGTGGTGGTATATTTACCAAGGCCGCTGATGTTGGAGCAGACTTAGTTGGAAAAGTAGAAAAAAATATTCCAGAAGATGATCCACGTAACCCAGCTGTTATTGCTGATAATGTTGGAGACAACGTTGGTGATTGTGCTGGAATGGCAGCTGACTTGTTTGAAACATACGCAGTAACTGCTGTGGCAGCCATGGTCCTTGGAAGCCTTACTTTCAAAGGAACTGATGCTGGAATTGTATTCCCACTAGTACTTGGTGGCATCTCTATTCTTGCTTCAATTGTTGGAACATTTTTTATCAAACTTGGTAAAAAACAAAACATCATGGGAGCACTATACAAAGGACTTATCGCAAGTGCTGTGCTTTCTCTTATTGGATTCTATTTTGCAGCAGATAAATATGCAGTTAGTTTGAAACTCGAAACAATGGATTTATTCTGGAGCGCATTTGTCGGAGTAGTACTTACTGCTGCTATGGTATGGATAACAGAATATTATACCTCTACAAAGTATAAACCTGTACAACAGATTGCAAAATCTAGTGAGACTGGTCATGGTACAAACGTGATTACAGGTCTTGCTGTCTCTATGAAATCAACCGCACTTCCTGTACTTATCATTGTAGCAGGAATGGTTATTTCACATAATCTTGCTGGTCTCTATGGCGTAGCTATTGCTGCTATGGCCATGCTTTCACTTACGGGTATCGTTGTAGCAATTGACGCATATGGCCCTATTACGGACAATGCTGGTGGTATTGCTGAGATGAGTGAACTAGGAGAAGATGTACGCAAAACTACTGATGCGCTTGATGCTGTAGGAAACACCACAAAGGCAGTAACAAAGGGCTACGCAATTGCTAGTGCGGCACTCGCAGCACTTGTACTGTTCGCCGATTATACTCACCAACTTTCTGATATTGGTATTAATACTACATTTAGAATTGATGATCCAAAAGTTTTGACCGGTCTATTTATTGGTGGACTTTTGCCATACCTCTTTGGTTCTATGCTTATGCAATCAGTTGGAAAAGTTGCAGGTAGTGTAGTAGAAGAAGTTCGCAGACAATTTCGTGAAATCAAAGGCATTATGGAAGGTCAGGCAAAACCAGACTATGCACGCTGTGTAGACATCGTTACCAAAGGTGCTATTAGTCAAATGATTCTTCCAGCAATGATTCCTATTCTTATTCCTTTCCTTGTCGGATATTTCCTAGGAGCTGCAGCTCTTGGTGGTTTACTCGTAGGAACGATCATCACAGGTCTTTTTGTAGCAATCTCAATGACCACAGGTGGTGGTGCATGGGACAATGCAAAGAAATTTATTGAAGATGGAAACTACGGCGGTAAGGGTTCATTTGCCCACGCTGCAGCAGTGACTGGTGACACTGTAGGTGACCCCTACAAGGACACAGCTGGTCCTGCAATCAATCCAATGATCAAAGTAGCTAATATCGTAGCACTTCTCATGATTGGGCTTGGATTGCTCAAGTAAAGAACAAAACACTTAAAAAGACCACGATTTCGTGGTCTTTTTTTATTTTCAAATTTCTCTTATTTTAGCCAAATATTTAGGCTTTACTCTTGACAAATATACAAAGATGTGCTAGACTGTGCGCATCGTCTAACCACCCTATGAGGGTAATATGAAGCGCACCAAGTTGGTGCTCTCCCTGGTGCTGGTGCTGTTCTCGTTCTCCAATGCCGTGATGGCTGGTGGCGCCCCTCCGAACTACGCGGGTCTGA
>JABGUG010000006.1 GCA_018646705.1 Candidatus Parcubacteria bacterium | reverse complement strand
TGTCGTGACACACCGGGAGGTGGTCGTCGTCGACCACGACGCACCGATCGGCATCCGTGTCACACCATTCCCAGGTGCACGGGTCGCCGTCGTTGCAGTCCTCGTCGGTCGTGCAGTCCGGTGCCCCGACGACACAGTGTCCAGCGGCACCACAGTGCCAGCCCTCGAGACATCCGTCGCGGCAGGAGCATGGGAGCCCCCCGCAGCGGTTGTCGCCGATGGCGCAGATGTCGCCGACGCACGCCTCGGTGTCACGATCATAGAGCATCGTCGGCGTGTTCGTGGCGATGGCGTCCGGGCTGCTCTGCATGTCCGTCATCCCGGCATCGAGCCCGGGCTGATACTCGGCCGCCTCGATGCAGCCGGGCACCAGGAAGACGAGTGCGAATGCGCTCGAGAGAGCGAGCAATCCGGTCACCGAAAAGAGGCCCGAGATCCCGACACATTTGAGAGTTTCCCGCATGGGTCTCTCCTTTCCAAATTGCGCCCGTAGGCGTTTCAGGGTGAAATATAATATTGATATTTCAAAATCATATTTCACCCTGATATGTAAAAGAACAAGTATATTATCTAACCATATTTTGCTCTGTATGTCAAGATCATGCTATTATTATACATATGCATTTATTTCGGACAAAATTTAAAAACGGCATAGTTGCGGAATTTCTTCCTCCAAAAAAAGAATCAAACAATGTTATTATTTTATGTGATGGCATGCCAGGTTTGCCTGCAAAAAAACGGCTTGTACAATTTTTGTCCAAGAAAAATTTTTGGGTATTTCATATTCGATACGCAGGTACATGGGAAAGTGAGGGAGAATTTTTATCTCACGAACCACAAGAAGATATTTTAAATATTTTGGAAGAATTTAGACAAGGCTTTAAAAGTATTTGGACTGACGAAGAATTTAAAATTAATTTGGGAAAAGTCTTTGTAATTGGTTCTAGTTTTGGTGGTACCACTGCACTTATGTCTTCTTTGAATGAAAAAATTGATAAAGTGATTGCCCTATGTCCGCCGGTTGACTGGGCAAATCAGGAAGAAACAGAACCTTTGGATGATTTTAAAAAAATTGTACGAAATGGATACACGGGTGCTTATAGATTTTCAGATGAAAATTGGGATAAGCTTGAATCTGGTAAGTTTTTCAATCCAATAAATCATACAAAAGATTTTGATCCAAAGAAAATTTTGATTATACACTCTGAGGATGACGAAGTTGTTTTATATGGTCCTGTTAAAAAATTTGCTAATGATATTAAATGTATATTCATATCACGAAAAAAAGGAGGACATGTTTCGAGCTCTTTGCTTATGAAATGGGGTATGTGGAGACGTATTAAGAAATTTTTGGTATAATGATGTTATAACTAGTAACTAGTCATTAGTTGCTAGTCACTAGTTACTAATTACTAATTTTCATGAAATATTTTATCGGGGTTTTCGTTATTCTAGTTGGGTCGCTTATGGTTATAAGGACTGATTGGTTTGTAGCGAATTTTGGGCACAGTGATTGGGCAGAGGCAAAGATTGGTAGTGGCGGTACATATCTTTTATATAAGGTGCTTGGTATTATTTTTATTATTTTATCGCTAATGGGTATGACTGGGATGCTCGGTGAAGTTATCTTTAGTGTCTTCGGCCGTTTATTTAGTGGTCTTGCATAATTATTATTTTAAATTAGGAAAGTATCTGTTTGTTTATTTATTTTGCATTAAACCCCACCCATTCCCTCCCCTATTAGGGGAGGGCTAGGGAGGGGTAACGATGTAATGATATGAATATAGATATTTTATAACTCAAAATGAGTATAGATATGAGTTATCATTCAGGAAATCATTTAATTGATCCGCAACAACTTCTCGAGCGTGCACGTGTGCACGAAGGGATGCATATTGCTGATTTTGGGTGTGGGCGTACAGGCCATGTTATTTTTCCTGGTTCAAAAATAGTTGGTGAACGAGGGATTGTGTATGCAATAGATATTCTGAAAGATGTTCTTGAAAATATTCGTCGTAGGGCAGCGCTTGAAGCACTTAATAATATCGAAACTGTGTGGGCAGACCTTGAAAAACCAGGAGGGAATGTAATTTCTCCAAAGACATTAGATGTAGCCTTTTTTGTAAATGTTTTGTTTCATTTCACTGATTATGCATTAGCACTTGACGAGGCCGCACGAATTCTCAAGCCAAAAGCACGAATTGTGGTGGTAGATTGGACAGAACGTCTTTCAACACTTGGTCCAGATGAAAATGAAGACTTGATAGACTTTAATAAAATAAAAGTGTGGGCACATAAAAATAATTTTACTATTCAAGACGATTGCAGTGTGGGACCGTATCATGGGTGCATGATATTATTCCGGCATGACTAAGACGCAAAAACAAAAGACGGGTGATTGGGGTGAGCAGTGTGCTGCCTCTTTTTTATTGAAAAAAGAATACAAGATCGTGGCACGCAATTTTTGTGTTCACAAAAAAGGAGAAATAGATATCATTGCTTGGCACGACAAAAAATATTTTGGCAAGACGCTATGTTTTATAGAAGTTAAGACAAGGAAGAATAGTGATGATGGAAGTGCAGAGAGGTCAGTAGGTAAAAAAAAGATAACCTCTCTTTTCACTGCAGCACATGAATATTGTATGCAATATAATATAGATATCGATCATACAGCAATACAATTTGAGCAAATAAGCCTATATTTTGTAAGTGGAAGGTTACAGATCAATCATTATGACATACCTGTAGACTAGATTTTGGATTTGACAAAGACATTGAATTGTGGTATTGTATATACACGCTAGCATTATCAAATGCTAGTTTTTTTATAAATAAAATTCGGGTATCCGAATATAAATAAAACTATATGAGTAGTGAGATCGCTAAATCAATCCAGTTTATCTGTGATGAAAAAGGGCTTAACTATGACACTGTCATGGAAGCTTTGCAGTCAGCTTTAGCAGCTGCATATCGTAAAGATTTTGGTAATAGACAACAAAATATTTTTTGTATTTTTGATCCAGAAACAGGGGATATGAAAATGTGGGATGAAAAAGAGGTTGCTGAAGATTTTGACGAAGAGCAGCTTGAAAAAGATCAAGAGGAACTTTCTAAGCGTCGTGAAGAAGCGCGCAAAGAAGAACGTGAGTTAAGCGAAGAGGAGATTGAAGATCTTATCCGTTTTAACCCAAAAACTCAGATTATGATATCTGAGGCAAAGGAACATAAGAAAAAAGCAAAAGTTGGTGATATTATCAAGATTAACTTGGAGGTCCCAGGAGATTTTGGTCGTATGGCAGCTCAAACTGCTAAACAAGTTATTATCCAAAAGCTTCGTGAAGCTGAACGCAACATTGTTTTTGAGGATTTCAAGACACAAGAAGGCGGTACGACTCAAGGTGTTATACAGCGTCGTGATCGTACTGGTGGATATTTAATCGACCTTGGAAAAATTACAGGTATTTTGCCACAAAGTGAAACAGTACCTCGTGAACGTTACAATCTCGGAAGCCGTATGAAATTTTATATTGCTTCAGTTGCTATGGGAAATCGTGGTCCAGAGATTGTTCTTTCTCGCAAAGATAATCGTATGGTCGAATCAGTATTTGAACAAGAGATTCCAGAAATTGGAAATGAAGAAGTAGTTATCAAGGGTATTGCTCGAGATGCAGGTAGCCGTTCCAAAGTTGCTGTTTCTACTGATGACGATTCAATTGATCCAATTGGTTCTTGTATTGGACAACGTGGTAGTCGTATTACAACAATTATTGATGAGCTTGGTGGAGAAAAAGTTGATATCATTCAGTATAGTGAAAATGCAGAAGAATACATCAAGCAATCTCTTTCACCTGCAAAAGTTGATCATGTAGAGCTTAATGAAGAAGAAAAAGAAGCTATTGCAAACGTAGCAGCTGATCAGTTTTCTCTTGCCATTGGTCGTGGAGGACAAAATGTTCGACTTGCTGCTGATCTTACTGGTTGGAAGATCAAGGTTGTTGATCTTGGTGGAGAACAGGAAGTAAGTAGTGAAGACGATGAGACTGTAATTGACAGTACTCTTGAAGAATCCACCTCCGCTGAAGCTACGGCGGACAAGGAAGAAAAGCCTGAAGAAGAAAAAGTTGAAGAGGTGAAGGAAGAGAAAAAGCCTAAGGCTAAAGCTAAGAAGGCTACAAAAAAGAAAGATGAGGAAGAGGAAGTGAAAGAAAAAGAATAACACGTTAGAATCTATAAAGTATGAAGCCGTCCTATTGGGGCGGTTTTATACTTGAAAAAAAGAAAGACCCATGTTATAATCCCCCTCGTTAATTTAATAAACTAAGCAAAAGGTTTTAAACCTTCCTTGCCTAGTAGATAACATCTTTTATGAGTGAAATATTTAATGCAGTATTATATCAACCAATTTTCAATGGTTTTGTTGCTTTGTATAATATTATTCCAGATGCTGGAGTTGTGATTTTGATTGTTACTATACTTATCAAGTTGGCTTTGTACCCAACAACTAGTAAGTCTATCAAAGCGCAAAAGGCAATGACAGAAATTCAACCTAAACTTGAAGAGATCAAAAAGAAATATGCGAATGATAAACAAAAGGTGGCACAAGAGACAATGAAATTGTACAAAGAAAATAAAGTGAACCCTCTTGGATCATGCTTACCCTTACTCATCCAGCTTCCTGTTTTTCTAGCACTATACTGGGTGTTACGTGGTATTTTTGATGGGGCTGGATTTGAATTGCTTTACCCATTTGTAACTAATCCTGGAGAGATCAATCCAATTTCTCTTGGAATTTTAGATTTAGGAAAGACAGGTAATATCGTATTGGCATTACTTGCTGGTGGAGCACAATTTTTGCAAGCCAGAATGTTTTCTCGCAAGAAACCACCAGTGGCAGCTGGTAAAGGTGGAAAAGATGAAGGAATGTCCGCCATGATGAATAAACAGATGATGTATTTCATGCCATTTATTACATTTATGATCAGTTTTCAGTTTCCTGCCGGACTTGCATTGTATTGGTTCTTATCAACAGGACTTACTGCATTGCAACAAGTAATTTTGTTTCAGAAAAAGGGAGATGATATAGCGGGCGGCGGCGGTGTGATCGAAGGGAAGATTGTTAAGTAAGAAATAGGGATTAAGGATTAAGAAGTAAGAGATATGCGAATACATCTTTCAGAATTAAAAAGATTATCTGTAGAGACGAAGTCTGGGAATGTTTTGGGTAAAATTAAAGATATTGTTTTTGAAATTGATGGTCAGTTGATTGCACAATATATTGTAAAGTCATCAATGATTGGTGGCAAAGAGTATATTATAAATCGTGATCAAGTAGTGAATTTTAAAGATGGTAAAATGATAGTAGATGATAGTGTTGGTTTGAAAAAATCTCTAGAAGAGAAAGAAAAAAGATCTTCTTCATCTCCAGAGCCAGTGGTAATGAGAAAAATTGATGTGTAAAATTAAAAGAACTAACAAAAGACGAGCTAGAATGCTCGTCTTTTACTTTTGCATGATTTAGGGTAAACTAAGGTTAATATGCAGGATTTTGAAAATTCAATTATTCAGACATTGGCCTATTTTGATCTATTTGATCACCCCCTTACAAAGGAGGAGCTTTTTCGTTATCTATGGAATCCTTCAAAAGGTCTGAGCTATGAAGATTTTTTGGATAAATTATCAGATCTAGAATATGTACAAAATAAACAAGGTTTTTTATTTTTGAAAGGGAGAGAAAAAATTATAACTGAGCGTCAGAGACGTGTAAAATTGATAGAGGAAAAAATGAAGGTTGCAGTGTGTGGAATTAAAAAATTAAGATGGATTCCATTTGTCCGTTCCGTGTTTGCGTGCAATACAGTTGCATCAGCAGTTGCCGAGGGCGATAGCGATATAGATGTTTTTATTGTCATAAAAAAAGGACGAATGTGGCTTTCTCGTATGCTTGTTACTTTGACTTTATCCCTATTTAAATTACGAAGGACAAAAAACAAAATTAAAAACAAAATTTGTTTGAGTTTTTATGTGACTGATGATAACCTTAATATTGAGGATGTATCTATAGATGGATCGGATATTTATTTAGTTTATTGGTTGTCTCAGCTAGTTCCGTTGTATGACAGAGATAATTTATTTGAAAGTATACAAAAGGCAAATTCATGGATTAAAAAATTTACACCATATGCATTTCAGCAATATGATTTATTACATCGTTGGAGAGTCGAGGATACAAAGTTAAGCCAAACGGTAAAAAATATTTTTGAGCGTATGTGGGGTGGAGCATATGGAAATATGATTGAGAAACAGGCAAAAGGTATTCAACTTTCAAAAATGAAACGTAATTTTGGGAGCGTTCAAGAAAAAGACGATTCACGTGTAATAATAAGTGACTCAATGCTCAAGTTTCACGAGAATGATAGACGTGTAGAATACAGAGAATCATGGAAGATAAAGTGTGACAGCTTTTAAATTTTATTTTTATATGAAGAGATTTAAATGGTCTGTAGAAAATATACTTAAAAATCTTTTACGTATTTTTTTATTTGTTTTACCTTGGCAGACGATTTTGATTACACGAGAATCATTTTTGAATGGGGTAAAATGGGAGTATGGAACTCTAGGATTTTATGCTACAGAAATTTTACTTTGGTTAATCTTTTTTGTTTTTATTGCGTGGGTTCTTAAACACAAAAATTTCAACATAAAAATCTCAAATCTCAAATTATCTAAGGATAGAATCTTTTTATTTTTTATTTTGCTTTTTGTATTATGGAGTTTCGCTTCTATTTTGTGGTCATTTGATAAAGATCTTGCATTACAGCAGTCACTTCATATCATGGAGGCTTTGGTATTATTTTTGATGATTTTTATTGGTCCTCTAAATATCCGTCAGTTAGGATATTGGTTTGTTTTAGGTTCTGTTCCTGTAATACTTCTTGCAATATCTCAGTTTGTTTTTCAAACTACATGGGATTTTAAATGGCTTGGTTTATCAGAACATACTGCTTGGTTACCCGGCGCTTCTATTGTCGCTTCAGATAGTATTGGTAGACTACTTAGATCATATGGTAGTTTTTCCCATCCAAACATAATGGGAGGATATATGGCTATGGTATTTTTGTGGTCAATCATACTTTTTTCTATGCGTGTATTTGGAAATAGGTATGGTTATTTATTTCAATATATTCTATCTACATTAATTATTACGGGTCTGTTTTTAAATTTTAGTCGTGCTGCCTTGGGTGTGTCCGTATTCTGTATACTTATACTGATGTTGTATTCTTTTTATAATAAAAAAGGGTTCTTTTCATCATTTTCCTGTGCGTATATTGTTTTATTATTTGTTTCTTTTGTGATAGTATTTTTGCCAATACTTGAGACACGTTTTTCTGTCTCTTCTCAAGCAGAAATTGTTTCAGTAACAGAAAGATCATCGTCTATTGTAGAGTCATGGGAAATATTTCAGGATAATAAATGGATTGGAGTTGGAATAGGAAATTATACACTAGCTTCTTATCAAAAAGATCCCACAAGACCTGGATGGGAATATCAGCCAGTACATAATATCCCTCTTTTGATTGTCAGTGAGATTGGAATTATTGGATTTAGTCTTTTGATGTTAGTAATTCTTTCTTGTCTTATTTTTCTGCACGGCTCTGCGGAGAGAATGAAAAAAAGAAAGGATTGGCTTATTAATAATATGTCTTTTGTGTTTATGTCAGTTTTACTATTGTTTTTTTATATTACATTAGCACTTTTTGATCATTATTTATTTTCTTCTTATATTGGTCTTTTGATGACAGGGCTATATTCAGGGCTATCCTGTAGATATATTTTGAACAATGTCCACAGGTAATCCACCTGTTGTACCCATATTTAAAAAATCCGCTAAGATAAGCGAATTGACACAAAAGCACTTTAGGAGTAAACTAGAGATCCACACCAAAGAACCTGGTGTTGGTAGTATGCGTGGAGCGTGCGCTGTTCGAAGATCATGTTACTGACAGGCATCATGACCTTCATATACGGTCGCCGCATCGAGCACACTGCCAACAGCGGGTTTTTTTATACAAAATATCCACAATATGTGTTTCTTGACATCATGTGAGTAGGGTAGTAAGATGTGTAGGCTGTTGTCACTCGAGAATATTGAGTGATAAAATTAATTTTAATAATTTAAGCATAATTTTATGAATGTAAAACCAATCGGTGACCGACTCTTGGTCAAACCAATCAAGGAAGAAGAAATGACTGCTTCTGGAATTGTATTACCAGACACAGTTGATAAAGAAAAAAAAGCAGAAGGTGAGATCATTGCACTTGGCAATGGTGAAAAACTTACTAAGTTAGGACTTACTGTTGGTATGAAAGTGCTTTTCAAAAAATGGGGAGGCGAAGAAATTACGTCAGAGGGGGAAGAATACAAAATTTTAAATCATGACGATGTGATCGCGATTGTTGAGTAGTTTGTCTGTCATCCTGAGGGAGCTCGAGCGACCGAAGGATCTTTCGTAAGAAGAACATGTTTAATCCATTATATTTTTAAATAAAAGAGCGCAAGGTAAGAAAGATTCTTCTCTGCGCTCAGAATGACAAAAAAATATGCCTAAACAAATTAAATTTAGTACTGAAGCACGTGAAGCACTCGTAAGAGGTGTTGACGTTTTGGCTGATACAGTAAAGGTAACACTTGGTCCAAAGGGACGTAATGTTGTTTTGGATAAAGGTTATGGTGCACCAACTATTACAAAAGATGGTGTGTCAGTTGCAAGAGAAATTGAACTAGAAGATAAGTTTGAAAATCTTGGTGTTGAACTTGTAAAAGAAGTTGCAAGCAAAACAAATGATGATGTCGGGGATGGGACAACGACTGCCACAGTTCTAGCTCAAGCAATTGTAAAAGAAGGTTTAAAGAATGTAACAGCTGGCGTAAATCCTGTTGCATTAAACCGTGGACTTCACAAAGCATCACAAGCAATTGTAGATGAACTTCAAAATAATATTTCAAAACAAGTAGAAGATGATGAGATTGCAAATGTTGCATCAATTTCAGCCAACGATCGTGAGGTCGGTGGCAAGATTGCAGAAGCTATGAGAGAGGTTGGCAATGACGGTGTGATCACAGTGGAGGAATCACAAAGTTTTGGAATGGAGATTGAAACAGTAAAAGGCATGCGTTTTGATAAAGGATTTGTTTCTCCATATATGGTAACCAATCCAGATCGTATGGAAGCAGAATATGAAGATGCGCTTATCCTCATTACTGACAAAAAGATTTCTAGTGTAGAGGATATTGTACCAGTATTAGAAAAGGTTGCAGAAAGTGGAAAAAAAGATTTGGTTATTCTTGCAGAAGATGTAGATGGTCAAGCTCTCGCAACACTTGTGGTAAATAAACTTCGTGGTACATTTAATGTTCTTGCTATCAAAGCTCCTGGATTTGGTGATAGACGAAAAGAAATGTTGCAAGACATTGCTGTTCTTACTGGTGGAAAAGTAATTACTGAAGATTTGGGACTCAAATTAGAAAATGTTATTTTAGATGATCTTGGTCGTTCAGGCAAAGTTGTCGCGACAAAAGAATTTACCACAATTGTAAAAGGCGCAGGTGACCAAGCCCAAGTAGAGGCACGCGTTGCTCAGCTTCGTAATTTTATAGAATCTAGCGATAGTGATTTTGATAAAGAAAAATTACAAGAACGTTTGGCAAAGCTTGCTGGTGGTGTAGCCGTGATTCGTGTAGGGGCTGCGACTGAAACTGAAATGAAAGAAGTTAAGCATAGAATCGAAGATGCAATAGGCGCCACAAAGGCTGCTATTGAAGAAGGTGTTGTTCCTGGTGGTGGTGTTGCACTTGTGCGTGCTATGAAGGCACTTGATAATGTGAATATGTCTGATGAAGAAATGGTTGCTGTAGGAATTTTACGAAAAGCACTTGAGTATCCTATTCGTACCATCGCAAACAATGCAGGGTATGAGGGCGCCGTAGTAGTAGATGAAATAAAAAAGCATGACGGTAACTTTGGATTCAATGCATCAAGTGGTCAATATGAGGATATGGTTGCTGCTGGCGTGATTGATCCTACTAAGGTTACACGATCTGCATTACAAAATGCAGTATCAGTAGCAGGAATGTTCCTTACTACTGAAGCAGTGGTAACTGATCTACCAAGTAAAGATGAGCCAGCTCCTATGCCGCCAATGGGTGGAGGAATGGGTATGCCAGGGATGATGTAAATCCTTGTTAGATTATCAAAACAAGTCAATTATTTTGGCTTGTTTTTTTGTTCAGTTTAGCGTAATATAGTGTATATGGACATGCAAAATCTAGTAAAGTCTCTCAAAGAATTAGCAAAGAAACTCACTGAAATGCGAGATATTTTGAAATTGAAAGAAAAGGAGAAGGATATAGAAATTCTCTTAGAAAAGACAAATAAACCAGGGTTTTGGGATGATCAAGAGAAAGCCTCCAAAATAAGTAAGGAAATGAGCAATTTGCAATCAGAAATTGATATGTGGGAAAAACTCAGTAAAGAAGCACAAGATTTGCTTGAAATGGCACAAATGGATGCAGAGGATAAAGATGTAAATTTACGCGAAGAGCTTGAAAAACAATATGAGTTAATTAATAAGTCAGTAAATCAATTAGAATTCAAAACATTAATGGATGGAAAACATGATACAAAAAATGCAATTGTTTCTATTCATGCGGGAAGTGGGGGTACTGAAGCTCAAGATTGGGCAGAAATGCTTTTGCGAATGTACATGCGATACTGCGAAAAAAAAGATTGGAAAACAGTCATACTGGATGAATCAAAAGGCGGGGAAGCTGGAATAAAGTCAGTAACATTTCGTGTTGAAGGGCGTCATGCATATGGACATCTGAAATCAGAACATGGAACACATAGACTTGTTCGTATTAGTCCTTTTGATGCAGAAAAAATGCGACATACTTCGTTTGCGCTTACCGAAGTTATTCCAGAGGTAGAAGAGGAAGAAATGAAGATTGATGAAAGTGATTTGCGCATTGATACGTTCATGGCAGGGGGTCACGGTGGCCAAAGTGTAAACACTACATACAGCGCGGTACGTATTGTTCATATTCCAACAGGCGTTACAGTAAGTTGCCAAAATGAAAAGTCTCAATTGCAAAATAAAAAAGTTGCAATGAAAATTTTACAATCTCGTTTACAAAAAATTCATGAGGAAAAAGAAGAGGAAGAGAGATTAAAATTGCGTGGTGAGTACAAAAGCCCAGAGTGGGGAAATCAAATTCGTTCTTATGTTTTGCATCCATATCACATGGTAAAAGATTTACGTACACGTTTTGAAACAACAGATGATCAAAAAGTATTGGATGGCGAACTAGATGATTTTGTTGAAAGCTATTTGCGTTGGTTAAAACAATAATATGAAATTAAGTTGGTCTCACAAATTATTCCTCAAAATAAATTCCAATATTGGTAAGAGTAGGTTTTTTGATGCACTCATGTATTTTTGTGCAATATTTTTGATTTACATACTCGGTCTCACGGTGCTTGGCTGGGGAGCTTTTGTTTTGTTTGATAAGTCGCCAGACCAATTTGCTTTACTCATAAAATTACTTTTTACAGCACATTTATTTGGATTTGGAATTAGCTATGTTGTTGCAATACTCTGGAAGCACCCTCGTCCAATTGCTCGTTTTCCAGATATCAAGAGAATGTTTAAAGCTGTTGACACGTGGAAATCTTTTCCATCTGATCATACAATGATTTCATATCTTCTCACATTTGTCGCCATTATGGTCGGTATACCATTGTGGTTTGGTATTGTGCTTGTGATACTCTCGTTCATTATTGGCTCAGCTCGTGTTTATTGTGGAGTTCATTATCCACGTGATATTCTAGGTGGTGTTGTGTGGGCCGGAATTATTGCGCTTGCGTCACCGTGGTTGTTAGAAAATATTACACAGCCTATTTATAATTTAGTCAAAGCTTTTTTTTAAGATACAAATTAGAATATGAATATATTAATATTTGCGGGTGGAGCAGGCACACGTCTGTGGCCGCTTAGTCGTCAAGAATCACCAAAACAATTCGAAGTTTTAAAGGATGATAAATCAACATTGCAAATGGCGGTGGATCGTATTGAAGAATTTGGTTTCAAAAATATTTATGTTTCCACAAATAATAGATATACAAATATGGTACGCGGTCAGGTTCCAGAAATTCCTGTACAAAATATTTTAGGTGAACCAGCAAAACGTGATTTGGCAGCCGCTGTAGGTCTTGCACTTATGCGACTCAAAAAACAAGGTGTCACAGGTACGGTGGCAATGCTTTGGGCAGATCATTTTATGGATAAACCTGGAAATTTTCGCGAAGCTTTGCATAGAGCAGAAGAACTTATTGAACAAGATCCAAATCGTTTTGTTTTTTTGGGTGAGCAGCCACGTTTTGCCAATCATAATTTAGGATGGATTCATTTGGGAGACAATATTGAAAGCGGACTTCATAAATTTAAAGAATGGAAGTATCGTCCCGAGCTTCTTGAATGTCAGGAGATGTTTGAAAGCCGGCAGTGGATGTGGAATCCAGGGTATTTTGTATTTGATATTGATTTTGTATTGGGATTGTATAAGGAACATCAGCCAAAGATGTATATCGCACTCGAAGACATGGTAAATGGAAACAGCGATTTAGATGAAGAATATCCAAAACTTGAGGCAATATCTTTTGATAATGCAATTGTAGAAAAAGTTAGTGCTGATCAAGCTGTGGTGTTAAAAGTTGATCTTGGTTGGAGTGATCCAGGAACATTGTACGCGCTCAAAGAAGCCCTGGTAAACAGCCCCGATAAAAATTTTGAAAAAGGAAATGTTGTAGATCTTGAATCAACGGACTGTTTTATGTTGAATGAGGAGGATAAAAAGATTGTTACCACAATCGGACTCAAGGGAATGGTCGTTGTTAATACAAAAGACGCTCTTCTCGTGTGTCACAAAGACGACGTTCCAAAAGTAAAAGCATTACTTAAAAAAGTAGAGGATAAAGGGTTGGGGAAATATTTATAATTTTTTTAATATATATGGAACAAGGATCTCCCAATTTAACACAAGGACAAAAACCGAAAAAGAGTAAAAAGAAGATCATTTTTATTATATTATTAACTTTGATTGGTTTGGTGGGGTGGGCTGGTCTGACAAAAGCTGGCTATATCCCCAACTTTTTGGGAATAGAAGTTTTGGATGAAAATGTTGACCGATACTACCCTCAACATGTTGGGGGTGGAGTAGATGACGCGTG
>JABGUG010000007.1 GCA_018646705.1 Candidatus Parcubacteria bacterium | reverse complement strand
TGCGACTTTTATAATACTGACCTAGCTATAGAAGCTGTTTATTCTTGTGAAATTCCGTCGGCAAATGAAATTCTTTGTTGGCAAGAATTGGCTGGAGTTTTAACTCCATCTCAACCTTGTCCTGATGAAGGTGATGATAATATTACAGCCACAGGGTATGCAAATATGTTTGGTGCAACATGGGAAGATGATGGCAGCTGCCTCACACTATCTGATGAAAGTGGAGGTAATTATTACAAAGATTCTTATTCAGGGTCAGGTGCCCAGGCATCATGTAGTGAGCTAGCAACAGAAAATAATGATCCAAATTTTCAGGCACGTTTAGACATAGCAGAAGGGCTCGTTGTTGTGACAGGTGTACATATGGCTAAGTGTGTTTGTTGGGGAAATTCTTCTAGTGCTGGATTACAAAATTGTAATTACGAGAACGCACAATTAGATTTTGATGCGACTGTACAAACAGAAGCTGAGTTCCAGACAGAGTATGCGGCGAAATGTACCGCTTTAAATATAAGTGGTTCCAGGTCATGTGCTCCAATAAAAGATTTTACAAAAGATTCAAATCTTTCTTCATATACGACTAGTATCCAAGATGCTGTGGGTAACGTTTCAGGAAAAAAATGTGATATGAGTAGTGTTGGCAGCGGTACTCATGATGTGCAGGCATGTAAAGATAAATCAACTAAGCCTTTGTGTGAGGGTGATAACACCTGTCTTTGGTCAGATAAATTAAAGTGTGTTAGTAAGTTTGATGTGGGGATTTGTTCAGATCTTACACAGGATGATTGTAAAAAATCAGAAAGTTGTGGATGGAATGACGCAAAAAAAGAATGCGTACATAGAAATGAAGTTATAGTTGATGAGTTTTTAAAAGGTAGGTATGGAGTGCCGCCAGGGTATCAAGGTCCTTTACCTGACTGTGCTTTTTCTGGCACATGTCGTAATATCAATGATTTGTTACAATTGTTTATTAATTATGGGGAAGGAATATTTGCCATTATCGCTGGATTTGCTTTTGCTTTTTTCGTGTACGGTGGCTTCCTTATGATATTTTCATTTGGTAATGCTGAACGTGTCAAGCAGGGGCAACAAGTACTTATAGCAGCAGTCATTGGTCTTATCATTGTGTTTAGTGCATATATAATGGTAGATTTCTTACTAGATGCGCTTGGTGTAGTTTCTGAATTCAGAGGAATTTAAAAATAGACGAATTTACAAATGATGCGAATTTACAAATATTCGAATTTGCACATTGGTAGATTCGAATCATTTGTAAATTAGTGAATATTATATGAAAAAAACAATTATTTTTTCTGCAATAGTAATACTGTTTTTATCAATGGGATTTTTTGTAGAAAATGCGTACGGTGCAATTACTTGTGAACAGCCTGTAAAACAATTTATTATCAATCCAGCAGATGGGATAGGTCTTTGGTTAAGAGATGCTCCAGCAGCAGGAAGTGGCGCCACAAGTATTGTGAAAATGCCAAATGATGCTGTAGTTGATCGCTGTAACAATGCACCTCAAAATGGCACGTGGCGTGTTGTTTCATATAGTGGAAATATAGGTTGGGCAAACATGAAAAGTGAGTGGGTCGACCCTGTTACTTCTGCGTCCCCATCTCCATCTCCTTCTACACCTCCTGCTCCAGCTGCCGGTTTACTTATTTGTGAACAGCCTGCAAAAAAATTTGTTATCAATCCAGCAGATGGGACAGGTCTGGCTTTAAGAGATGCTCCTGCAGCAGGAAGTGGTGCTACAAGTATTACAAATATGCCAAATGGTGCTGAAGTTGATCGTTGTGCAAATTCTCCAAAAAATACTACATGGTATGTTGTTTCATATGGTGGAAATATAGGTTGGGCAAACATGAAAAGTGAGTGGGTCGATCCTGTAACTTCTGAATCCCCATCTCCATCTGCCGCAGGCACTCCAGCAGGAGGAACAGCGTCACCAGCAAGTACATATTCATGCCAACCGCCAGAGTGCACACCTCTCAAAAATCCATTGGGAACAGTAGACGCAATTCCTGTTATATTTGGAAATGTAATAAAAGCTTTAACTGGTTTCATGGGGTCTGCTGCTTTATTAGTATTTATATATGGGGGCGTCATGTGGATAATGTCTGGTGGAAATGCAGAGCGTGTGAAGAAAGGTAATCAGGCTATGATATGGGCAGTGGTGGGAATTGTTGTGATTTTCAGCAGCTATGCTATAATTACATTAGTTATAGAAGGAATGGGTGCACTATAGTCTTGGTCTGACAGTGCACATTGTAGTCGTTGCTAATTTCAAAAATTAGTTATAATATTTTGTATATAATTTAAGTATTAATATTTAGTATGAATATAATCTCATTACGGAAGGGAGGTGATACGCATGTATTTAATGTATAAATTAGCACAATATAAAAAAGTACTCGCTATTGCGTTCGTGCTTACTGTAGGTTTGATGCTATCACCTAATCTAGTAGGAGCAGCAAGTGGAGACGATCCATTTGGTGTGAATCTTATTGACACTGGAGTGTCTTCAGATGGTACTACTGGCGAAGCAATTTTATTGGGTAGTCAAGATTTGAGAACTACTGCAGCAAGTATTATCAATGTTGCTCTCAGTCTTCTTGGTATTGTTTCTGTTGTGATTATTCTTATTGGTGGTTTCCGTTGGATGACTGCTGGTGGTAATGATGAAAAAGTTGGTGAAGCTAGAAAATGGATTTTTTCTGGTATTATCGGTTTAGCAATCATCTTGTCAGCTTGGGCAATTTCTCGATTCGTTTTGGAGAAGCTTGTTACAGCTACAGATGCAAATCAAGGAAATCTTATCTAAATTTTTTGATAGAATCAGTATTGTTTTTATCTTTATCTCTTACTCCTTCGGGAATAAGAGATGGCATGACAATCATTGCCATACCATCTCTTATTCTTTTTACTTCTGTCTATGAAAAACAAACATTTTTATTCACTCTTTTTGGTGGGTATTTTTTGTATGGTGATGGTGCCTTCGGCTCTTTTCGCAAGTACTGGTGGGACACTTGCTACTTATTGTGACGATGCAGATGATCCATTGGGACTCGAGTGTGTGAATGAGAGTGGTTTGAGTGATAGAGATCCGCGTCTTATCATCACAAGTATTATCAATGTTACATTAGGACTACTTGGTATTATAGCGACTACAATTATTTTGTATGCTGGTTTTCGCTGGATGACTTCTGGTGGTAATTCAGAGAGTGTTGATACCGCAAAAAAGACATTGTTTGCTGCGGTGGTCGGTTTGGTGATTATATTATCAGCATATGCAATATCAAATTTTGTGTTGAGAAATTTGCATAGAGCTACTACTGGTATTCAGTATGGTAATGATATATTAAGGTAATATTATATGAATAATAAAAAAAACTTTTCATTTTTACTCGGCATACTTGTTGCACTCATCGGTGTAGTTTTTCTTGTGTCAACTGTATCAGCAGCTGACCCAAAGTCTACCACATATGGACTTAAAACGACTGCAGGGGCAGCAGGATTGAATACTGGAGATGTTCCTACTATTGTAGGTAATATTATTGGTTCGGCACTGTCTCTTATTTCAGTACTTTTTTTCATACTTATGGTTTACGGAGGTATCGTATGGATGCTTGCACGTGGTAAGGAAGAACAGTCCAAAAAAGCACTTGATACGATCATCGGTGCGATCATTGGTATTATTATTGTTCTCGCAGCGTACGCAATTACAAATTTTGTATTTAGTAGTGTAGGGAATGTTGGTGGTGGGGGTGGTCCAACCAGTCCTAGTCCTGATAGTCCTGCTGCGGTTACAGGATTTTGTGGTGAAGAAAATACAGCCCAATGTGGTGATATAGATAATCAAACAGATTGTACTGACTATGGTTCAGGATGTGTATGGGGTAGTAATAATGCATGCCTCGAGCAAGGAACAGATCAATGTGGTGATATAGATAATCAAACAGATTGTACTGATTATGGCTCTGGATGTGTTTGGGCTCAGGTGAGTTCAGAATTGGGAAATGAAGGGACAGTTCCTGTTGGTGATATATGCACATCAGATTCCGATTGTGTTGATGGTGGTGGTGCAAACGTGTGTTATGTCGATATTTGTACGGCTGTAATGTGTTCTAGTGATGGTGATTGCGGTCTTAATAAAGAGTGTAACGGAGTGGTCTGTGCATTTGAGGATGGAAAGTGTGGCGTGACAGATGATTGTGTGGATGCCGTTGTAGGTTATCAATGTGTGAATAATAATTGTATTATTCCTGTAGGCGAACCTTATTCTGATTGTTTTGATGTGTATGATTGTAATGGTGATTTAATATGTTTGAACAATGTTTGTGCTAACGATCCTTCTTAGTAAATGGCTATAATTTATGAGTTTGAAGTTGTTTTCTAAAATTTTTATTATAACGATATTATTTGGAATAAGTATTTTTGGTTTTACAAATGATGTATATGCCGTAAAAACTCTAGGAGATGCCACTGGTAATCTCAAGTCTGTGACTGATAAGTCTGGTGTGACAGAAGGAGAGATTCCTAATGCAATGGGGAATATTATAAAGACAGGAATTGCTTTTTCAGGTATTTTGTTCTTCGTCCTTATGGTTTATGCTGGTTTCGTATGGATGACTGCACAGGGCAAGGATGAGCAAGTCCAGAAGGCACAAAAAACATTGATAGCAGCTACGATAGGGCTTATTGTGGTGATTAGTTCATACGCCTTTACAAACTTTGTACAAACACGTTTGATTGAAGGTCAGGAAAAGGTTACACCTCCGGCTCCTGATGTAGTAGGAGATGTCCCACTTGGGTGTTGTTATGATTGGATTGCCACTACACAAGCTGGCGAATTTACCGGGGGCATAAAAGTAGATAGAGGCATTATAACAGAGGGTGCATGTCAACAAGTCGGTACTCAGAGTGTAAACAATGATTTAGTCATTGATAAATGGGAATGGAATGAAGGTTGGGATGCTGCCAAATGTCAGGATGGATTATAATATTTTTTACGTAAATCTTTTTGAAGTAGATATATATTTTATATGAAAAAAATTATTAGCATAGTAGTATTAATTAAACTTGCTTTTGGTAATGCAGTCGTTGCTTTGGCACAGGGAATCCAAGATTCTGGCGGTCCTTTGAAAACCGTTGCAGGTAAATCAGGAGTTACAGAAGGAGAGGTTGGTAATATTGTTGGTGGTTTTATAAATGCGGTTCTGAGTATTGTTGGTATTATGTTTCTTGTGCTTATGGTGTATGCAGGAATTTTGTGGATGACTGCACAAGGAAAGGATGAGCAAGTCGAGAAATCAAGAAAGATTATTATTGCGTCCCTCATTGGGTTATTTATTATAGTGAGTGCGTATGCGATTACCATCTTTGTAACCGCAAGATTTTAATCCACCCAAGGCGGACAAGAAAATTTAATTTGAGCTGTTTATTACAAAGGTTACTTATTTATACTCCGTAAGTTTGTTGCGGAGTAGTAGATTTTTATATATGATTAAATATACACTTACATTACTCATAGCAGCTTTTGCCCTATCCTTTTTATTTGCACCTACACCGAGTCTTGGTATAGATCTTGGAGGAGACATGATAAAGCAGGCTGGGGAAAAGGCTGGTTATGATAAAAATACAGATGAATTTTCACTTTCAGAAAATATTGGTCGTGTAGTAAATATTATTTTGTCGATTACTGGTGTGCTTTTCACCGTGCTTATGGTTTACGGAGGTTATTTATGGATGACTGCTCGTGGCAAGGATGAACAAATTGAAAAAGCAAAGTCAGTTATTACAGCAGCTATTATAGGTATTATTATTACACTAGGTGCGTATAGTATAAGTGCATTTATCGTGCCACGAATGCTTGCGGCATCTACCGCATAATAAGTATTATGAAACGAATTATTATTATATTTTTTATAGTTATACTTTTTTCAGGTTTTGAGTTTAATTTTAATTTAGATAAGAGGAGTGATGTAGAAAAACAAGCCATGTCACAACTCGAGATAGGTGCTGAGTATGCAGGATATAGTGATGAACCAGCAGACCCACGTGTTATTGCTTCTCGTGCCATTCAAATGTTCTTGGGTTTGATGGGAGCTGCTTTTACATATCTTTTTGTTTATTCTGGTTATCACATGATCACATCACATGGTGAAGAAGAGAAGATCACCAGAGCACGTAAGACTATGCAAGGTGCAGTTATTGGACTCATGCTTACACTTATGGCTTTTAGTATTGCATATTTTGTGGGACGTAGAGTAACAGAGGTAACAGGTGTGGGATATAATGGTTCTTATACAGATCAATTTTATATATGAAAAAGAAATTTTTTTTATTTGGTATAGTTGCTGTAATTATTTGTGTATTTAGTTTTAGTAATATATTTGATAATGTTGCTTCTGCACAAGTGCAAGTAAGAGATGCAATTAAAGGCAACAGCATTCAAGGGCAGATGCAAGCTTTTGCAGGTGAAGAAGGTGCTCAATATGGAGAACCGTCTGATATACGTGTAGTTGTAGCGCGTATTATTAAAATATTTTTGTCTATTGTAGGTACTCTTGCCGTTGCGTATACTATGTATGGCGGTTATTTGTACATGACATCTGGTGGGGCAGAGGATAGAGTCAGTCGCGCGCGTAAGATTATTCTTTATGGGGCGCTCGGAAGCATGGTGATTTTGATGTCATATAGTTTTGCATATTTTGCTTACTTTATTGCATACAAGGGTACTGCTGGCAATCCATATGGAGGATACTTCCAATGGGGAATTAGTATAGAAGATGATACAAGCCAATTTTACAATACCGATCCTCTTGAGCAATCTACTGTGCCAGATAATTTCCAACTACAAAATATTTTGCATGACTAGGACATAGTTGATATAAGTTAGAAAAACCAAAGTTTACGATTTTTATAAGAATACCCTCTAAAAAGGGGTATTCTTTATTACTTTTTTGCATAGTTATCGTCAATAATACATCGCCCGATTTTTCCTCCCTTACTTTTTGTAACCAAAAAGTAACAAAAAGTTCCGGGAGGAATAGAACTCACCCCTATTGCCTTTAAGTATATATAGTTATATTAACAATGTGGGGTTCAAACAGCTATTCCCCCGGACCCCCTTTGGTTATTTTATAAAGTTTTTTGAATATTTTTTGTTTTAAGTGTGTTAATTTGGTACAATATAGATATTATGAAAGAAAAACAACCATTATTTTCTATTGTTGTACCAGCATATAATGAGGAGAAGTTTATAGTTCCATGTGTTGAGTCGTTAAAAAATTTACGATCTAATTTTGATATAGAGATAATTGTCGCAGATAATAATTCTACGGATAATACAGTTAATATTGTTCGTGAGCTTGGCGTTGTCTTGGTTCAAGAAAAAAGACAGGGAGTAGGTGCTGCACGACGTGCAGGTACATCAATTGCGAAGGGTGAATTTATAGTACATGTGGATGCCGATACTCGATTACCTGAAGGGTATTTAGAAAAAGTCTATAATAGATTTCAGAGTAATAAAAAGTTGGTATGTATTGGAGGACAATTTATATTTTATGATGCACCAGTGTGGAAGCGTGTATTGCGATTTTTCAATCATTGGTCATTATGGTTGTTTGCGGTCTCAGTATCTTTTGGTAAGGTTGGGCCCATGGGAAATAATATGACTTTCAAAAAAGATCTGTATGATCAAACAGATGGTTTTGATAAGAGGTTGAGATATGGTGAAGACATGGATTTGTGCCGCAAGTTGAGTGTGTTTGGTAAAATACGTCTTGATATGAGTTTGAAATGCCAAGTATCAGTTCGTCGATTTGTGCTTGATAAGAGGTTGTGGGATTATTTTTTAAATTTTATAAAGATGTCTATGGTGGGCAAGCCTCGCAAAAATGTATTACCCCATAGTGAGGATATTTAATAAAAAAGATACCTCTAATTACGAAACATACATATTTATATCATCACAACGCAACCCCTCCCTAACTCTCCCCTAATAGGGGAGGGAATGGGTGGGGTATGATGCAAAATAAATAATCAAACAGATAATTTTATAACTCAGATTGCATATGACTAAAAAAATATTTTTTATAACAATTTTTGTTTTAGCTTTTGCTTTCATATACCCAGAGGTCACTCATAGTGCGACATGTCCTGAATTAATACCAGGCGAAGTAGTAAAAGCACACAGCGGCTCAGCAGTTTATTTTGTTACAGAAGATCTCGAAACAAAATATTATGCCAATGATGAGGTATTTTTTACATGGCATGAGAGTTGGGATATTGTTCGAGCTATAGATGGAGCATGTCTTGATTTGTATCCTCTTGCATCTCCTGCGGGGATGACTTATCGACCTGGGTCACGTTTGATCAAACGTCTTGAATCCCCATCAATTTATGTTGTGTCAGCTGACGGTGTAAGGTCAAAAGTAGAAAGTCCATCAATTCTAAACGAGCTATATGGGTCTTCTTGGGGTGTCTTGGTAAGAGACGTACCATCGTATAATTGGCCAAATTACAAAAAAGGATCTGCTCTAACTGAGGTATCTCCGCACGAAGGTCAGCTTATAAAGACTCCAGATCGTAGTACAGTTTATTATGTTGGTTCTGAGGGAATTTCAAAATTAAGCGGTTCTTTGAATTTATGGAGTCAGGATGTCCGTACAGTTAGTGACACAACTTTTAGTTTGGTGTCAGAAGTGGGTGAAATAATTACTAAAGCAGATATTGTAAGTGAATTATTATTTAGTGTAGTAGATACTAGCCAAGTTCCAGACAAAGTCGACGTCATAGAACATATCCCAGAAGAAGTTCCAGATAGCCCTGAGGCTGTTGTGGATCCTGTGGTTGATCCAGTTTCTACATATACAATTAGCACACTTGAACAACAAACAATAGATGAATTAAATGCATATAGAAAAGCTAACGGACTTGGTGTTGTTGTGCATGATAACTTATTGTATGAAATTGCAAAGGGACATAGCCAGTACATGTTTGATACTGATGATTTTGCACACACTGGCTTTGATGATAGGTTTGACCAAGCATATAATGAAGGAAGTCGTACATATTGTGTAGAGAATTTGGCGTGGAATTATCCAAATGCGTATGACACTATTTGGATTGGTTGGCAAAATTCACCTGCACACAACGAAGGTATGCTTAAGCCAAACATAACAGATGTTGGTATGTCATGGGTTGGAGCTTATGTAACTATGTTTGCGTGTGAGTAGGTATGATCGACTTCTTGACGAGGAGCTTGTCTTCATGTATACTTGTTTCGTCTAAATATAAATCCGTAGCGGGGTGGCTATGGTATAATGGTTATTACTCTGGTTTGTGGTACCGGCAATACGGGTTCAATTCCCGTTAGCCACCCCAGTGCGGATTTAGATATTAAAAAACCTCCTAATTAGGAGGTTTTTATTTTGACTGTATGTTTGTTTTACTGACTACCAACCTTTTCAAATGCACGTAGTATTTCAAGCGGCATAGCAAAGATAACCGTATTTGATTGGTCACTGCTCAAGTCATTTAGACTATTGAGTGTTCGTAAGTGAAGAGCTCCAGTTTGTTGAGAAAGCATTTCTGCAGCATCAGCTAGGTTTTGAGCCGCGGATTTCTCACCTTCTGATTTGATAATCACTGCGCGTCTTTCACGTTCAGCCTCAGCTTGTTTTGCGATAGTACGCTGCATGTTGTCTGGTAATATTACATCTTTGAGTTCTACGCTTTCAACTTTGATTCCCCATGGGTCGGTTGCATTGTCTACAATAGTTTTAATTTTTTCTGCTGCTTCTAATCTTTTGGCTAGGAGTTCATCGAGCTCCATTTCACCAACAACATTACGCATTGTAGTTTGTGCGAGTTGACTCACTGCAAACCAGAAATTTTCAACCTCAAGTACGGCTTTTGCTGCATCAGATACTTTGTAATAAATAACTGCATTAATCTTTGCAGGGATATTATCTTTTGTAATTGCTTCTTGAAATGGCACGTCTACTGCCTTTACACGCATGTCGACTTTCATCATGCTTTGGAAAATTGGAAGTACAATTCTCCATCCTGGTTCTACTATTCTAGTAAATTTACCGAGTTGGAACTTTACTCCGCGTTGGTATTCATTTACCTGGCGGATGCTGATGAGTAGGATAATACCTATCACCACTAGGATTGGGATTAGTGCTGCCATATTTGACTGTGTTAATTATAAAATCACCTTTATTTAGGTGACTTTATTATAGCAAGTGGACTTTTTATTGGCAAGTTGTGCGCCTGCGAGGGATCGAACCTCGATCTAAAGCTTAGAAGGCTTCTATTCTATCCATTGAACTACAGGCGCTTGAAGGACGTGGCTTAGTTTAGCTTTTTTTTCTTAATTTGTCAATGATCTCATGAGGGACGCCGTCTTTAATGAGTTCCATAAGTTGTTTTTCAGAAAGTGTTTCAGTATCAGTTATTTTTACATGGGATTCTATTTTTATTATGACAATTCTCCATCCAGGCTTTATTACCCTAGTGAATTTACCAAATCGGAATACAATACCGATTTGATTTGGATTTATTTGTCTTATGCTGAGAAGAAAGGAGATGCCAAGAACTATTAGAAATGAAGTAAACATATATTATTTATTACGATCTTTATCATGAAATTTTTTGTGTATATTTTTTAGTTCTTTGTCTGTAACATGTGTGTATATTTGAGTTGTGGTAATAGATGAATGTCCGAGCATGGCCTGGACGCTTCTAATATCAGCTCCATTTTGTAGTAAGTCAGTTGCATATGAGTGACGCATTGTATGGGGAGTAACAGATTTCGTAATACCTGCTTCACGGGCATGTTTTTGAACGATTCTTTGCACGGACCTAGGAGTCAGTGGTTCGTCATTATCATTGCCCCCAGTTCGTTTGTCATGAGAAATGAAAAGATATGGATTCATATCTCCTCGCAAATCAATATATTTTTTAATTGAATATTTTGCTTGTTCTGACAAAAATACTACACGAATCTTCCCACCCTTTCCTGTAATACTAAATTCGTCTCGTTTTAGGTTTACATCTTCAATTTTTAATTTTACCAATTCTGATACACGTAAGCCTGTAGAAAAAAAGAGTTCAAGCATAGCTTTGTCTCTATGCGCAATCAGAAGTGTTGGTGGAGTTTTTCCTTTTTTGCTTTGTTCTTCTAGATGTTTGCTACTAATATTTTTAAAAGGGGATTCTAATATCCTATTCAAATCACTTCCTTCTAGAAAACTTACTTCTCGATCAGGCATTTTCATTAATTCTATTTTTTCTGGTGCAAGAGTGTCTACATCACGTTTAGCCATGTATTTGAGAAATGAACGCAAGGCTATGAGGTGATAGTTTTGTGTATTTTTTTTCAGTGGTTCTCCGTGTACATCTATGAGTCTATTAAGCCATAATCTATATTTGCGTACTTTTTCTCCGGTTATAGCTGAAGGCCCTTTTTTGTCCCCGAGCCATTCTAGAAATCTATGTAAATAAAAATCATAGTTTTGAATTGTTTTTTCACTACGATTTTTTTCAATCTCCAGGTATTCGAGGAATTCTTGTAAGTATTTTTTTAGGTTTTTTGTTTGCATAAATTTTCTTAGGAAAGATCCTTCGTTTCTACGGAAACTCAGGATAAATAACAATCGCGAGATTGTTATTCATATTGTACGACACTTCTGTAAAAAATTCAAGGTTGACAAACACGTATTTTTATGCTATAATGTAATTACAAACATACAAAAAGCAGAAACAAAAATAATTTCTGCACCAAAAACAAACACAAACATATGCAACATAAAACGTCAGGGGCTAATGCCCCACAATCTGACTTCTCTTTAGTTTACTTCTACTTAATATCAGGTATTGCAATTGCGGTAGCTGTTTTTTTATTCGTCCCACGCGTATCTATTGGTTAAATATATGTTAATAACTTATTGGTAATTTTAATTTTCAGGACCTATACTAAAAATATATCAGTATAGGTTTTATTTTTAACTCAAATTTTATGAAATACACACGTTTTTTATTCCTCGGACTCATATTTGCTCTATGTTTTAGTTTTGGTACAGCTGTAATGGCTCAGACTGATGAAGTTGACAGTTCTGTTACCGAGACTAGTACTGAAGCAGATGTTTTAGATTCAGAGGAAGTTTTAGTAGAAGAAGAAATAACTGAGGTGCCATCTACATTTGGATTGTGGTGGCGCGAGGTGAAAGAACGGGTTATCACAGGTCTCACGTTTGATCCAATACAAAAAGCTGAAAAGCAATTACAACATGCCAAAGAGCGTATGCGTATTGCAGAGCTTATGTCAGAGAGTGAAGATGAGAGCGTGCAGGAGCGTGCAGAAAAAATGATTGAAAAAGCTCAGAAATTTATGTCTCAAGTGGAAGAAAAAAGAGAAAAATGGACGGATAAGTCAGATGAAAAAGTAAATCGTCTACGTGAACACCTTGCAGATTTTCAACTTAGACGTGAACAAGTGATGGATAAAATCGAAGATAGTATCCCTGAAGATAAACAAGAACGTATTCAAGAACTTCGTCAAAAAGGACTTGAACAAGGAACAAGACTCTTAAATGCAATTAATAATGAAAATATTCCAGAGCCCGTTCGTGAGCACCTTCAAAATGTAAAAGATCGAATCGAAGAACATGCTGAAGAAGTCAAGCTTTTTCGAGATGAAAAACATGATTTGTTAGAGAAAGCCAAAGACGGAGATGAGGATGCAAAAGAAGCACTCAAACAGCTAAATCAAGATCGTAAAGAAGATTTAAAAGAACGCACCGCTGTGATAAGAGAAAAGGCAACTGGTGTAGCAGATGTTATTAGAGAAAAAGGTAAGAATGCTGTGGAAAGATTGAAGAAAATGGATGGTAGAGAAGATGCTCAAGATAAGATTCAGGATTTACGTGATGCAAGAGAAAATGAGTCTGAAGATGTGGTTCCAAGATTAAAACCAAATCCAGCTGAAGTGATTAGGCAAAGAGCCGAGGAAATAAAAGATTCATTGCATAGAGATCCTCCCGAGCCTCGAGATTAATTTAAATTTATTATTTTAAAACAACCTCAAAATAGGGGTTGTTTTTTGTAAGATGAGAGGTTACAATAGATGTATTATGAAGAAAAATTTTTATTTAATTTTACCCAATATACGTTCTTGCCACAATGTGGGCGCAATGTTTCGTACAGGCGATGCTTTTGGCGTGACTAAGATTTTTTTAGTTGGGTATACGGCTAGTCCTCCTAAGCCTCAGATTGATAAAGTGTCTCTCGGGGCGGAGAAATGGATACCGTGGGTCAAACGAAAAAATTTAAAAAGATTAATAATATCTCTAAAAAAGAAAGGAGTTAAGATTGTGGGGTTGGAGAAAAATGAAAGTAGTAGAGACATTGGTGTACTAGATATAAAAAATATTAAAGATATTGCTCTTGTCGTGGGGAATGAAGTAGATGGAATTTCTGAAGATATTTTAAAATTGTGCGACAATGTCGTGCATATTCCAATGTATGGAAAAAAAGAAAGTTTAAACGTGAGTGTGGCAGCGGGTGTGGCTATGTACGCAGTAAGTAAGAAAGTTAAAAAGTAATAAAGTTCATAAAGTCTTTACATATCGAAAGATTTGTCTGGAATAAAAACTTTATAAACTTTAAACTTTATAAACTTTAAAACCACCCCATATGAAAACAGTAATTTTTGACATTGAAACAATTCCTCAAGATTTTGGTTCGTTTGATGACACTCAAAAACAATATCTTCTAAAGTTTGCCAATAGTAGGAAAGACGAAAAGAAAGTAAAAGAACAGATGGCTTTGTGGGCGCCGACAAATAAAATAGTTGCGATTGGAATGCTAAGTGTTGAGTCTGAAAAAGGAGTTGTATATTATCATGATAATAATAAAAAAACAGAAGATTTTGAAGAAGGTAATATTAAATATTATTGCGGAAGTGAGAAAGAAATTCTAGAAAAATTTTGGAAGGCAATAGCCCATGCTAATAAGTTTGTTACGTTTAATGGAAGGGGCTTTGATTGCCCGGTCCTAATGCTTCGCTCAGCAATGTTAAAGGTAAAGCCAAGCAAGAATCTAGTGCCATATAGGTATAGCACGGATCAACATATTGATTTACTTGAACAACTTACTTTTTACAGTGCCGCTCGCAAGTTTAATTTGGATTTTTATTGTAAAGCTTTTGGTATAAAATCACCAAAATCCGGAGGCGTTACTGGTCATGATGTAAAACCTTTGTTTGAATCAGGAGAATATGAAAAAATTGCACGTTATTGCGCAGGAGATTTGTGGGCGACAAGAGAATTGTATTTGCGTTGGCGTGAATACATGAGCTTTTGAGTGGGTTTCGAGTGTGGTATACTAAAAAGGGTGTGAAAGATTATAAGACTAAAAGATTATAATATTATGTCGCACCTATATAAAGATTTTTATGAACTGGATATTTGGAAGGATGGATATTCTTTATTAATGAAAGTATATTATGAAACAGACTCATTTCCTTCTGAAGAAAAATATTCATTAACTTCTCAATTAAGAAGATCAGGAAATTCTGTCATTGCAAATATGTCTGAAGCACATGGTAGGTACTATTTTAAAGATAAAAATCGTACATTGTATATAGCAAGAGCTGAGATAGTTGAAACAAGAAGTCATTTGGCAGTGGCTTTTGGGAGAAGGTATATTAAAAGAGAGAAGTTTGTTGAACTTAATGATTCATACTGTAAATTAGCAAAAGATTTAAATTTGTATATTAACAGCTTAAAGAAGTAATTTTTCAATTTTTTAATCTTCCAATCTTTATTTTATGCATGATCCAGCTGTAAAACATACATTATCTATTTTTGAGCGTACTTATAATAATTTACCACCCTTTGTACCAGAAGAAATATCAGGTGATATGGGTCGTAATTTGGCGTCTGTGCAAAGTAATTATGGTATTAGTCTGGTAGACCTAGAAAACATAATGATCGGCTTAGGGAAGCATCTGTGGCCTTATATACAGGCATTTGAGGAAATATATCGTGTATATGAAGAGACTCTTGCAGAAAAATTACTTGAACAAAAAGCATCACACAATGTTCGTAAGAAATATGGCATATTTAAGGATATGGGAGGATCATTTCGAGAATTATATCATGGGTCAGTTCACGATATGTTTGACCATGATGAGCGTAAAGAGCTAGGAAGTCTTTTAGTGGATTTGAAATCTGATATTCGCAAGCACGCCATGCATGCAGCCATGTCTCATGATCGTGAAACATATGACAAAAAAATTGAAAAATATGGTGAGATGATATCAGAAATAAATGAAGTGATTGATGACTTGCATGTATTTGCAAATGAGCAAGAGCATGAGGATTTTGCACAAGATGTTCGTGATAGAGCTCGTGCTATTGAACATAGCTTGGTATTCCTTGGTCCAAAGATGGGAATGGAAGAAATTCGTGGATCACGTGAATATTACGAAGGTAAAAAAGAAGAGCGTAAAATGAGAGTATGAATGAAAAAAACGGAGAAAGGACTTGGATAGATGAAAGAGCAGCCCGTTCTTGGGAAATGGAAGATGCTAGGCGTAGAATGCATAAGCTTGCAGATGAGTATGTGAGCCTTAGGCATACACTGGTTCAACAAGAAGAACAAGGGATGGTTGACGCTGCGAAACGAAGTAAAGAGTTGCTTGCAGAAAAGGCAAGACAATATAAAATCTTAAAAGATATTGTAGAGTTTAATAGTTAGATTTTTAAAACAGCGTTTAAACGCTGTTTTTTTGTGGGCCTTGTTAGATTTTTTTAAATTCAAGATTGAAATTTTCATTTTCAAAAAGAATTGAGTATCTTTTTCTCATTTCTTCTTCAGAAGTTTTGCTTACAAGCAAAGCTTTTTTAATAGAAGCTCCTTTTTCATCTCCTGAGAAAATAAGCGTATCTTCATCAATAGACAATTCATCTAAATTCAAAATTTCATTTTTCATTGAGTTGCTCACATGTGGAAGTGAGGCTGCTCGTAGTTTGTGGTTTGCTACACCGATTGATGAATGTGTGGGTATGCCATATAGATTTCTATCTTTTCCATGAGATACGAATTCTTTTTTTCGATCTATGGCATCTTGGTAGATATGGTAGTCAGCTACAAATGTAATATTTTTTATAGGTAATTTTACTGAAATCTCATTTGGAAATATGTTGTAGGAGATTCCCAAGTTTTTTTCTCTTATAGTATAAATCATTGCACCTTTTAATATATTTTCTTTATATAGAGAAATTGAACGATATACAACACCTTCGTCTTGAAATTTTTTTATTTTTTCTTTTACATTGTATAACTTTCCTTTTTTTTGAGTTATTGAATCTGTATATATTGGTAGGAATGCATCTATGAATGATTCGTCTACGTCTTCAAAACGTATTTCATAGTCTGATTCTAGTATCTTTTCTATACTTTTTTCTATGCGCTTGGCTGTTTTTTTACCAAAAAGTTCATATGCATTTTGAACATTTTTCACATCAGTTTTCCATAATACAAATTTCGGGTAATTATTTTGAGTCATATGGTTTTTTTGTTTGTATATCA
>JABGUG010000032.1 GCA_018646705.1 Candidatus Parcubacteria bacterium | reverse complement strand
GGGCTGACGCTGGCGTTCATGTCCGCGATCGTGGTCAAGCGTTCGGCCAAGCTTACGCGTGAGGCGGTCGAGACCGTGAGATTCGTCAGCCTTATGGGCATTGGCTTGGTCCTCACCTCCAAGACCACGGCCGAGCTCGTGCACCAGCGCGTGTGAGGTCGTGTGCCACAACAAGTCGCCTCGTCCCGCGGATCTCTGCAGGACGAGGTGGCGAAAGGAAAAGCTTTTTTAAAGGGCTTTTTTTGTTTGTAAAAATAGTTTACTCAGAGTATAGTAATTATAACACCACGAGAGGAAAGGAGCGTCGACGTGCTCGACCAACACTTGTTCTCTCCCGACGGCCCGGCTGACGTCTTTGTCCAAGGTTTCTGCCTTCTGGCCATCGGCGCCTGCATGGGCACCGAGTACATCATCCTTCGCGTGCGGCGGCTGAGGAGTCTGCTGCATGTTTGATCCGGCCGACCCCGACGTCCTTCTGGACCTCGGGGTTGGTCGGGAAAGAAAAAGTTTGGGTTATTCCCAATTTTTTTATTTTATCCATCCTCAAAATTCAGTATATTTGTAATGTTCGTATGTTCGCACATAAATATGATACAATAGATTCATATGAATGACAAAAAAATAAAAACCAAAGGGTGGGGAACTATAGAAGGTACGCAAACTGAATTTTGGGATGCGAGACCTGTTTTGACAGGATCAGAAATCACACTCAAAGATAGATTAAAGCTTATTTTTTTTCCAAAAAAGTTTTTGCTATATAAATGGATACGAAAAAAAATAAAGAATGGAAAGAAGATTAGAATCTTGGATGTAGGGTGTGGCACAGGAGCTGCTGTAATTGAAATGAAAAAGTTGTGGGGTAAACAAGTGGAGGTTGTGGGTATTGATGTAATACAAATGCAAATTGATTTGGCAAAAGAACGTGTAAAAGAATATGGAGTGTGGGCAAAATTTTTTCATTATGATGGAGATAAGCTTCCGTTTGAAAATGAATCATTCGATGTCATATATACTTCTGATGTACTTGGGCATGTTCGTGATGTTCCTATGTGGCTTGCAGATTTGAATCGTGTTTTGAAACCAGGTGGAATTATTACCATGTTTAGTGAGTCAAAACTTGGACGACACGCTTGGATTCGTAACTATCTTTTGAAACGCGGACTCAATACTGATCCACATGTGGAATTCCATATTTCACTTTTTGGTAAACATGAATTGCATGCACTTTTGTTTGATGCAGGATTTCATGTAAAAAAAATGTATTCTACGTTTTGGATAAAGTTCCTAGCTCATCCAGATGAGCTATATGATGCTTTACAAAGTCAAAAGAAGTTTTCAATACTTAAATTTTTAAATAAAATATTTTTCTTTGTTAAAAAAAAGACGCATCCGTTTTCTACTGCGTTTTGGGAATTGTATGGATTGATTGAGATGGTGACGATTGGAAGATGGATTGAAAGTCAGGGATATGTAATTCTTGGAGTGAAAAGTTCAAAAGTTGATAAAGTTAAAAAAGTTTTTTAAAAACTTTATAAACTTTTTACTTGTAATATAGAATTTGACGCCCGATCCGTATCGTGGCGTCAAAACCAGGTTGGCCATTACGGCCTCCTTTTTTTCGGACGCGCTATCGCGCCGCAAGCGTCGCGGAACGCACGCACCGAAGCTGTGGATCGTCTTCTTTGAGCCTGAGCACCGTGCCCAGTCCGCAAGAGAGATCCTGCATGATGTGGAGTGTCCGTATTCCGGTGGCAGGGTCGGTTGAATAGCCGACTACGTGTCCAGGCTGCTCCCGAGCGAACACTTTTCCCGCACTTGCTGCTAGGTCGCGGGGGTAACCTCTTCTGTAGTGCTGGCTCATATTTCACCTCCTTTTCGAGCCAGTTAAACCTCATATAAAATATACCATATCTGTGTGTTTTAATACACAGGATATTGTATATTTAAGCCTTGCGTACTTTACGGTCACAGTGATATAATTATAGGCAATAAATAACTAAGTTATATATGACATACAATCTTTTGGACAGAGGGGAACTCGCTAAACTAAAAGGGGATCAACCAGAACGTTTTAGCTATGAAGCAAAAAGCGGGGGGTATCTTAAAATTCAGGGCCTAGACCTATCACCAATAGAAGGGATTGATACAAACAAGCTTAATGAGGCTGCGCGTATCATGCGTGGTTTTATGTTTGCGTCGCTCGAAGCCTCACACTCTGGTCATCCTGGCGGATCAAGTGGTAAGACTGAACAATTTCTTGGGATGGTGCTTGGTGGTGCAATGGGGTTTGATGCCCTTAATCCAAAAGATAAAGGACGCGACAGAGTCGTCTGGTCTGCAGGACATTGTTCCCCAGGTTTATATGGTGGATTATCTCTTATTTATGAAAGTTTGAAAAAAGCAGGAAAAGAATTTGATAAAGAAAAATTACATGCAGTAATGGGTCATGACTTACTTAAATTTAGAAAACACGATGGACCACAAGGTCATGTAGAAAATTACTCACCATTGGCTGATATTGCAACAGGTCCTTCAGGACATGGTATGCCTTCAGCAGGTGGTTTGGCTATTTCTCACAAAGCATCAGGACTAGATACCAGTGTTTGGGTGTTTATGGGAGATGCGGAGAGTGAAGAAGGTATGACATATGAGGCACGCAATCTCTTGAATACTGTTGGAGCAGACAATATGATTGTATCACTTGATTATAATCATTATGGAATTGACGGTGATATCAATGAAGTTGTAATGACACCTTATATCAATCACTGGAGTTCTCTTGGTTGGAATGTTATTGAGATTGATGGGCACAATATTCTCGAATGCGTATATGCATATCGATTGGCTGAGCAAAAAGTATTTGATAATGGTAGTCCAACTGTTGTTATTGCCCACACAATCAAAGGAAAACATTATGGTTCAGTGGAAGATTCAAATAAATCTCACGGTGCACCAGCCAAACATGATGAGTATGTTGATATCATGAAAAAATTAGGATTTGAAATTCCAGGTGTTGAAGGCGAAGTTGGAAAAGATATAGATATTATTATAGAAGCTCTTACTCCTGAACTTACAAATTATATTGTAGAAAGATTAGACATTGCAAAAAGTTTAATCAAGTCAGAAGATGAACTTGTTTCTCAAATGAAATCAAGATTGGGAGACAGACCATTTAAAAATCCTATTGAAATAAAACGTCCAGACGTTTTGCCAGAAGAACTTGTATTTGAGCAGGGAACTGCTGTGGCAACACGCAAGGCAAGCCAAGAATTCTTTTCTTGGCTTATGAAAGAGACAGCATTTTTCTATGCGGGGGCAGGAGATCTCGCAGGATCAGTATCAGTTGCAAAGGCAGAAGATGTGTATGGGGTTATCAATAGAGAAAATCCTTACGGTCGTGGAATTCGATTTGGTATTGCTGAGCAAAATATGGCAATGATGGGTGCCGCAATGACAGCTGACAGATTGCCAGGAGGATATGCACCAGTATCAGTGTTTTCTTCATACGGTGTATTTAGCTCTATGATGACTAATGCTATTCGTCTTATCTTGATTGGAAATCATCTGTATCCAGAAAGTAAAGGTTTTTTCATTTTACTTTCAGCACATGATGGTCCAGAGACTGGAGAAGATGGTCCTACACACCAAGGTCTGTATTGGATGAGTATGTACAACGCATATCCTGGAATCAAAGTGTACAAACCAATGGATGCTAACGAAGTGGTTGAAATGTCATTTCATGCATTTGAAAAAGGTGAACCAATCGCACTTTCAGTAACACGTCCTGGTACTCCAGTATTTAAACGTGGAGAAAATGCATGTTGTGGACAGTTTGTTCCAGAAGCTCGTGAAGCAATAAATGGCGCATACACTTTCAAGGATTATAAAAATAATGGAAACAAAAAAGTCGTGTTAGCAATTTCTGGTATGCAAGTTTTGCAAAATACAATTGAAATTGTTCCAGAACTTGAATCACAAGGTCTTGATGTAAAACTTCTTGCAGTAACTTCCCCAGAATTGTTTGAAGATTTACGTGCCACAGATCCAGAAAAAGCAAATAAAATATTCTCAGATGAAGAACGTGAAATAACTGTTGCAGTGCATGCTGGATGGAAAGGATTTTTATATCCATTCTTACTTCCGGCTGACTATGTAAAACGTTCAATCTGTATTGACACATATTTGAAATCTGGTGGTGTCGATGAAGTATATGAACTTGCAGGATTAACTCCAGAAGGTATCAAAAATAAAATTAACAAAGCCATAAGCTAATATATGAATCAAGATATTCCAAAATTTCTTTCAGACAAAGATTTTAAACCAAATGTCTCAATCAATCCTGCACTTAATTATCTAGGTACAGAAACTGCTTTTGGTTTTGGGGCCGAGGTAATTGCTGTGGATAGTTCAAATAAATTTGAACATGTATATAAGTTTCATGTTGGAGACACTGGTCCAAAAACTCCTCAACCGATTATTGATGTTGCAATTCAAGCTTTGAAAGACAAACAAACCAAGTACGGACATTTTGCTGGCTATCCACAGGTATTGGAAAATATTGCAAAGCATTGGAGTGAAACACGTGGAGTTGAGATAAAAAAAGAAAATGTAATGCTTCAGCCTGGTGGTAAACCAGTAATCGAACTTGCACTTCAAGCACTTCTTGAGCCGGGTGACAAAGTGATTGTCCAGGATCCAGGATATCCTGTATATGAGTCCCTCGCAGAATTTTATAATCACGGAGGAGTGCTTCGTTGGAAGGCTTACAAAAATGAGGAGACACAAACATTGGAATATCGTGTGGAAGATTTACAAAAACTCATTGAAGAAAATGACCAGGTAAAACTTCTCTGTGTAAATACGCCACAAAATCCAACTGGCATGATGATAGGACAAGAAAAACTCGAAGCAATTGCTGAGTTGGTGAAAGAGCATAAGTTTTATGTTATCTTTGATGATATTTATGATCAAATCGTATTTGATGGTCGTAAACATTTTAGTTTCTTGTCTATTCCTGGAATGCTTGATTGGACAATTAATCTAAATGGCTATTCAAAAAATTATGCCATGACTGGATGGCGTCTTGGGTTTATGATTGCACCAGAATGGCTCATAGAAATCTTTGGTCGGTTTGCAATCAACAAGTGGAGTAATGTAAATCGCATGGAACAGATCGTCGCAGGATGTGTATTTGGTGACGTTAGTCTTGATGGGTTTGATTATAAAAGTGTGAAAGAAGAAGTGCAGGAACTTATTAATAAGGATTTTGTAGAATATGAAAAGAAAGGCCAATTTGTTTCAGAGTCTTTAAATTTACTCCAGCCTTATGTTGTGTGTAATGAAGCAGAAGGTGCATTTTATTTGTTCCCAAGTTTTGCACGTGTACTTGATTTGGATTATGTAAAAAATGAATTAAATATTAAGAGTGATGTTGATATGCGTAATTGGCTTTTGTATGAAAGAGGAATAGCAACACTTTCTGGATCAGACTTTGGTGAAATGGGACAAGGATATATCCGTTTCTCATATGCAGAAGATCGTGACGCGCATGTGGTTCCTGGTATGAAACAAATTTTGAAAGTCGTGATAGAGCTTATTGAAAAATCAGGACAAGAGCCACCTCTGAAAGTTGATGAGGTTGATGGAAAGATTGGTGATCTTGTTGGTAAGTATTTTGGCTAGAATTAGTAGTATAATGTAAAAAACCGCCCAAAAGGGCGGTTTTTAGTCTAAATTATTGACTTTTTTGTTATTTTTACCTATAATACGAATCACTTTAATAAGGGTCTCTTAGGCCTTGTAAGCTTTGTAATCATGAATGTTACTGAACTCGCACGAAAACTTAGAATAAATACTAAAGATTTACTCGATGTATTGCCGCAGTATGGTTTTGATATTGGTGCAAAAGCCATTAAGATTGATGATAAAACTGCTGAACAAGTGCAACGTAAATGGCGTTTTATCAAACGTGACATGGAAGAGAAACGTAGAAAAGATCAAGAAGAAGCAAAAGAAAAGGAAAAAGAGATGCGAAAGGAACTTGGACAGACTGTTGCTTTGCCAGCGCGCCTTCCTGTAAAAGATTTTGCAGTAGTACTAGAACTTCCGGTGAGCCAAATTATTACCGAGCTCATGAAGAACGGTATTTTGGCAAATCAAAATCAAGATATTGATTATGATACGATGGCAATTTTGGCAGAGGATCTTGGTTTTGAGGTAAAAAAAGCAGAAGAGAATGAAATGGATGAAGAAAAAGAAGAAGCACGAACACACGATTTAGAAGAAGCACTTGCAAAAGCTGAAAATTTGAAATCTCGTGCACCAGTTATTGTTATCATGGGTCATGTAGATCATGGTAAGACAAAACTTCTCGATACGATTCGTGAAGCAAATATTATTGATACAGAAGCAGGTGGTATTACACAACATATTGGTGCATACCAGACTGTATGGAAAGATCCAAAAACAAAAAATAAACGTGAAATTAGTTTTATTGATACTCCAGGACATGAGGCATTTACTATGATGCGTTCACGTGGTGCTCAGGTGGCTGATATTGCAATTTTAATTGTTGCGGCTGACGATGGTGTTAAACCTCAAACAAAAGAAGCAATTAATATTATAAAAGCAGCTAAACTTCCTTTTGTGGTTGCAATTAATAAAATTGACAAAGAAAGCGCTGATGTGCAAAAGACCAAAACTGATTTGTCAGGGCAAGATGTCCTTGCTGAAGAGTGGGGCGGTAATATACCAATGGTAGAGATTTCTGCAAAAGAAAATTTACATATTGATAAATTACTCGATGTTCTATTGCTCGTTGCTGATATGAATGAAGAAAAAATAAAGGCAGACCCAGATGTTCCTGCTGTTGGTACTGTGATTGAGTCTCATGTAGACAAGGGCATGGGTCCTGTCGCAACCGTTTTGATTCAATCTGGCACACTCAAGAAAAGCGACAAACTTGTGGTGAACAATGAAATTTATGGGAATGTTCGCGCATTGAAAGATTATAAGGGGCGTACGATTGATGAGGCTGGCCCTTCTGTACCTGTTCAGATTATTGGATTTAAAGTTGCTCCAGAAGTTGGAGACGTTCTGGATGTGAGTAAAACATCAGAAGCAAAAGAAATTAATATCAAAAAGAAACGAACTCAGCAAACTGGTGCAGAAAAAGATACTGTTGCAGCGGCTGAATCAAACGATGAAGAAGAAAAGAAAAAAACACTCAATCTTGTTATAAAGGCTGACGTACTTGGAAGTCTAGAAGCTATTGTTGCATCTCTTGGTAAGATTCAACACGACGAAGTTGGTATAAAGATTGTTGGAAAAGGACTTGGAAATATTACTGAAGATGATGTAAAAAAAGCACAATCTGGAGACGCTACTGTCGTAGGATTTAATGTAGCTTCTACTCCTGTTGCAGAAGATATGATGCGCGAAGAAGAAATCAACTTTTTACAATACAGTATCATTTATGATTTGATTAATTGGATCAAAGAAGAGCTTGGAAAGATGCTTTCTGACGAAAAGATTATAACTGAACTTGGTATTATGAAGATCCTAGCTATCTTCCTCAAAGAAAAAGGTTCTATGATTGTTGGAGGAAAGGTAGAAGATGGAAAGGCAATGAAAAATGTACTCGCTCGTGTAAAACGTGAAGGAGTAAACATGGGTAAGGGTAAAGTTACTGACTGTAAGGTAGGACAGGCTAGTGTAAAAGAAGCTATACAAGGAACTGAATGTGGTGTAAAATTTGAAGGCTCAGTCAAGATTGAAGAAGGAGATGTATTAGAATTTTATACAGAAGAAACAAAAGCAAGAGAAATTATTTTTAAATAATTTTTTATGGGGGAAGTAGTTCCATTTTGTTCTTCCAAAGCGGAATCTTTTGAAAATAGAAGAGAAGAAGAACAACAAAGACCAGGTCACCTAGAGGTCATATATGGAGATGGAATTGACACAAAGACACATGCATTTTTAAAAGGAGGTGCACGTGTAAATATAGATACACTCAAACAACCTGAATTGATTGATAGGGCAGAAAATAAATTGACTCGTGCAAAACAACGTGAAGCAGATAATGATGATGATCCAGATACTAATGAAGAAGAAAAATTGGATCGGATAGAGAGTAGTCTAAAGGAGGCTGAAGTGAGTCCTGATTTGACTAATATCTATGCACGAATCTTTCGTAGATTTGGTGATCAGATTGGTATGGTACGACAGGATGAGGGTGTCGGACTTGATCAGCGTAAAATTGGGTGTAGAATAGATTTGAAAGGAAGTCTTGCGTTTGTGGTTTCAGAGTCACGTGAACAAGAGATTTGTGCACTTATTAAAAATCCTCCTACAGAAGGAATGAGTGTTCCACCACCAAAATTACAAGTAAATTCACGCTTTAATTATTTTGTAGAGCCAGGCAATTCTGATAATCGTCTTGGAATGATATTTTATTATCGTGAGGAAAAGGATGATGAACCAAAGAAAGTTGTATTCTTTTTTGGAAAAGAAAAACAAGTAGGTCATGAAGAGACTGCTAATGAAGACTATGAAGAAGCAGCATAAATTTATAATCTTATAATTTTTTTAAATTAAAAAAATATGGCAGAAGTAACATTCACCGATGCAAATTTTGATGCAGAGGTTATTAAATCAGAATCGCCAGTGCTAGTTGATTTTTGGGCACCATGGTGTGGTCCTTGTCAGATGATGGGTCCTATTGTAGAAGAGCTTGCTGGTGAGTATGAAGGAAAGGTAAAAGTAGGTAAACTTAATGTGGATGAAAATGGTACAGTAGCTGGACAGTATAAGGTCATGAGTATCCCAACATTTTTGGTTTTCAAAGGCGGAGAAGTTGTTGACCAAATGGTTGGTGGAATTACGAAAGATAAGCTGAAAGAATTGATGGACAAACACGCATAGAAAAATACGAAAAATATTATTCAAAAAACAACTTGTCTTTAGCAAGTTGTTTTTTTGTGGTATAGTAGACAAGTTGATAAACTTTATAACTTTTAAACTTAGGACATATGTCAAAAGGACTCAAAATCGGGCTTATAATAGGAATTCCTATACTCATTCTTATTTTAGTTATAGGATACAATCTTGTAAATAATAATTTAAGTGGAGCTACAGGTTATGTCCAACAATACAATATGGACATGGATGATTCATTTGGTCTAGCCGTTGTAGAAGAATCTGGCATGGCTTTGGGTTCGGCAAAAAAAAGTGCGTCGTATAATGGATCTAAGCCTGCTCCATCAGCATCACCAACAGCAGCAGACACTTCAGTCGCCCAAGATAGGCTTATTATCAAGACCGGTAATATGTCGATGGTAGTAGAAAACGTCCGGGATGCGATTAAAAAAATAGGGGAGTATGCGATAGAAAAAGGTGGTTTTATTGTGAGTAGTGATATAAGTAAATCAGGATTGGCACTATATGGAAATATTACATTACGTATCCCAGTAGAATCATTTGATGAAGGTTTGGAAGAGGTAAAGTCTTATGGTGAAGTTACTTCACAACGTGTTAATGGACAAGATGTGACAGAAGAGTTCGTAGATCTAGACGCACAGGTAAAAAATCTTCGTGCTACTGAAAATCAATTTTTGGAGATCATGAAAAAGGCAACTGAGATAGAAGATATCTTGGCAGTTCAGCGAGAACTTTCTCGAGTACGTGGAGATATTGATCGTATTGAAGGTCGTATGAAATATTTGCGTAAGAGCGCTGACCTTTCAACATTAACCGTACATTTATCAACCGATCCAGATGTATTGCCAGCATGGGATGAGGAAGATCAATGGAAACCATTTGCTCAGATCAAGCAAGCTTTTAGATCCCTTGTTGATGTAAGCCAGGGAGTTATAAATTTCTTAATTTGGATAGTTATTTATATTCCATTGTGGTTATTCTTTTCACTTGTTATATTTATAGTGGTAAAGATAATACAGAGAATATTCAGAGGAAAGAAAAAGCCAGATTCACCAAATATGATGCAATAGTTTATAGCCAGTAGCCAATAGCCAATAAAAAAACCAGTGTATTATCACTGGTTTTTTATCCACCCTTGCACGGTGTTTAAAAAAGGCGTACAATATTTATCAGTAAACCCATATTAAGTTTATTTTGTCATACTGAATATGGGTACTTTATAAACTTTTTACTTTTAACTTTATACTAAAATATATGAGTAATCCATTTGAAAATGCCATGTCTCAGCTAGATAAAGCTGCCAAGATTATGAATCTTGAAAAGGATGTTCATGAAATTCTAAAGCAACCAGAGCGTGTTCTTACAGTTTCAATCCCAATCAAAATGGATAATGGAGAAGTAAAAGTGTTTACTGGTTACAGAAGCCAATATAACAATACACTCGGGCCTTACAAAGGGGGTATTCGTTATCATTGGAATGTTTCACTTGATGAAGTAAAAGCATTGTCTTTTTGGATGATGGTAAAGTGTGCGACAGTAAATATACCTATGGGTGGTGGTAAGGGTGGAGTAATTGTGAATCCAAAAGAAATGAGCGAAGGGGAGATTGAAAGACTTTCACGCGGATATGTACAAAAAGTTTGGAGAAATATTGGATCTGACAAAGATGTGCCAGCACCAGATGTGTATACAACACCTCAAATAATGTCTTGGATGCGCAATGAATATGAAAAATTAGTTGGATATGATGATCCAGGTGTTATTACTGGTAAACCAATTGAAGATGGTGGTTCAGAAGTTCGTGGTTATTCTACTGCACAGGGTGGAGTGTACTGTGTGCTTGAGCTTGCAGGTAAGATGAATATGACCCCAGCTGATACAAAAGTTGCAATCCAAGGTTTTGGAAATGCAGGAAGCTTCATGGCAAAAATTTTAAGCGAAAAGGGATATAATGTTGTAGCTGTGAGTGATTCCAAAGGCGCTATAAAAGGAAATAATTTAGATATTGAAAAACTTGAAGCTTTTAAAAAAGAAACAAAATCTGTAGTAGGTTTTGAAGGGGCTGAAGAAATTACTAATGAAGAAATTCTTGAATTAGATGTTGACATTCTTGTTCCTGCTGCTCTTGAAAATGTTATTACAAAAGACAATGCAAATAATATAAAAGCAAAAGCTATTGTGGAACTTGCCAATGGTCCAACAACACCAGAAGCAGATGAAATCTTGAAAGAAAAAGGAATTGTGGTGGTACCAGATGTTCTCGCAAATGCTGGTGGTGTTACTGTTTCATATTTTGAATGGGATCAAAATGTAAAAGGTGAGCATTGGAGTGAAGAAGATATATTAGAAAGATTAGAAAAAATAATGGTAGATTCTTTTAATGAGGTGTGGGATACTAAAGAAAAGTATAATATAGACATGCGCACTGCAGCTTTTGTAAAAGCTATTGAGCGTGTAGGTGAAGGGATAAAGAAAATATTAAATTAAAGTGTATGAAAATAGGAAAACCAGCTCCAGTAGACGCTCCTCGTCCTTATGATCCTAAGACAGACAGAGCACCTGTGATACCAAAAGAAGACGGCACACCAGCAACACCAAAGAAAGAAGATCCTGCTTACACAGTAGAAATTTCTGAGGAAGCACAAAGATTACTTGATGAACAAAAAAAAGAGAAATAAAAATAATTAAAAACAACCTGCTAATTAGTAGGTTGTTTTTTTGATTCAATATATTTGTGTAAATACACTAAACCAAGTGAGCGACATTTACCTTTGCCTTTCGCTTCCACTCGGGTAAATGTCGCCTGCCGGAACGACGAGCGTCGTCCAGCATCTCCTGTAGTATGCGGCTTTCTTGCCGCTCGTCTTCGCCGTTAGGACGCGCCCCAGCTGACCGCTTTGCGTTCGAAGCTCCTGAGGAGCTCCATGGGGTTCGTGTTGTTCCTGATCTGGTTGACACCCAGGATGAGTGCATAAACCGAGACCGAGAACATGGTTTCTCCGAGTTTCTTCAGAGAATAGACGAACTGTTCGATGAGCGTTTCTTTCCTGCGCATCACGCGTCTCTATTGGGTGGATTCATATAAAACATTACACTGAGTATGACAAGAAGTCAATAAAAAAACAGTAGAGACGCAATATATTACTTCTCTACTGTTTTTGATTCAATATATTTTGTAAATATACTAAACCAAGTGAGCGACGTCTGTCTGAAGCATTCGCTTACTTGGACTGACGTCGCCTTGTCGAACAAGGCGTTTATGTGTGCCGTGTCGTTCGACGCTCCTTTTGGTCTATGCGCCCATGTAGAGCGCTTGTTGGGCCTACATTGCCCGTCGCCTAGAGGTAATGAGATCTCTGGCGACACGAAGGCCCTCGACTGGGCCCATGATCAGCTGGTCAACGAGGGGGTTCTCGTGGAGCGCACCTCGCAGCAAGACCGAGAGATCGGTCATCGAATTTCCGAACGTGCCTAGCTTCTCGATCGAACGGGAAATCAACGCGCTCATCGCGCACCTCTTTAAAATCGATTCCGCAATATACTACACTATATAGACTAAAAAGTCAATATGAATACCCTCATTCTTGCTTTTTTAGCTAAATTTGCTAAAATATCTGTATGTATATGAAAGATTTTTTGAAAGAGACAATTTTAGAAGCAGGGGAGCTAGCAAAGGACTATTTTGAAAAAGGCGTTTCTTTTGAGGTAAAAAGTCACTTGGCTGATCTTTTGACAGAAGCAGATATAAAAACAAGTGAATTTTTGGTTAATGCAATCCATAAGGAATATCCAGACCATGGTATAACGAGTGAGGAGCTTGAAGAATCAATCAATCCTGGTGCAGAATATGAATGGGTGATTGATCCGATTGATGGGACAAGAAATTTTGCAGTAGGTATACCAATGTGGTGCATTATTATTGCGTTTGTGCAAAATGGTGAGACAATACTTGGTGCGGTGTATAATCCTGTTGGAAATCAATTATTTTTTGCAGAATATGGACACGGTGCAACAGTAAACGGAATGCCAATAAAAATTGGAGAGAAAAATGATTTTGATATGGCTATTGGTAATTTTTCTCGTATGCCAAACAAAGGGGAAGTATACGGTTCTCATATTGAGGAATATAAACATTTTCTTGATAGAATGAACCGAGATACAAACATATGGATTCATCAGTTTGGTACTATGTTATCAATGTGTCATATGGCTGCAGGCGGAATTGATTTGTGTGTACAAAACGCTGGGCTTGATCATGATTATTTGGCACCAGCCTTAATCGTTCGAGAAGCTGGAGGAATCGTAACTGACAGTGATGGGAATGAATGGCAACGAGGAAGACAAGATATTGTCGCATCAAACAAATTATTACATCCACAAATAATGAAATTATTTAGTTAGTTTTTATGAAAAAATACGAACCACAAGAAATAGAAAAGAAATGGCAAAAATATTGGGAAGACAATAAGACTTTTCAAACTACTGAATCTGGTGATAAACAGAAGTTTTATATTTTGGACATGTTTCCTTATCCATCTGGATCTGGTTTGCATGTTGGTCATCCAAAGGGATATATTGCTACAGATGTAATTGCTCGCATGAAAATGATGCAGGGTTTTAATGTACTTCACCCTATGGGTTGGGATGCTTTTGGTTTACCAGCAGAAAATTATGCGATTGCAAATAAAGTTCATCCGAGAGAAGGAACAAATAAAAATATAGAAATTTTCAAAAAACAATTAGGAATGCTTGGGTTTACTTATGATTGGGATAGGGAAGTAAATACTACTGATTCAGATTATTACAAATGGACACAATGGGCTTTTATCCAAATGTTTAAGCGTGGTTTGGCTTATGAATCTCACGAACCTATAAACTGGTGCCCATCTTGTAAAACAGGTCTTGCTAATGAAGATTTGGAAGATGGTAATTGTGAACGCTGTGGTACACAGGTGGAGCAAAAGCCTTTGCGTCAGTGGGTTTTGGGAATTACAAAATATGCAGATCGTCTTTTGGAAGGATTAGACCAGTTGCCAGAATGGGAACATTCTATAAAAGAAATGCAAAGACATTGGATAGGTAGAAAAGAAGGGATTAATATTGAATATGATGTTGATAACCTTGATGAAAAAATTATTTGTTTTACAACTCGTCCAGATACGAATTTTGGTGCAACTTTTGTTGTTGTTGCGCCTGAAAGTGAATTTGTAAAAAATAACTTTGATAAATTTTTTGATAAAGATGAAATTGATAAATATATTGAGGAAGCTCTTAAAAAGAGTGATATAGATAGGATTGCAGAAGGTGGACAAAAGACAGGTGTTTTTACAGGATTATATGCCACTAACCATTTGACAGGTAAAAAAATGCCAATCTATGTTAGTGATTTTGTTTTGGCTAATGTTGGTACGGGCGCTGTAGTAGGTGTTCCAGGACATGATTTACGAGATTTTGAATTTGCAGTTGCCAAGGATTTAGAAATAATTCGCGTAGTTATTGGTAAAGATGGTGACGCTAGTCCAATTACCAAGTTAGAGCAGGTTCAAGAAGAGACAGGAGTAATGATAAATAGCGAATTTTTGGATGGTATGGATATTCATGAAGCTACTGAGAAGATAATGGATCATATTGAAAAAAATGGATGGGGAAAACGAGTTGTTAATTACAAACTTCGTGATTGGGTATTTTCTCGTCAGCGTTATTGGGGCGAGCCGATCCCTTTGGTGAAGTGTGAAAGCTGTGCAAATAAAAAATATAATTATTTATTTGTTCATGGCTATACTGCACAAAGTGACAGTGTTTTTTGGCCAAATTTGAAAGAGAAATTAGAAGGTATGGGAAATACAGTTTGTAGTCCTGATTTGCCAAATACAGAAGAGCCAAATATTGATGCTCAAGTAAAATATATAGAAGATAATATTGATTTTGAAATTGATGAGAATACAATAATTGTATCTCATAGTTTGGGAGGTGTTGTTACATATAAATTATTGGAACGTCTAAAAACAAAAGTGTCAAAAGTTTTATTGGTTGATCCAGTAGTAACACCAAAGTTTCCTGACAAAAAACGTCCAGTGGTAGAAAAAAGTTGTGATTGGAATTTTGATTGGGAAAAGATTAAAGGTTTGAGTGATGAATTTGTTATTTTGGGGGATATGGATTTTGGAACCATATCAGAAAATGATTTAAGAAATTTGAAAGAACATTTGGATGCAAAATTATATTTAGAAAAACCTAAAGAGAGGCATTTTACAGGAGAAAAAGAAGTTGGGGTTCAAAATATGTTAGCTAATACAGGATGGTTTCCTGTCCCAGAAGATCAGCTTCCTTTGGAATTACCAAATGTAGAAAATTATGAACCAAGCGGAACAGGGGAATCACCTTTGGCAAATATTGATGAGTGGGTAAATACTGAATGTCCAAAATGTGGAGGTCCCGCAAAACGTGAAACCAATACCATGCCTCAGTGGGCGGGTTCTTGTTGGTATTATCTTCGTTATGAAGATCCACATAATGATAAAGCTTTGGTTGACAGAGAAAAAGAAAAATATTGGTCACCGGTAGATTTGTATGTAGGTGGGGCTGAGCATGCTACGCGCCATCTTATTTATGCGCGTTTTTGGCATAAGTTTTTGTATGATATCGGCGTAGTAAGTAATGATGAGCCATTTACAAAATTACAACACGTTGGTCTCATCTTGGCAGAAGATGGTAGAAAGATGAGTAAGCGTTGGGATAATGTGGTAAATCCTGATGATATAGTGGGAGAGTTTGGTGCTGATGCTATGAGGGTTTACGAGATGTTTATGGGACCATTTGATCAACCATGTGCTTGGAGTACAAAGGGTGTGGTTGGAACAAAAAGATTTTTGGATAAAGTTTGGAAATTGCAGGAAAAAGTAATAGAGGTAGAATCAGAGAATAATAGTTTAACAACTCTTGTACATCAGACAATTAAAAAAGTAGGAAAAGATATTGAAGAGATGAAGTTTAACACTGCCATCTCAACACTTATGGAATTTACTAATACGCTGACAAAAGAAGAAAAAATTTCTAAAGCAGGATATGCAGTACTTATAAAATTAATTTCACCTTTTGCTCCACATATAGCCGAAGAGTTGTGGAACTCTTTGGGGAATAAAGAAAGTATCTCTACAATTAAATGGCCAAAATACGATCCAGAATTGATTATCGATGATGTCATTACAGTAGTTGCTCAAGTGAATGGTAAGGTGCGTGATGAATTCCAAGTTGCAGTAGATATTAGTGAAGAAGAAATCAAGAAGTTAGTATTGGATTCAGATAAGGTTCAAAAATGGCTCGAAGGAAAAGAACCAAAGAAAGTTATTTATGTGAAGGGTAAATTGGTCAGTATTGTAGTATGATAAAACCCCCTAAACGGGGTGTGGGATTAAAACAATTTATAGAATCAAGAAGTAGAGTATTTTTTATATTCTGCTTTTGTTTTTTGTTAGGTATTGGAATTATTTCTGTTTCTGATTTCCATATAGATTTTTTGTATTTAGGAATTAGTGTTTTAGTTTTAGGAATATTTATTTGGATATATTGGAAAAATAAAATATTTCGTTTTGTATTATTATGTATCTTATTTTTAGTATTAGGATTTTTTCGATATATAATTGCAATTCCGCAGGATAGTGAAAAAAATATTGTGCATTATGCAGGGCAGAGGATGAAAGTTGTGGGATATGTATCGAGCGAGCCGGATGTGCGATTGGATGGGGTGCGGTATATTGTTGAGACGCAAAATATTGCGTCTGTACAGCAGAGGAATAATGCACATGTAGAGACGCAATATTTTGCGTCTGCACAGCATGACAGCAATAAAATCCATGGCAAAATATATTTCAAATCACAATTATATCCGCGATACGCGTATGGTGATAAATTGGAATTGAATTGTAGTTTGCGCGCACCTGAGCCAGTCGAAGATTTTCGGTATGATAAATATTTGGCAAGGTATAGAGTTTTTGTTATATGTCAGGAAGCAAAAATAAAAAAGATTGGGTATGGAGAGGGAAGTAGATTTTTGCGCAGCGTTTTTGGAGTAAAGCAAGTTGTGGCTGAGCGTATCAATATAATATGGCATGAACCTTACGCAAGTTTTATGGCAGGATTATTATATGGTTATCGCGGGGGTTTAGGGGAGTTGAATGAATTGTTTTCACGAACGGGTGTAACACACATTGTTGCAATCTCTGGATATAACATTACGATCATTGCAACGATTTTGATAACTATGTGTACACACTTATATATTCCGCGTAAAAAAGCATTTTGGATTATTGTTATTGGTATTGCTGTTTTTGTTATTTTTGCAGGAGCAAGTGCTAGTGTAGTACGTGCGGGTATTATGGGAATTATTGTATTACTAGCAAAGCAAGTTGGTAGAGCTTCAAAAGTTGGTAATGTGATGATGCTCACTGCTGTGATAATGAGTTTACAAAATCCATATATTCTTATGTGGGATGCGGGATTTCAGCTTTCTTTTATTTCTACACTTGGCCTAGTGTACCTAGTTCCAGTAATAGAGAGACCTTTTATAAAATTACCAGAAGCTTTTGGTATGAAAGAATCTCTAGTAACCACGCTTGCTGCAATTGCTGCTACTCTTCCTCTTATCTTGTATCAATTTGGGCGTCTCTCCATTGTCGCACCAGTTGTAAATATATTAATCCTGTGGATTTTACCATGGATTATGGCCATTGGATTTTTTACTGTTGTCATAAGCTTTGTTTTCAAACCGCTCGCAATAATAATGTCATGGATAGCATGGATTGGGATGGAATACATAGTAATAATAGTTAGATGGTTTGCAAATTTACGTTTTGCAGCGGCAGATGTTAGTTTTCCTATCTGGGTGATGTTTGTTTTATATGTAGTAATGATTTTTGTCGTAGTTAGAAAGTCTAAAGGTTCATAAAGTTAGAAAGTATCGTTTATATAATTCTTTATAAACTTTTTAACTTTATAAACTTTAAAACTAATTTCTATGAAAAAATTACAAATTACTCTTTTGTTAATTATTATAATTGTGGCAGGAATGTTGTTCTTTATAAAACATAATAAGGTGTCAGAAGATATTTCTAATGATATAATTCAAAACAATGATATGCTTAGGATAACCTTCCTCGACATAGGCCAGGGGGACGCAACATTTATAGAATTTCCAAATGGTGAGCAAATGCTTGTGGATTGTGCAGAAGACGGGAAAATTTTAGAAGCACTCGGTAGGGTGATGCCGTATTATGATCGTGATATTGATTATCTTATGATTACACATCCAGATTTCGATCATTATGGTGGGTGTCAGGAAGTTTTGGGTAGATTTGAGGTAAAAAATATAATCCACAATGGAATGAAAAAAGAGTATGATTCCATGTGGCAATCATTTTGGTGGGCAAAGGAAAATGAGGGGGCTGCATATTTTGAAATAGAAAAAGAAGATGTATGGAATATTTCATCAACAACCCTACATTTTTTATATCCAGATCACTCTATTGCAGAAGACTCTGGTATACCAGGCTATGATGGTGAGACAAATACAAATGACACTTCAGTTGTATTTAAATTAGTTTATGGAGAATCTTCAATATTATTAACTGGAGATGCAGAAGAGCACGTGGAAGAATATCTTATTTCTATTTACGAAGACCAGCTAGATATTGATGTTTTAAAACTTGGACATCATGGGAGCGATAGTTCATCAATTCAGGAATTCATTGCTGCTACAAGTCCAGAGCATGCTATAGCTTCATGTGGGTTAGATAATAAGTTTGGACACCCGTCACGACGTGTTTTGAGACGACTAGAGCGTGTGTCGAGTACGATTTGGAGAACAGATTTGCAAGGGGATGTATTACTTGAAATGACACCATACGATATTAATGTGAGTGTGAAATAGGTCAATTTTTACTTTTGTTATGGCATCAAAATTTGAAATATGATATAATCTTTTCATATGAGCTTATTCTCAAAATCAGAATCTTATCTTGGGGTAGATATTGGTGCACATGGCATCAAACTTATTGAACTCAAAAAAACAAAAGGACGTCCACAATTGTGGACGTATGGTATTTTGGATAAAGATTTGGATATACATCTTCATGCTAATCAAGAGAAGGATGTAAATGATTTATTGCACGAAGGTGATATAAAATATGAAAATGAGAAAAAGAGAAAAGACAAAGAAGTACCAACTTCAGTTCAAGAGCTCATTATGAAAGATTCTCGTGTTGATGAATATGCTGAATTATTGAAAACACTTCTAAAAGAGGCAAAGGTTCAGTCTCGTCGGGCCACGTCTAGTCTACCTGTATCACACGTATTTCATGCAATTCTCAATTTACCAAAAGTAGATGACAAAGAAATCCCTAAGATTGTTCGTGCTGAAGTTGAAAAAATGATTAGTAGGCCTATAGAGGAAATGCAAATTGTCCATCAAAAAGTGGGGAATGATTCAGAAAAAGAGAAAAAATATATTACTTTACTTGTTACTGCCGCCCCAAAAGCGCTTGTGGCATTTTATACGGCCATATTTCAGCGTGCAGGGTTACAGCTCGAAGAGTTAGAGACAGAGGCTTTTGCTCTAGCTCGTTCTCTTGTGGGTCGTGATAGTACTGTGTCTATGATGGTTGATATTGGAGCAGAGAGGACAAATTTCTTTATTATAGATGGTGGTGTTCCTATGACACACAGAAGTCTCCAAATTGGAGGTAATAATTTTGATAAGATTTTGAGTAATCAGCTTGGGATTGAGGTGGACAAGGTAAAACAAGTCAAACGTGACTTGTCATCTTCTGATGTTTCAACTGGTCTATTTATGTCATTACTTGATCCTATTGCAAAAGAAATTCAATATAGTTTTGATCTTTATTTACGACAGAGTGGTAATGAGGGCAAACGTCCTGAAAAGATTGTTCTTACTGGTGGATCTGGTCTTTTTCCACCAATTGGTACTTATATTGAACAAGAGTTTCCATTGAAAGTTTTTGTAGGAGATCCATGGGCCAGAGTGATTTATCAAGATGGTCTCAAGAGTGTTTTGGACGAAATAGGGCCTCGTATGGCAGTGAGTATTGGTCTTGCTTTACGAAATTTTTGAGTTCACTACTATCCACAGGTACTTTAGGGTATTTGAGGTTTATTTGCTATAATAGGTAAGTTAATAATCATAATAGTCATATGACAAGCAAAGAAATTCATGTGCTTCTAGTGGAGGATGATACTTTTTTGGCAAATATATACAAAACCAAGTTTGAGATGGAAAAGTTCAAAGTATCTGTGGCCACAGATGGTGAAGCAGGTTTTGAAGCAGCCAAGAAGAAGAATCCAGATATTATTCTTTTGGATATCCTCTTGCCAAAGATGGATGGTTTTACGGTTTTGGAAAATTTGAAAAAAGAAGACAGTGTAAAAGATATTCCAGTAATTTTACTTACCAATCTTGGTCAAAAAGATGACGTAGAAAAGGGGCTTGAGATGGGTGCTGTGGATTATCTTATCAAAGCTCACTTTAAACCATCAGAGACGGTGGATAAAGTGAAAAAAGTACTAAAGTTATAAATTTATTAACAATTATCTTCCATAAGGAAGGGGGTGAGAACAATGAATAAAAAAGGCTTTACATTAATTGAGCTTTTGGTCGTTATTGCGATCATTGGTTTGCTATCTACACTTGCAGTAGTTGCTCTTGGTTCTGCACGTAAGAAAGCAAATGACTCAAAACGTTTATCCGATGTTAAACAAGTTCAAACAGCTCTTGAGTTGTATTATACTGATAACAATTCATACCCAACTACTACTGCTGCTGTTAATCTTGGTACAGGTAGTTACACTTGTTTAAATTCAGCTGGTTTTGCTGCTTCTGGATGTGCTAGTCCTTACATGGGTCTCGTCCCTGCTGGTCCTGGAACTACCGAATACTATACGTATAATTCCTCAGCTGGTACAGACTATGTTATCAACGCGACACTTGAAGTTGGTGCTGGTAACTTTACCTTAGGTACAGTTAGCGCAACACCATCAGGTATCACTCAATAGTAGTACTTAGATATATTAAAAAAGCCTCGTTTTGGGGCTTTTTTTAGTATTTTTAGTGTGATATACTAGAGATAATATGATTGGATTTTATATACTTATTTTTGTTCTCGGGGTTTCTTTCGGGAGTTTTTTGAATGCTTTGGAGTGGCGTCTAAATAAGGAAATTTCACTTACCAAGGGGACTTCTAAGTGTCCAAAGTGCGAGGAGAAAATAAAATGGTATGACAATATTCCGCTTGTCAGTTTTTTTATTTTAAAAAGTAAATGTCGTAATTGTAAAAAAAGTATTTCTTGGCAATACCCGCTCGTAGAATTGTGGATGGGCTTGATTTTTATTTTTGTTTTCTGCCATCACAATGTCTACCAAAATCTTATATTGGGAAATACAGACATGCTTCCATTTATTGATTATATAATTTTTATAAAAGATTTAATTATTGTATGGATACTGACATTTATATTTGTATACGATCTCAAGTATATGGAAGTGTCTGATCTTGTGACACTTGGTGGGGCTGGTATTTTGTTTATTATTTCATTATTTACTAACGCGGATTGGGTCAGCATGCTTATAGGTGTGGCTATTGGTGGTGGCTTCTTCTTAATTCAATTTCTAATATCAAAAGGAAAATGGATCGGAGGAGGAGATGTTCGTATCGGTGTTTTGATGGGTGTTATACTTGGTTGGAAATTATTATTACTTGCATTGTGGATTGCTTATGTAGTCGGTGCCATAGTAGGTATAATTTTACTTTTGTTTAGAAAAAAGAAAATGAAAAGCGAGGTTCCGTTTGGAGTATTTCTAACTCTTGCAACGTTTGTGGTTATGTTTTGGGGACAGATATTTTTAGATTGGTATATGGGTTTTGTTAGTTTATAAAGTTAAAAAGTTTGTAAAGTAGAAAGATTTATGATGAAAGCAATTTTATTTGATGTAGATAATGTAATTATTACACCACCGGGATACGGTGCAAATTTTACTTTGGAAAGTGAAGGGTTGAGTAATATAGATGTGTCTGAATTTTTTCACGGAGTATTTTTGGAATGTCAAAAAGGAGAGAAAGATTTAAAAGAAGAACTAAAACCTTTTTTAGATAAGTGGGGGTATAAAAAGACAGCTGATGAATTTTTGAAAAACTGGTTTGATTATGAGAATTGTATAAATGAAAAAATGGTAAAAAAGATTCAAGAATATAGAAAGAGTGGTATTATTTGTGCACTTGCGACTAGACAAGAAAAATATCGTCTTGCATATATTTATGATGTTATGAAATTGAATGGCATAGTAGATAAGACATACGCATCATGTAATATTGGTTATACTAAGCCACAAAGAGAATATTTTGAATATATTTTGAATGATTTAAAATTTGAACCTGAAAAAGTTTTGTTTTGGGATAATGAATTGTCTAATGTGAAAGGTGCTCAAGAGTTGGGTATTAATGCAGAGGTATATGAAGGGTTTGAAAACTTTGAGAATAAGATGAGAGATTTTTATGAATAAAAATATAAAACAAAAAGTAAAAAAACTTCGAGAACAGATCGATGATCTTCGCCATAGGTATCATGTTCTCAATGATCCAAAAGTTACTGACACAATGTATGAAGGTCTTATGGATGAACTTCGTCACATTGAGATGGATTATCCAGAGCTCATCACTCCAGAATCACCAACACAGCGTGTGGCAGGTGAGCCTTTGGATAAGTTTGAAAAAGTACGTCACAATGTTCCTCAGTGGTCTTTTAATGACGTCTTTAATAGAGAAAAATTAGAAGAATGGGAAGAAAGGATTTTGAAAATTTTAGAAAAGAAGTTAGGGGAACGTCCAAAAGATTTGAGTTATGTTTCTGAGTTAAAGATCGATGGGCTACATGTTGTGCTTACTTATGAAAACGGAGAGTTAAAAGTGGCTGCAACACGTGGAGATGGAAAAGTAGGGGAGAATGTTACACAAAATATTAGGACAATTCACAGTATTCCTCTTAGATTAAGTAAACCTTTAAATATTACTGCAGAGGGTGAGGTTTGGCTTGGTGCCAAAAGAATGGAAAAAATAAATGAAGAGCGAAGAAAAAATGACGAACCAGAATTTGCAAATCCGAGAAATGCTGCGGCAGGAACTATTCGTCAGCTTGATCCACGTGTTGTGGCAAAGCGTAAACTTTCTGTCACAGCTTATGATATTTCAGGTGGAGATATTCCTGAGTCACAGGAGGTTGAATTAGGTTTATTAAAAGACTTAGGATTCAAAACTGATGAACATTGGAAAGTATGTAAGACAATTGATGATGTTATGAAAATGTACAAAGAGTGGATAGGGAAACGCACAAGTAAAGAGTTTTGGATTGATGGATTAGTGATAAAAGTTAACCAGAAAAGATACCAAGATATCCTTGGATTTACTGGCAAAGCTCCTAGGTGGGCGATTGCTCTCAAGTTTCCTGCAGAACAAGGTACGACAAAGATAAAAGATATTTATTGGCAGGTCGGGCGCACTGGTGCTCTTACACCAGTTGCACTCATGGAGCCAGTGCAGTTGGCAGGAACTACAGTTACGCACGCTACGTTGCATAATTTTGACGAGATTGAGCGTCTTGGTGTTCGTGTCGAGGATACCGTTGTGGTAGAAAAGGCAGGGGACATCATCCCAAAAGTTTTGAGAGTGCTAGAAAAAATGCGTAGTGGGAAAGAGAAAAAAATTAAAGAAATTTCTATTTGTCCGATTTGTGAGTCAGGAGTAGAACGTAGAAACATACAAGATAAAAAGCAAACTAAATCTGTAGCATTATTTTGTACCAATAAGAAATGTTTTGCTAAAGAATTAAAAAATATTATTCATTTTGTTTCTAAAAAAGCTTATAATATCGATGGGATGGGGAAAAAGATAGTTGAGCAGTTGGTAGAAGAAGGTATTATAAAAAATGTTGCAGATATCTTTACACTACAAAAAGGGGATTTAGAACCACTAGAGAGATTTGCAGAAAAGTCTGCAGACAATCTTGTTCTGGCGATCAGCAATGCACAACAAGTAACTCTACCTCGTTTTATTTTTGGTCTTGGTATAAATCATGTGGGAGAAGAGACTGCAATTCGCCTAGCAGAACATTTTGGAACATTGAAAAAAATCATGAAAGCAAGCCAAGAAGATTTGTCAGCAGTAAATGATGTTGGTCCACGTGTTGCAGAATCTCTATATGAATATTTTAATAGTGAAGAGGGGGAGGGTTTAGTAGGGGAACTTTTAAATAATGGAGTAAAAATCGAGAGCAGTAAGATGAAGGTGGTAAGGGGTAAGTTAGAAGGAAAAGTTTTTGTTTTAACAGGAAGTCTAGAGAGTATAGGTAGAGATGAGGCAAAAGATAAAATTCGTGAACTAGGTGGAAGTGTATCTAGTTCAGTAAGTAAAAAAACTGATTATGTAATTGTAGGAGAAAAACCAGGAAGTAAAGCTGCAAAAGCTGAGAAGTTAGGTGTAGAAATTTTGAGTGAGAAAGAGTTTTTGAAATTAACTAGTTAAGATATATAAAAAACTTTTTTATATATCTTAAGTATATGTTATACTATATTTTAATAGAAAAGGTCGAAACATCTGTTATTAATCTATATTTTAAATTATATATATGGAAAATGGAAATGAGTATGCGTCTCTCATGTCAGATATTATAAAAAAACAATCTGATATTTTAGGAGGAGAAATTGCTGTTCTAAAAGCACGAGGAGTTTCTGAATTGACTATTTCAGATGATGGGAAAGTCACTGAGATTGAAGGAGAGCCAGGACGAGCATTGAAAAAACTTATTGATGAATATATCGCCTTGTCTGGTGATATCGTCAAAAATGTCATGGGACCTATTTTTGACAAATACCCATCTATCAAGGTGGAATAATTAAGGAGATTTAATAACATATTTTATATGTCCAAAAAAACAAAGATTTTTTTGACAGGTATTATGTCAATTGGTGCATTGTTGTTGGTAGTATTACCAGTATTTGCGCAAGAGGCCGAGCCTGTGTTACATGGTCATGAACATGGTTCTGGTAATAGTGTCGCCATATTGTTTGACATGCTTATTTTGGTTGCTGTTATATTAGGTATGGTATTTGGTTGGATGGGAACCAAAATGTTTGGTGGTGCTATAGGTGGTGGATTGAAGCTGGTGTTTATTGGATTGGGAGTATTTACCTTGGACCGTATATTATCATCATTGCATCATTACGATTTTCATATTGTAGAGACACTCTTAGGAGAAGCAGGTCATGATATATTTCATCATGTACTCGTGTTGTTTGCATTTAGTGTGATGGCGGTTGGTTTTTTCCGTTTTTGGAAGGCTACATTACCAACTACTGAAAGTAAATAGAAGTGATGAATATTAATAGTGGTATAATAATATTACTTTTTGGTGTATCTATAGGTATTGCCGGATTTTCATATTGGAAAATCCGGCAATTTAAAATGGATATAAAAAAACGTGAAGAAGATGTCAGTCGTCGTATGTATGAGATGGCGATATTAAAAGAACTTGGGGATCGTATCGGATATTCACTCAATGTCGAAAAAATCATTGATATTATTATAGGATCATTGGGGCAGCTCGTGGATTATTCAGTCGTCTCATCCATGATGCTTGAACCAAAGGGTGTTGTATTCAAAGCACATCTTGAACGATCAATCTCACATGGGTTTATAGATGATGTGCGTCAGAGGATGCTCACCTCACTTTCTGCATTACTCAATCAGACATTTACCAAAGAAAGCATAGAAGAAGTGCTATCTGGTGCAATTGTGATCGATGATTTGGAAGATGAGGTAAAATCATTTTTCAATATTCCTCTCGTTATAGGTGGAAAAGCAGTTGGCGTATTGACAGTAGCAAGTATAAAAGAAGGTCTGTACAAAGAAGAAGAAATGACTGTACTTTACAAAATCGTCAGACAAGCATCTGATGCTGTAACAAAATTGCACAATGTAATTCAGACTGAGCAACATAAACTTAATGCAATGGTGGAGAGTATGGGCGATGGTGTGCTTATGACAGATATTGAATATCATGTTGTTGTGGCAAACCCTGCTGCTATAAAAATTGCAGGTATGGATCCTGCAAAAAAAGATGTCACGATTTTTGATTTTATAGATAATTTGGGAAAGGATTTTGATATCCGATCCAAACTTGAGGAATCGGTCAAGCTTGGTAAAATAATAAAACTAGATGAAATTACGATACGAGATGGTGTTTATCAAGTGATAATACTTCCAGTGAAGAACCATGTTGCTGTTTCAGAAGAAAATAAAGAAGTATTAGGTGGAGCAGTGATTTTTCATGATATAAGTGCCGAGAAGGCTGCTGAGAAAATGCGAAAGGACTTTACCTCTATGATGGTGCATGAATTGCGTTCACCACTCGACGGGCTCAAAAAGATGGCTGAGGTTATGAAAGACCCAGGTATCAAGCAAACAAAAAAAGATATCAATGAATTTGACACTATGGTATATGACGGTTCGTCGCAAATGCTTGAGCTTGTAAATGATCTTTTAGATGTTGCAAAATTAGAATCTGGAAAGTTCGAGATAAATAAAGGGGATACAAACATAAGAGAATTATTAGAAAATCGTATACATTTTTATGATATATCAGCAAAAGATGCTGGTATTGTATTACAATCATCCATTGATAAAAAAGTACCAAAAACTATTTTTAGTGACCAAACACGCATTTCACAAGTTTTTAATAATTTGATTTCAAATGCATTAAAATTTACATCAAAAGGTGGAGTTGTAACACTTAATATATTTAAACATGTTAAAGGGGAGGGTATATTAACAGAAGCCAAAGATGCTGGAGTTGAATGGCACATGAGTAAAGTAGATAAAGAATTAGATGGGCTTTCAGACAGTCTCATTGTGGCTGTCGTAGACAGTGGGGCTGGAATTGCAGATGGAGATATAGGAGAATTATTCAATAAATTCAAACAATTGAAATCACGTTCAACCAGTGAAGCAGAACAAAAAGGTACTGGACTTGGACTTGCAATTAGCAAAGGGATTGTAGAGGCTCATGAGGGTATTATTGGTGCGTCATCTGTGGAAGATAAAGGTTCTACATTTTATTTCACACTACCTTTGTCAGAGAAGGTTAAAAAAGAATCCACCTCCGCTGAAGCTACGGCGGACAAGGAAGAAAGACATACTGAAGGACAAGAAGAGGAAAAAGAATCTGTAAAAAAAGTGATCAAGAAAAAAAAAGAAGTTAAAAAGAAAAATAATATTGAAGAAAATGAAGACAAAGTTGTTGAGAATAAAAAATAACTATTAAGCCTTATTTATACAATAAAAAACACCCGGTCGTGAGACTGGGTGTTTTGATTTTGGGTCAAGGGTGTGTGGTAACCGCCATACACACACCCTAACTCCTAAGTCCCTCAAAAAAGAGAGAAAGACCCGGCCTACCAGGCGTTTTAGAGGCGTCGACCCCATAAATCGCAGCCCCTAGCGGCATTTTTGGAAGGACGTCTGGACGGCCGGGGAGCCTCGAAGGGCTCTATACCGTGGAGGCGGCGGACCTCCATGGTATGGCATAAATATAAAGTAATAAAGATTTTATGTCAAATTTATTGTTTAAACCTTGCTTCAGGTCTTTAATTTTGCTAAAATATACCTATTATGAAATTAGACAAAGTCCAAGTAGAACACATTGCAAAACTAGCTCGTCTAGAGCTAGGTGAAGAGGAAATTACCATGTATACCGAACAGCTTTCGGCTGTTTTGGGTTATATAGATATGCTTGACGAGGTGGATGTCGAGGGTGTAGAAGAAACATCTCAGGTTACAGGACTCCAAGATGTGGTTCGTAATGATGAAGTTGTAAGTTGTGACGATGACACACGTAAGAAATTACTTGAACAATTCCCAAAGAATCAAGTGAATTTGTTGAAAGTAAAAGGGGTTTTTTTTGAATAATTATGAATCTAAATGAACTCACAATTAGACAAGCACGAGAAGGTCTAGATAATGGAGACTTTTCTTCTGTTGATCTTACAAAAGCTTGTTTGGATAGAATTAATGAAAGGAACGGAAAAATAAATGCTTTTATTACTGTTACTGAAAAGCAAGCTATTGCAGAAGCAAAAGAGGCTGACAAGAAAATAAAAAAAGGTGAAGCAGAACTATTAACAGGAATTCCATTTGCTACTAAAGATGCAATTAACGTTGTCGATATTCGCTCTACTGGTGGAGGAAAGATTTTGGATAATTATATTTCACCATTTGAATCAACAGTGATTTCAAAAATAAGAAGTGAAGGAGCTGTTATGGTTGGTAAAACCAATTGTGATGCATTTGGTCATGGAGCAAGCAATGAAAACTCCATGTATGGTCCTGTAAAGAATCCATATGATTTGGAACGTGTTGCAGGTGGTTCATCTGGTGGTAGTGCTGCAGCAGTTGCTGACAATATGTGTATATTTTCAATTGGTGAAGATACTGGTGGGTCTATTCGTCAACCCGCAAGTCTGTGTGGAATTTCTGGTTTGCGTCCTAGTTATGGTCGTAATTCTCGTTATGGCATTATGCCAATGGCAAGTTCTCTTGATACAGTAGGTCCTTTTGCAAAAAATGTAGAAGATGTTGCACTCCTTATGGATGTTATGGCAGGTCAGGACAATAAGGACGCTACAACAGTGTCTGATGCAGTACCAAAATATAGTGAGGAAATTAAAAAAAGTGTTAAAGGAATGAAAGTTGGTGTACCAAAAGAATATTTTGAATTGGAAGGTATGGAAGATGAGACAAAAGAGATTGTGATGAAACAAATTCAAGATTTAAAAAATCTTGGCGTTGAGCTTGTGGATGTTTCATTGCCTTATATCAAATATGCAGTGGCTGTTTATTATATTGTAGTACCAAGTGAAGACAGTTCAAATATGGGACGACTTGATGGTATAAGATATGGTGTACAAGCCGAAGGAAAGAATTTGTATGACATATATGCCAAATCTCGTGCGCAAGGTTTTCCAGAAGAAGTAAAACGTCGTATCATGATTGGTACGTATGCTTTGTCAGCTGGGTATTATGATGCGTATTATAAAAAAGCACAAAAAGTAAGAACATTAATTATAAAAGATTTTGAACGTGTTTTCGAGAGTGTTGATTGTATTGTTGCTCCCACTTCTCCATTTCCGGCATTTAAAATTGGAGAAAAGAAAGACGATGTCTTGGCAATGTATTTAGCAGATGTATGTACATGCCCAGCCTCTGTTGCAGGTATTCCTGGACTTTCAGTTCCTTCTGGTAATACAAAGTTAGGATTACCAGTAGGTCTCCAAATCATGGGACCACGACTAGGTGAAGCAAAAGTTTTGCAACTAGGGCATGCTATACAGATATCCTAAGACCCTTGTCATTCCGACCGGAATTCTGACGAAGTTCAGAATGAAGTGGAGGAATCTCTTTTCTGTGGGGTGCACAGGAAATTATGAAAAAACATGAATATTTTGTATATATAATGGTAAGTAAAACGGGTACACTTTATGTTGGGGTTACTAATGATCTTGTACGACGAACATTTGAACATAAATATAGTTTGAAAGAAGGTTTTACAAAAAAATATAAATGTCATAGGCTTGTTTTTTACGAAGAGTATAAGATGATAAATGATGCAATAAGTAGAGAAAAACAAATAAAGCGCTGGAATAGAAACAAAAAAGAAAATTTAATTAAAATTAAAAATCCAGAATGGCTAGATTTAGCAATAGATTGGTTTGGAAGTCATATCTGATAATTTAAAAAGGGATCCCTCCACTTCGGTCGGGATGACAACGACGTCTTTATGAAAGAAGAAACAATAAAAAAAATAGAAAAACAATCGAAAAAAGATTTTTCATATACTTTGAATGAATCGGGTGATTATCGTGAGTCATGGAGAATTTTTCGTATCATGTCAGAGTTTGTAGAAGGATATCAATTTTTATCAAATTTGGAGCGCGAAGTTACTGTTCTTGGTTCAGCAAGACTCAAAGAAGATCATAAATATTATGGAATAGCAAGAGATCTGGGAAAGCTTCTTGGTAAAAATGGTTTCACTACAATTACTGGCGGCGGTCCTGGTATTATGGAGGCTGCAAATCGCGGAGCTTTTGAAGCTGAAGGGAAGTCAGTTGGTCTCAATATTCAACTTCCTTTTGAACAACGTGTTAATCCATATGTAAAGGAGTCTGCAGGATTTTATTACTTTTTTACACGCAAAGTAATGCTTACGTCTCCTGCTAATGCGTTTGTGTATTTTCCAGGTGGGTTTGGAACAATGGATGAATTTTTTGAAGTAGTGGACCTCATAGAACTTGGTAAGATGAGTAAAGCTCCTATTATTTTAGTCGGACTAGATTACTGGAATCCATTGATTGAATTTTTAAAAGAGAAATCATCCAAGATCGGTTCTGTTCCTAATAAAGATATTGACTCTTGGCATGTTGTGGATAGCGCAGAGGAAGCTTATGAATTTATAAAAGATACAAAGGACAAAAAACCAGTATGCGAATTGTCTCCTGAGAGTTTTCATTGTGGTGGTAATGTTGATTGGAAAATCTTTCGTATTATGGCAGAGCTTGTAGAAGGGTTTGAATTTCTTACAGGCATGGTTGAGGACGTCACTATACTTGGTACGAAGAGTATCAAGGCTGACTCCAAATATTATGAAGCTGCCTATGAAATGGGAGTAAAGTTAGCTGAGGCAAAATTCGGAGTAATTACTGGTGGTGGCCCGGGAATCATGGAAGCGGCAAATAAAGGATCATTTGAAAATGGTGGAGAGTCGGTAGGTATAAATATGAAGTTTGGTGATCGTGAACGAGTTAATCCATATGTAAAACGCTCTATTGGATTCCAATTTCCTTTTAATCGCAAACTCATGATTACTACACCAAGCAAGGCCTTTGTGTTTTTTCCAGGTGGGTTTGGTACTTTGCATCAGTTGTTTGAAGTTTTGACACTTATTCAGACCAAAAAAATGCAGAAGATTCCTATCATTTTGTACGACCATGAATTTTGGGGTCCGTTGCATGATTTTATCAAGAAGATCTTTGTACATAATTTCGAAACAATTGGTGATGAAGATGATGAACTATACCAGATTGTAGACAATGTAGAGAGTGCTCTAGATATTGTGAAGGAATTTAGGGCAAAATAAAAAACCGTTCAAAACGGTTTTTTCCTCGCGGAAGGTGGGGGATTCGAACCCCCGATACCGTGAGGTATACCGCCTTTCCAAGGCGGCGCACTAGACCACTATGCGAACCTTCCATGGGCACTAGGATATCAATAAAATAACCATAAGTCAATATAATATGAAAGCAATACTACACACAACAAAAGGAGATATTACAATTAAGTTTAATGAAAATCAAACAGCAAAAACAATAGATAACTTTATTACACTTGCAAAAAAAGATTTTTATAATGATACTATTTTTCACAGAGTCTTAAAAGGTTTTATGATTCAAGGCGGGTGTCCACAAGGAACTGGCATGGGTGGTCCTGGGTATAAATTTGATGACGAACCTTTTGAAGGTGAATATAATCGTGGTATTGTGGCTATGGCTAATGCAGGTCCTAATACCAACGGTAGCCAGTTTTTTATAATGCATGCAGATTATCCTTTACCAAAAAATTATACTATTTTTGGCGAAGTTGAAGATGGTATGGATGCAGTAGACATGATTGCTGAAGATAAGGTGGAAATGAGTATGTCTGGAGAACCTTCTCAACCAGTAGAGCCAGTTGTTGTACAAACAGTAGAAATTTTGGAAAAATAAATTATATTATTAATTATTAACTTATTTTTATGACAAAAGAAGAATTTATTGTAGAACTTAACAAAGACTTGGAGTGGGAATACGCTGCAGCAGTACAATACGTACAACATGCCGCGACTATTACTGGAGCTCAGTATGATGCAATTGGAAAAGAATTACTTATTCACTCAAACGAAGAAATGATCCATGCACAAAAATTATCAGATATGATTTCTGATCTTGGCGGTGTGCCTGTAGTGGATGTAGAAGAGAGAAAAGTTTCAAGTGATAGCAAAACAATGCTTGAACAAGATTTGGGTGGAGAAGAGCTCGCTATTACTCGTTACAAAGAACGCGTTGCTCAAGCTGAAGAGCTTGGAGAATATGGAGTTCGTCGTGTGCTTGAAGATATTCTTATGGATGAAGAAGAGCATAGACGAGATTTGCTGAGTACTCTTGGTAGATAAATAAACAAAATAAAAAAAACGACTTACGAGTCGTTTTTTTGTTTAGATATTTTTATTTTTTGAACGGAAGCAGTATTACGGAAGACAAAATCAAATGTAACAGTGAAAGGAGAATCGCATAGATAAAAATTGCAGTTAGCATTCCCAAGTACTGTGTAATATTTAGTACATAAGCAGTGATATCTACACCAAGCGCAAGGGTGATGGCATTTATTATTACCACAAGAAACACGAGCCAGACAAATCCTTTCCACATACCTTTTTGATCTTGATTGCTCGGTGCCATATGAGAACTCACTGCAAAAGATATATATAGAAAAAGCCAAAAGTTCCATGCACTAATATTTTCTGGAGCAAATAGATTTTTGAGCGAAGCAATTATTGAAGTAATAAATCCTGAAATACTGTTTTGTTGTTCAGCAAGCGGTGCAAATACTTCTTTTCCATTTGGGACGAAAAAATATAAAAATATGATAAGGACTACAGATCCAAATATCATTGGCGCTGCACCTATAAAAAAGTTACCAATTTTTTGATATAAACTTCTTGGATTAAATGAATGGTCTACATGACCAAGATTTCCAGATGCTTCGTTTGGTTGGAAAATTGAAATATTGTTGATTTTATGTCTAAAGACTTTTGCAAAAAAGGCATGGCCAATCTCATGGATAGGCGTTCCAATCCAGGCAGTCCAGATAATTCCTTTCCACCCAAGTGTTTGTCTATAATTTTTATGTGTAAAATATTGTAACTTTGAATGTACAAAGCCGAGTGCAAAAAATATTCCAAGTACACCAATAATCTGTAGGAAAACAGCTGTAATGAGCGTTATTAGATATATTTGCATATTAATTATATAGAATGGTTCCAACTGTAATAAGTATATTTATAATAAACCAGAGTGAATACATGAGTACAATTGGTTTTTCTTTATGAATAATACCATATATGAGCCAAACCAGATTAAATACAATATGTGAGCCAAACATAAGAAGTGAAACACCAGCAGCATTTTGGGTTGACCATATTTTGTATACCTGAGCCGCACCAAACATTGGTCCCAAAATACCAACAACATATACAAGGTGGTCGATAAATCCTTTGAATTTATGAGGATGTGGATATGGTTCAAGTTTTTTGTCATGGGCTCGTTTTCTTTTTTGAACATGGTACAGGCCGTTGTCATTTACCATAATAGATTATTTATAGATATTATGTAAGGATTATAGCAGATTTGTATGGAAAAAGGAAAAAATATCAAAACAAAAACTCCCGTAATCGGGAGTTTTTTATTTAGTAATGTTTATTTTTTTTCAGCAGGTACAACGTTGACATATTTAGCCGTTTTTAGGCTACCATCAAATCGTTTTCTTTTTTTGGTTTGAAATTTTACAATTCCTGCTATAAGTGATAGAAGTGAATCATCACCAGTACGTTTTACGTTTGTTCCTGGGTGGATTTTAGTACCACGTTGACGAACAAGCATAGAACCTTGTTTGACAGTTTGGCCATCGCCAACCTTCACACCAAGGTATTGTGGTTGGGAATCTCGTCCCAGTCTGGTAGAACCACCAGCTTTTTTATGTGCCATAGGGTCGGAGTTAGTTTTCTTGTGAGAGAATTTAAAATAAAGTGGACGGTGGCTATTATAAAGGATTTTTCTATTCTTGTCAATAGGGCGTATTTAGCGTATAATTTAAGGTAAGAACTAAGGATTAATAGATGTTTTTACCTTTTGTTCCCTAATCCCTGCCTGTCGGCAGGCATGCTTACTTCTTATTCCTTTTTCACTTATGAAATGGCGTTTTTATCCTATTAAACTTTATTTTGCCTCCTTGCCTGTAGCAGTTTTTACGGGTATATCTGCAATTCTCAATGTATTTAGTTGGGTATGGCTTTGGATACAAATCCCTAGGACAGGAGATCAGGTATTTTTGCATTATAATATCTTATTTGGGGTAGACCAGGTGGGGGAGAGTTGGAAGATTTTCTATGTACCACTTTTGGGACTTTTGATTTTTCTAATCAATTTATGTTTAGGCTGGGTATTGTATCGTACAGATAAGTTTATGGCACAGACTCTTTTATTTTTTGCAGCCCTTTGCCAGGTGTTTGTTGTTATAGCGACATTTTTGCTTATATTTTTAAATGTATAGTGCTTCATGGCAACTAGAACTAGGACAAGTGATTACACACTTCTTACGTACTTTGTAGTACTTATTTTGTTTGGGCTTCTAGTACTTAGTTCGGCAGGCGTATCAGTAGGTATAGAGAGATTTCAAGATCCATATTTTTTTATCAAGCGTCAGTTATTACTAGGACTTCTTCCAGGAGTCATATTATTTTTGATTGCAGCTAAGATTGATTATCATGTATGGAAGAAGTATGCACTTCCTATTTTTATAGCTGGATTAATTTTGCTTATTTTACCATTTATACCTGGTATTGGTTCTACTCATGGTACCGGTGCTCGTAGTTGGATTGTTCTTGGAGGAAATTCTTTTCAACCAGCAGAAGCTATCAAACTCGGGATGATTATTTTTATGGCTGCATTTTTGTCCAATATGGGAAAACAGATTTATGATCTCAAACACGGGTTTCTTGTTGCTTTGGGAGTCGGTCTTATACCTATTGTCATGGTTATAGCACAGCCAGACATTGGTACAACATTTATTTTGTTTAGTATTTTGATATTTCTTTTATTTTTTGCAAATGCGAAATTTTCTCATCTGTCAGCTCTTGGTCTAGTCGCAATTATTGCATTTATACTTATGATTATTGCAGCACCGTATCGTGCGCAACGTCTTACTACTTTTCTTCATCCAGAATTAGATCCACAAGGACAGGGTTATCAGATAAACCAGGCATTTTTGGCAATAGGATCAGGGGGTGTATTTGGTTTAGGTCTCGGTCACTCTAGGCAAAAGTTTCAGTATTTACCAGAAGTACATGCAGATAGTATTTTTGCTATAGCTTCAGAAGAATTTGGCATTGTTATTATTGGATTATTTTTGGCGTTACTTGTACTCATCACACTGCGTGTTTTGCATATTGCCAAACATAGCCCTGATTCATTTGGGCGCTTGCTAGTTGCAGGTATTATTAGTTGGTTTATTATACAGTCATTATTAAATATCGGTGCTATGGTTGGATTGTTACCACTTACTGGTGTACCACTACCTTTTGTTAGTCATGGTGGTAGTGCGCTTATGATCGGTATGGTGGGGATGGGTATTATTATTAATGTTAGTAAATATAGTAGTGCAAAGTAAAAAGTTAAAAAGTTTATAAAGGGATATTGCAGCAAAAACTTTATGAACTTTGTAACTTTATACTTTCTAACTGTAATATGAAAATAATATTCTCAGGTGGTGGCACTCTTGGCCCAGTAACACCACTTTTAGCTATAAAAGATATAATTGAAAAAGAGAATCGAGATGTTGAGTTTGTTTGGGTTGGAACCAAGCGCGGTCCAGAACGTGAGTTGGTGGAAAAAATTGGTCTTAGATTTGTTACATTGTCTTCTGGTAAGTTGCGTCGTTATTTATCTTTCTGGAATGTTGTAGATATTTTCAGAATTATTATTGGTTTTTTTCAATCTTTCAAACTTTTATGGAAAGAAAGTCCAGATGTTTGTATTTCTGCGGGTGGATTTATTTCAGTACCTCTACATTGGGCTGCATGGCTTCTTGGAATTAAGACTTGGGTACATCAGCAAGATATTCGTGTTGGGCTTGCAAATAAACTCATGGCTCCATTTGCAAAAGTTATTACTACGTCACTCGAACAAAATATAAAAGATTATTCAAAGAAAAAAACAATCTGGCTTGGAAATCCTGTGCGTGATGAAATTTTACAAGGTGATAGAAAAAAAGCTAAAGAAATGTTTAACTTGAAAAAAGATTTACCTGTTGTTTTTGCTACTGGTGGTGGAACAGGGTCACTGCGTGTGAATCAGCTCGTCGTAAGAGCGGTAGATCATCTCAAAGGTTTTGCACAAGTAATTCATTTGTCAGGCAAAGAACGTCCTCAAGAACTGGTAAATCGTGCGGTCGAATTGTATTCTGATTATCAAGTGCATCAATTTTTTACTGAAGAAATGAAGTATGCATACGCTGCCTCTGACATAGTGGTTTCTCGTGGTGGTTTTGGTACTTTGACTGAGATTGCAGCGCTTGGTAAGGTCGCTATTATTATTCCAAAACCTGGACATCAAGTAGAAAATGTACATTTTTTAGAAAAAGCTGGTGCAGCAATATTTGTAAATGAGCGAACTTCAGATGGCTTGCATCTAGCGAGGGTTATCAGGGAAGTTTTAGGAGACACTGTAAAACAAAAACAACTTGTACATAATTTACAAAAAATGTTGCCTGTGGCAAAAAAAGAAAATGTGCTTGGAATAGTTGATAAGTTGGTAAGTTAGAGAGTTAGTAGGTATAAAACAAAAAACAGCCATTGTGCTGTTTTCTTTTTTTCTGGCAGGGGAATGGGAACGTGGTTTTGAAATACCACGGCCCATTCCTGACGTAGCAGGTGTTTGATGTTTGTCGTACGAGCTAGTACTTGTCGTGCGTGTTCAGCGGAGGAGGATCGCCG
>JABGUG010000045.1 GCA_018646705.1 Candidatus Parcubacteria bacterium | reverse complement strand
GAGGAGCTCGAGGAGCAGGAGGTGGCCTGCACCGAGCGTCTCCATGATCTCGAGGCTCAGCTCGATCAGCTCCAGGCCGCGATTCTGGAGCAGGAGCAGCTGTCCACGCATACAGAGCTCAACCTCGAGCAGCTCCAGGCCGAGGAGATCGAGCTCCAGGCCCAGCTCGAGGAGAAGATGGCTAAGCAGGCTTTGATCGCGGAGAAGACTGCAGACCTTCAGGATCTCCCCCCAGAAGTGCTCGCCGGGGTCCTCGAGGCTATGGCCAAGAAGCTCCGCGGCGGCGAGTAGGCCGCATACCTACCACCCCATCGTCAGGTTGTACTACTGAAGATGGATGTTTGCTCTTTTCACTGGTACTATGAAATAATGTTTCCGATAGTCTCGAGTTCGCTCGGGGCAAGGAATTATTTTGTATTTTTGCCGAGTCGTACGCCCATCCCCACTAGGGCGTCGGGTTCTTTCGCAGAACACTCGGCAGACTTCAAAACAACATCAGATATCCTGGTGTTTTTTTGTTGAGTATGGTTGACTAGAGAGTGTTTTTTTGATTAGATTAAAATAGAACATCTTTGCTCCCGTGTGGAGCGGAAAGGAAAGGCCGTCATGCAATGGGAATTGGCGGACCTCGATCGTTCGCTCCTGGAAATCCTTCGGGAGCTCAATGCTGTAGCCGGTGGAACACTGGCTCACGGTAAACAGGTGATCGCGTGTGCAAAGGAGTCCGGACTCCTGAGCAAATGTGGTCAAAAAGGCTTGGTCGAGTCGCTCAAACACCTCGCAGGTCATGGGCTCATCGAGCTCAACTGGCCCAAAGGTGGGCTCACATGCCGCCTTACCGAAGAGGGTGAGGAGCGCCTCGAGCCAGTTGAGGAGCCGGTCCAGGTTTTGCCCGAAGAGCCGCGGCACAGTCTCGCCGGACTTGCCTCGTGCAACAAGGGTCCAGACCTCAAACTTGCGGGACCGCGTGCCGTTGTTCTTGCCCTCGTCGAGGTGCACATCAACGGTAACGGCTGGGCCAGGACCTCGGATGTCTACCCGGACATTCGTCGGTGTCTTGACTTGCCGCCTGAGGTCTACGATGCCTCGATCGGCATCCAACTCGCTCTGTTCAAGCGCTTCGGCGAGCTGCGCATTCGAGGTTCGGGAGACGAGCGCGAACTCCAGCTCACAGAGCAGGGTAGGGTCTGGTGCCACGCCTGGCTCAAGGAGCTTCGCGCGGCGTGAAGAAGGGGGTGTCGATCGTTCCGGCTGCGATCGACGAACTCCAAAAAAACACCATATTTATGGTGTTTTTTTGATATTGACATTTTCTATTAATTTAGTATACTTTCCATACAATTATAAAGACATTTGAGCCGTTATCAGCGGCGAGTCACCAGAAGAACCTTTTATAAGTATTAAACCTGGTCGGGTAAGCCCGTAACAGCTCGCAATGAAGCACCATAATAGGGTGGTACCGTCCTGTAATAAAAGGGCCCCTATGCGACCGGTGTTTTTTTAGTTAAAAAGTTTGTAAAGTTCATAAAGTTTATAAAGAATTTTGGTCTGTGTTTTATCTTTATAAACTTTAGAAACTTTCTAACTTTATAAACTATTTTTTTATGCCATATAATGCAAATGAACATGAACTCGAAGTTTTGAAACTTTGGGATAAGGTGCAAGCATTCAAAAAATCAGTTGAGAGTCGTCCGGAAAATAAACCGTACGTATTTTATGATGGGCCACCATTTGCAACGGGTCTCCCTCACTATGGTCACATTGTTGCAAGTCTTATGAAAGATGTAGTACCTCGATATTGGACTATGCAAGGATATCGTGTGGAGCGCAAATGGGGTTGGGATAGTCATGGATTGCCAATTGAAAATATTATTGAAGATGAAATGAATCTCAAAACAAAAAAAGATATTGAGAAACTTGGCATTACAAAATTTAATGAAGCATGTCGTTCTACAGTTCTCAAATATGCAGAAGAATGGAAACATACAATTAAACGTATGGGTCGTTGGGTGGATATGGAAAATTCATACAAGACCATGGATATTGAATTTATGGAAAGTGTGTGGTGGGTATTCAAAGAGCTTTGGGATAAGGATCTTATTTATGAAGGAAAAAAATCCATGCATGTGTGTCCACGTTGTGTCACACCGCTTTCAAATTTTGAAGTTACTCAAGGATATAAAGATGTGAAAGATTTATCAGTGACAGCAAGGTTTAAATTAAAAAATGCAAAAGAAAAATTAGGTTTGGATGGGGATATTTCTATTCTTGCTTGGACAACAACGCCTTGGACATTACCAGGAAATGTCTTACTTGCTGTTGGAGAAAATATAGGGTATGTTCTTGCACATTGTGAAGAAAAGGATAGTTATTTTATTTGCGCAAAAGATCGTGTTAATGATGTATTTAAACAATGTGATAAAAGTAAGTTTGAATTGATAGGAAGTTTCAAAGGTTCTGATTTGATAGGTCTTGAGTATGAGCCGCTCTTTCCTTATTTTGCAGATACAGAGAATGGTTTTCGTGTTGTGTCTGCAGATTTTGTGAGTACTGAGGACGGTACAGGAGTTGTACATATTGCACCAGCATTTGGTGAAGACGATTATCAAGTTGGTGAGCGAGAAAAAACAGGTTGGGTGCAACATGTAAACATGGACGGTACTTTTGTTGAGGAGGTTACCGATTTTTCAGGACAAGAAGTCAAACCAAAAGATGATCCAACAAAGATTGATATCGAAATTATCAAATATTTAGCAGGTAAAGATTTGCTTTTTGCAAAAGAAAAATTTGAGCACAGTTACCCACATTGTTGGCGTTGTGATACGCCTTTACTTAATTACTCTACAAGTTCATGGTTTGTTCGTGTGACTGATTTGAAAGAAGACATGCTTGGTGCAAATGGTGACAAGATTGAGTGGGTTCCAGAACATATTAAAGAAGGCCGTTTTGGGCTTTGGCTTGAAGGTGCTCGCGATTGGGCAATAAGTAGGAATCGTTTTTGGGGCTCAGCATTACCAATTTGGCGTAGTGAAGATGGTGACATTATTTGTGTTGGTAGCGTAGAAGAACTTGAAAAATTATCTGGTCAAAAGGTAGAGGATCTTCACAAGCATGTTGTGGACGAGATTGTGATTGAAAAAGATGGTAAAGAGTACAGACGTATTCCAGAAGTTTTGGATTGTTGGTTTGAGTCAGGTGCAATGCCATATGGACAGATGCATTATCCATTTGAAAACAAAGAAAAGTTCGAAGCTGGTTTTCCAGCTGAATTTATTGCAGAAGGCCAGGATCAAACACGTGGGTGGTTTTATACCCTACATGTTTTGGCAACAGCACTTACGCGAGGGAGTAATCCGTCTATTCCAACAAAAGAAGTTATACCCGCATTTAGAAATGTAATTGTTAATGGTATTGTCTTGGCAGAAGATGGGAAGAAAATGAGTAAACGTCTAAAAAATTATCCAGACCCTCTTGAAGTACTTGAAAAATATGGGGCTGACGCAATGAGATTTTATCTCGTGAGTTCTCCTGTTATGCACGCTGAAAGTCTTAACTTTACAGAGGTGGGTGTTCGAGAGATGTACAATAAGGTGGTAAATACTTTATGGAATGTGTTTACGTTTTATAAGATGTTTGCAAAAGAAGGAAAAAGTGTAAAGGCTAAAGGAGAAAGCGAGAATGTGCTTGATAAATGGATTTTGACGAAGCTTAATGTTTTGGTTGGTGAGGTGACTGGAAAAATGAACGACTATAAACTTGCTGAGGCGAGTCGTCCAATTCTTGATTTTATTACTGAACTTTCACAATGGTATGTGCGTCGTAGTCGTGATCGTTTCAAAGGTGACGATGAGGCAGACAAAGCTCAGGCCCTCGCAACATTACACCATGTACTACTTACGCTTAGCAAAGTAATGGCACCATTTACACCATTCATGTCTGAGAAGTTATATCAGGAGCTTGGTGGAGAAATGGAATCAGTGCATTTAGAGGAGTGGCCAAAATCTGAAGGTAAAACAGACGAAAAAGTTTTAAAAGATATGGAACAAGTTAGAAAGATTGTAGAACTTGGGCTTTCTTTGCGAAGTGAGAATGGAATAAAAGTTAGGCAACCACTTGGTTCTTTTATGGTCCACGGCTTGGAACTTACAGATGGTCTAAAGCAAATCATTTCCGAAGAATTAAATGTTAAAGAAGTTAAAGATAACAAAATGGGAGATAATTGGGTAGAAAAAGAAGATGGAGGACTCAAGGTTGCTTTGAATATTGAGATAACCGATGAACTCAAAAAAGAAGGTCTTGTTCGTGAGATTGTTCGTACCATAAATCAGATAAGAAAAGAACAAAAATTAACAATTGAAGATGAGGTGGTAGTTGAATATCATACGGATGATGAGTTGCTCAGTACTGTATTTGAAAAATATTCAGAAGAGATCAAAAAATCTGTTCTAGCTCGTGAATTACATGAAGAAAAAATTAAATTAGATGAATCAGACGCAGAAGAGAAAAAAGTTGATGGTATTGCTGTATTATTATCTGTAAAAAAATAGATATGTCACACGATGGATCAAGAGGATTTGAAGAAGCTACTGAGCTTGAAAAACTCAAAGTTATTCATCAGTTACGTTTGTTATTGCAAAAAGCTCATCAATTAGGCAATAATGATTGGGAAGGTCCTTATATAGAAAGTATAATATCTCAAGTTGAGGCAGGAGAGATAGAACCGCAATTGGCATTAAGGCAGGCGCAGGAAATGATAGATGGAAAAAATTTACACTAAAAAGAGGTTAAAAACCTCTTTTTTGGTTGTTGACGGGCATCCTTTTTCACGTTACAATGCAATAACTACTTTATTTAACTATTTTTTTACATATGATTACATATTCTGTATCGCAAATGCCGTCAAAATTGAACTGCCTGATAGTCCCACTTTTTGAAGAAAAGGGTATGGATTCATATATAAAATCACTCGATAAAGAGTTTGGTGGTGTGATTAGTGACGTTTTGAAATCAAAGGATTTTGAGGGAAAGAAATTACAGACAAGTCTTATTTATACTAAGGATAAAGGTATTTCACGTATTTTACTTATTGGATTAGGAAAGGAAAAAGATTTGAATGTGAAAAAATACAAAGAAGTTGTGGGTGCTGCTGTTATGACATGTCAAAACAAAAAAATGGATAAACTTGGCTTTTTTGTTCAGCCTGGTTTAATAAAGAAATACAGTGCAAAGAAAGTTGGTTTGGATTTGTCTGTGGCATCAGAAGTAGCGGCATATGCATATGATGAGCATAAGACTGATAAGGATGCGAAGGTTACAAAATTAAAAAATATTGAATTTGTTGGTGAATTTAATGTTGCTACGAAACGTGGTTTGGAAAAAGGGTTAGAAGAAGGAATACTAGTTTCTAGTGGTGTAAATTTTGCACGACATCTTGGTAACACCCCACCAACAATTATGACACCAGAATATTTGGCCTCTGAAGTTCAGAAAAATTTCAAATCCATTCCAAAATTGAATGTAAAAGTTTTGAATAAACAAGAAATTACTAAACTTGGTATGGGATGCTTGCTTGCAGTCGCCCGTGGTTCAGAACATGAGCCAAAGTTCATTATTGCAGAGTATTGGGGGGCTGACAGAAAAAGAAAACCAACAGTTTTGGTAGGAAAAGGAATCACTTTTGATTCGGGTGGGCTTTCTCTAAAACCAGGCCAATTTATGACTGACATGAAATTTGATATGCTTGGTGCTGCATCAGTTATCGGTGCAATCAAAGTTGCAGCAGAGCTAAAATTGAAGAAAAATATTATAGCACTTGTTCCAGCAGCAGAGAACATGCCAAGTGGCACCGCCTTTCGACCTGACGATATTTTGAAAGCCATGAACGGTAAAACAATTTTAGTAGAAAACACTGACGCTGAAGGACGACTCGTACTTGCAGATGGTCTTTCTTATGCGAGTAAATATAAACCAAAGGAAGTTATTGATTTAGCGACTCTTACTGGTGCGTGTATGGCTGCTCTTGGGCTTGAGCGTTCAGGACTTTTTACACCAGAAGAAAAAATGAATGAAAAGCTGTCTTACGTGTCTAATTCTGTTGGAGAACAACTTTGGCGCATGCCACTTGGTGAAGAATATAGTGAAGCAATGAAAAGCGAGATAGCTGATATAAAAAATATGGGCGGTGTTGGAGGAGAAAGATATGGTACTGCAAGTACTGCGGCTGCATTTTTACAAGTGTTTACTGACTATCCATGGGCACATATTGATCTTGCCAGCGCAATTTATGGTAGTAAAGGTAAACCATGGATTCGTGCGGGTGCCAATGGATTTGGAGTTCAAACATTAGTAGAATATTTACGATAAAAACATGGATGAAATAAGAGCGTAATTTATGAAAATATCTAGAAAAAAATTAGAACTCCTCGCACCTGCGGGGAGTGTTGAAAAAATGAAGTATGCATTTGCATATGGAGCAGACGCAGTATATATGGGCATACCAGATTTTAGTTTGCGTGTGAGGATCAATCAATTTACTATGGATCATGTGAAAGAATCGATTGAATATGCACATGGTTTGAAAAAGAAAATTTACGTTACTGTAAATATAATGGCGCATAACAGTCATATAGAAAAACTTCCACCTTATTTAAAAAAATTAAATAAATGGAAACCAGATGCACTTATTGTGTCTGATCCAGGTGTGATAGGAATGGTAAAAAAGTATGCACCAGATTTAGAAATTCATCTTTCTACTCAGGCAAATGCAACCAATTGGCAAACAGTAAAATTTTGGCACGATCAAGGACTTGAACGTGTTGTTTTGGGTCGAGAAGTTACTCTAGAAGAATTAAAAGAAATACATAAAAAAGTTCCCAAATGTGAATTGGAATATTTTGTTCACGGTGCAATGTGTATGAGTTATTCTGGTCGTTGTATGCTTAGTTCTTGGCTTGCTGGACGTAGTGCCAACCTTGGTGATTGTGCTCAGCCGTGTAGATGGAAGTATGGAGTGGATTGTTCTGATAAAAAGGATAAAGATTGTGGTTTTATAGAAGCAGAGGTAGAAGAACCTCAACGTCCGGGGATGAAGATTCCGGTTGAAGAAGATATGCATGGTACATATATATTCAATTCCAAGGATATGTGTTTTATTGAATATTTGCCAGAGTTAATTGATGCCGGAGTTATTAGTTTCAAGATTGAGGGTCGTGCAAAATCTGTTGCATATTTATCAAGTGTGGTTAAAGCATATAGAGAGGCGTTTGATTATATGAATGCCGAAGGGGCAGGTCGCGACCTGCCCGTACTAAAAAAGCGTTTGAGATTGATCAAAAAACGTGTTTTAGATAAATTAGTCCATCGTGGATATACAACGGGATTTTTGTTTGGTCGTGATACGGTGGAGCAAAATGTAGGCGATAGCCATATTGGAGGAGAAGAGGAGTTTGTCGGTGAAGTAGTAGAGACGCAAAATATTGCGTCTGTACAGAAAAGTAAAAAATTTAAAACAACAATTCGTCCTCACAATGCGTTGCGCGTAGGTGACAAGATTCGTATTATGCAGCCAAATCAAAAAGATTTGCGCATGACGATCAAAAAAATGTATAATGAAAAAGACGTAGAGGCAGGTCAAGATCTGCCAATTGAAAGCGGTCACGGTGGGACTGGTAAAAATATTGTAATTTATACAAGTCGCGAGGTTGAAGAATTTAGTATTTTATTTAAACAATCATGATTTCCTTACTTATAGGTACAATTGTTTCAAAAGGTAAAAGTACCGCTGTAGTTTTGACACAGTCTGGTGTTGGTTATGATGTGAGTTTGCAAGTTGATACGTTAGTAAATTTACAAATCGATAATGAAATCAGACTCCATACATATATGAAGGTATCAGAAAATTCAATGGAACTTTTTGGATTTGAGACAGAAAATGAAAAAGAGTTTTTTGAAATATTACTTTCGGTAAAAGGTGTTGGTCCTCGTGGAGCTTTAAATATTTTAAGTCTTGGTAGTATTGAAGAAATTAAGTCAGCAATTAGTCGTAGTGATGTTTCATATCTAACGCAAGTTAGTGGTATGGGTAAGAGGACTGCTGAGAGGCTTTGTGTGGAGCTTAAAAATAAAATTACATTAGGTGTTGGGACTGATAAGTCTGATGCCGTTGGTGATAAACTTGGTGAGGTTGTGGATGGTCTAGTTTCAATGGGGTATTCAAAAGAGCAGGCAAGAGACATTGTGAGAGGTCTTGATGATACCAAGTCAGTAGAAGAATTATTACGTGACGCGTTAAAGAATATTTAATAATAAAATATATGAATAGGATCGGTAACCCAGAAGGAGAGGTAACAGAAGCGGTTGTCCAAGAACGCATTGGACAAGCTACAAAAGATTTAGGGTTTATTGAGAAGCATGACTATATGCTTCCTGAAAGCACAGATGCTCTGGGTAGTAAGACATATTGGCTCACACTTAAAAATGGTTTGGAAGCATCTCCTCAATTTGGTTCAGGTCATCCAGTCACAGAAGAAGCAGGACGTATTTTTGATGTTTTAGACAATGGAGGGCGAATAAAAGAATCCACATTACATGGTTTTAAAGATCTAGCTAATCAGCTTCCAGTAGCTAGGGCCGCATAATATATAAAAATATTTAGTTTTTATTATTTTTTATGGAAACAACACAGCATACCACAAATGTGGAGCCTAAAGGCCCTCTTACAATAGGTAAGATTATTAGTGATACTTCAAAATTGGTGCAAGAATTCTCAAGAGAGATTATTATTATTACAGCTATTGTATATATACCTCTCAATATTATAGGTGAATTTATACTCGCCAATCTTTCAGGTGAATCCTCGCTTGAATATTTTCGTGTATCAAGTAAAATGTGGACTACACTAGAGATGTTTATTGGAATTATCGCTATCATGGCAGTCATAGTAATGCTACATAATTTTCTTGATAAAAAAGAAAAAATGGAGTGGCAAGATGCATTAAGGAAATCTGTATCCTTGTGGCCAAAAGCTTTTACAACGCAGATAATACATGGAATACTTCTTACTTTTTTATTTATACTACTTATAGTACCTGGAATTATCTATCTAGTGTATTGGGCATTTATTATTCCTATAATTGTTGTTTTGGGAAAGAAAAATATGGATGCGCTTGAGCATAGTAAGAAGTTGGTAAAAGGAGATTGGTGGAAAGTCCTTGGCTGGTTTATTGTTTTGGGTGTTTTAACAATAGTTTTGGGTATTGTTATAAATATACCTTTATGGTTTTTACCAGAACATATCGTTATAGACATTTTAGGTGATACGTTATTTGATTTGTCATTTATGTTTTTGACCATTGGATCATTCCTTATATTTAGAAATTTGAATGAAACTAAAGGAGCAAAGGATGTCTTAGATGAACCAGGAAAATAATATAAATAAAAACACTCCATACGCTGGAGTGTTTTTTAATACGTTAATTTTTTAGAGAAGCGCAATGCCGGCAACTGTATCACCTTCTTGTTTGAATCTCATAATTCGTACACCTTGTGTTGCACGACCGAGAGTCGAAACACTTTTTACACCAGTACGGATTACCTGTCCATTTACCGAGATAATCATAAGATCTTTTTCTTCAGTCTTATTAACCACACGACTTCCAACAATTCTTCCTGTTTTTTTAGTAACAGCCATTGTCTTGATACCACTTCCACCACGTCCTTGAACTTTGTATTCATTTATTTTTGTTCTTTTGCCAAGTCCATTTTCAGATACTACAAGTAGTTCGAGAACTTTGTTTTTTACGAGTGCTGTATCTAGAACATTCATACCCACAACTTCATCTGTTGATTTTAGTCTGATTGCACGTACGCCAGATGCAGTTCGTCCCATAGCACGGATATTCTTTTCTTGGAAACGGATTGCCTGGCCTTGGGTTGTGACGATCATTATATCATTTTTTCCACTTGAAGGACGAACCCATTCAAGCATGTCATCTTCTTTGAGTTTGAGTGCGATGAGTCCAGATTTACGTACATTTTGGAAATCTTCAAGTTTTGTCTTTTTTATGGTTCCTTTATTAGTTACCATGACAAGGAATTCATATTTACTCATATCAGCCATTGAAAGAATTGCAGACACTTTTTCATTTGGTGCAAGCTGTAAGAAGTTTACAAGTGCTTGTCCTTTGGCAGTTCTACTTGTTTGTGGTATGTCGTAGGCACGCAGTAGGAATACACGGCCACGTGATGTGAAGAATAGTATGTTGTCGTGTGTATTAGTTGAAATTATCATATCCACCACATCCTCTTCCTTGGTTGCAAGTCCTATGACGCCCTTACCGCCACGACTTTGTGTTCGGAATGTATCTGGTGGAAGACGTTTGATGTATCCATCTCGTGTGGAGATGATAAGTGTTGGTTCATTTGGAACCAAATCTTCTATACTAAAGTCTTTTACACCATGTGGAACAATTTGCGTACGCCGTTCATCGCCATATTTTTCTTTGATTTCAATAACTTCTTTTTTGATAACCCCTAAGATTTTCTTTGGACTTGCAAGAAGTGCTTCGAGTTCTGCAATAAGCTTTTTCTTTTCTTTGAGCTCATCTTCAATTTTCTTACGTTCCAAGTTAGCAAGTTGTTGAAGTCTCATTTCAAGAATTGCAGAAGTTTGTTTTTCAGAAAATTTAAACTTTTTCATCAAGCTTACCTTTGCCTCTTCTTTATCTTTTGATTTTCTAATGAGTGCAATTACGGCATCAATTTTATCGAGAGCCTTTTTTAGACCTTCCAAAATATGTTCACGATCTTTTGCCTTTCCTAAATCAAATTCTGTACGTCTGCGTACCATTTCTTGTCTATGCGTAATGTATTCCTCAAGTATTGTTTTTATATTTAATACTCGTGGCTGCATTCCATTTTCTACAAGAGCGATCATGTTTACATGAAAGGATGTCTGAAGATCGGTTAGCTTGTATAGTCTGTTCAAAATCTTTTTTGGATATGCATCTTTTTTGAGTTCAATCACTACGCGTACGCCGTCTTTGTTACTCTCATCTCGTAAATCTCTGATTCCATCAATCTTTTTTTCTTGAACAAGTCCAGCAATTTTTTCTAGCAAAGTTGCTTTATTTACTTGATATGGAATTTCAGTTACTACAATAATAAATTTACCAGCTTTATCTTCCTGTATATCTGTTTTTGCACGCATGACAATTCCTCCACGTCCAGTTGCATAAGCTGCGGCAATATCTTTTTTGTTATAAATAATACCACCAGTAGGGAAGTCAGGTCCTTGGATTACATCGCCGAGTTCTTCAATAGTTGTTTTTGGTTTTTCAATTAGTAGAGTTACACCATCACACAATTCTCCTAAATTATGTGGAGGAATATTCGTTGCCATACCAACAGCAATACCCATACTTCCATTTAATAGAAGATTTGGTAATTTACTAGGAAGTACACGCGGTTCTTTGTTTGAACCATCATATGTAGGAGAGAAATCCACTGTATTTTTTTCGATATCAAAAAGCATTTCCTCTGCAAGTGCCTGTAGCTTTGCCTCGGTATAACGCATAGCAGCAGCACTGTCACCGTCCATCGAACCAAAGTTACCCTGACCATTTACGAGCATCGCACGCATATTGAAATCTTGCGCCATGCGAACCATAGAATCATAGATCGCAGAGTCACCATGTGGATGATATTTTGCCATCACAGTACCTACTACGTGAGCTGATTTTTTGAACTTAGCATTGTGCTTGAGTCCGATTTCCCACATAGCATAGAGGATTCTTCGATGTACAGGTTTTAGACCGTCGCGCACATCTGGTAGTGCACGAGATACAATAACACTCATGGCATAATCAAGATAAGATGTTTTCATCTCATCAACCAGACTAATAGGCTCTATTTTGCCTTCTGGTGAAATTACCTCGAATTTTTTTTGTACAGGATCTTTTGCTGACTTCTTTGGTGCAGCTTTAGTGATTTTTTTCTTACGTGGCATATATTATTTCAAACTAGAGTTCTAATTGAATAGTGTTAGTTGTTGGTGTACTACTTGGAGTACTTGTTGTATTAAATATATTTGATAATGTTTCTTTTATAGCATTTTCAACATCTTCTGTAACATCTTCCTTATTTTTTTCTAAGTTGTCTTCAATAGTTTTCTCAGACTCTTCTTTGTCGCTAAATGTTTTTATAATATTTTGTAAATCTTGTTTGCCTGATTCAATAATGTTTTGTGCAGGATCATATGAACGTTTTGATTCATAAAACATGGTGGATAAATTTAGGGCCCATAGTACAAGTATGGCTACACTAAATATTATAACGCCTACCCAAAGCCATGTTTTTCCTTTGTGGGGTGGTTCATATATAGGCACAACCTTTTTTGTTTTTAAAGTGCCTGGTTTTTGTATTTTGCGATCTATATACTTTTCTCGTGTGTAAACAGATTCAATTTTCCCAGACTCTTTGGCGTCAATTTCTTTCATTACGAGCGCAGGTATTTTTTTTACAGCCTGTTCAAGTTCTTTTTTTTCTTTATTTTTTTTGGTTGTAGTTTTTTTAGGAGCAGCCTTGCGTTTTTTGCGAGGTTTTTTTTCTGCACTTTCTTTTTTGTTTGTAGATTTTTTAACAGGCATAATTTGTGTTTTGTTTTTTTCTTTATTCTTTTTCCAATACGATGACCTCGGTTTCTTCTTGTGGAAGATCTCGTTTTTTGAGGATTACCTTTTTTTCTGGCTCATTATTTTTTGACCCAATCTCTTTGAGAAAGGAATCAACAGGTTTTGCAGTTTTGTCATTGTCTGATTTGAATGCCATAGGTATCACCACGCGTG
>JABGUG010000010.1 GCA_018646705.1 Candidatus Parcubacteria bacterium | reverse complement strand
CTATTTTTTTATTTATTTTGTCAAAAAGTTTCTTACTTGTACACTTTCCTTTTCTAGGACACAATTTACCTCGTGAACAAGATGTGATACCAAATGGACCATCAACCGCTTCAATAACTTCTTTTACAGTGATACCTTTTGCTTCACGTGTCATAAAATATCCACCATGCACACCACGTGCAGCATCAATCATTCCCGCTACCTTTAGTGAGCGTGCAATTCTTTGCAAAAACAAAAAAGATATGTTACTCTCTTGAGAGAACATACGAAGACTTAAAAAACTTTCTTTGTCCAATTTTGACAGGGCGATAAGTAGTTGCATAGCATAATCTACTTGTTTGCTCATGTGAATCATAATCTGATATATTAATGTATACTCGCGAAGTATGATATAATATATTCGTCTTTATGTCAAATAAAATTTATGAATATATACACATCTAAAATTATAGAAAAAAAGGATATTGCCACAGACGTATGGGAAATACGTTTTGACAAACCAGATGGTTTTGAATTTGAATCTGGACAATTTATCCAGATTGTTATTAATAGTCAAGAAAAAGAAATTTTGCGTTCATATTCTATATCCTCTACTCCAGATGATCCATACATTGAACTATGTATAAAGGTTTTGGAAGATGGTATAGGTTCTAACTTTTTTAGAAATTGCAATGAGGGAGATGAAATAATATTTAAACAAGCAAATGGACGATTTGTTGTTCAAGATTCAGATGAAAATTTATTTTTCATTGCCACAGGAGCAGGACTTGCTCCAATTATGTCAATAATTAATAATGAGCTTAATAAAAAAACAAGACAAAAAATACATCTTCTTTTTGGTGTACGATATGAAAAAAATATATTTTGGCAAAATCGTTTAGAAAAACTTGCAAAAGAAAACAATAATTTCACTTACGACATCAGTCTTTCTAAACCAGAAGATTCATGGAAAGGTTTGGGTGGTCGCGTCTCAGATCATATTCCAGAAACTGTTGAAAAAACTGACTTCTACTTATGTGGCTCTCCTCCCATGGTTCAAGATGTCAGGAAAATCTTGGTTGACAAAGGTGTGGATATGAAGGATGTACATTTTGAGATATTTTAGAAATTAGTTTATAAAGTTTTAAAGTTCATAAAGTTAAAAAGTAATAGAAAAAGATCATGGATAATACCACGATCTTTTTAATAAAATAACTTTTTAACTTTCTACTTTCAGGGTACACTGATGCCCTGAGGGTATAAAAACTTTCAAACTCCTTACAGCGGCAACGTCATATTAATTCCACCACTTTCTTCACCACTTGCGTTCATAGGTGCGGCAGGCGGATCAAAAGTTACACCAAATGGTTGGATCTCTCCGGTAAGTGTTGGGAAATATAACATCTGGTTTTTCTTTCCATACTCATATACTTCTTTTGTAACTTTTACATCCTGCTCACAATATTTTTTTACATCTTCTTTGCGTCCTTCTTTCCACCATTCTATTGCTTCGAGTCCACTCGCACTTTTGGAAACGTTATCAAGAGTTGCTTTTGCAAGGTCATCTAGCTTGTATCGTTTCCCTGTAGACTCTTTTACAACTTTTAACAAATCAAGGTGAGGAAAACCAAGTAAATCTCCAGTATAATATCTATTCATGATAGGAAGATCAAAATGTTCGCTATTAAATCCAATGAGGCGCTCTGCTTTTTCTAGTATTGGCCACAAATTACCAAGTTCTTCTTCATAAAAAGAAGTATAAGTATCTGTTTCATATTCATAAATTGAAACAACAGTGATTTGCAAACTATCAAAATCACGTATATCTCCAATTGTTTCAATATCAAGTACGACTTCTCGTGACATAGGGAACTTAGTTATAAAGTTTATAAAGTTCGAAAGTTTGTAAAGTAATTGAGATACAACGGGTACTATTTTACCATACTTTTCATAATTAAAAAAGTCCCCAATCTAGTGAGAACTTTTTTAATAAATCTAGAAACTATCTTTCCATGCAGGCATTTTTTTTAGTGCCTCTTGTGCGGCTTTTTCAGCTTCCTCTTCTTTCATACCAAGTTCAGCTATAAAATAATGATCACGCATACCAGAAAGAATATCTGTTCGTGCCCAAAGTTTACCACTAGAATCTTCGACACAATATTTACACAATGTCCACTCAGTAACATTCTTTGGGGCTACCACATCTGAGGAAAGTGGCATACCACATGAATCACACATGTTTTGTCCCATATTAAAATTATTAATAATTATATTTACAGTATAATATACAAACAAAAAAAGTCCAACACGTGGACTTTTTTATGTGTTCTAAATCTTATAAACCTAGAGCTTCGTTGATCTTTGCTTTATCAAAACCAACAACAATGGTTCCATCCATGTCAATCACTGGTACACCCATTTGACCAGATTTTTTGACCATTTCCTGAGCTTTCTCTTGATCCTCTGCTACATTGTGATCAACAAATTCAATATTATTTTCCTTGAAATAATCTTTTGCCTGAACACAATATGGACAACTTGGTGTGGAATATACTTCTATAGTCATATTCTTATAGTTAAATAATTTATACTATAATTGTACGCTTTTACAGAATATGGTCAATTGTGGATAAGATCTTCCTTCCCCGCTGCATGGTCTAGCGGGGTGTACGATGTTAAAAAGGAAACCGAAGTTCCCAACGAGAAGTGAGCCCACTTCTTCGCGCCCGGGGGCGGAGTCCAGAGACTTCTGCGTCGACTGATGCTGGTCCCGAACGGTGTGCGAGTCATGTTGGGACCCGCGGGGATGACCGGACGACCCGACTTGTGGGAAACCGGCTGGACCTCTGTAGCGTCGGTGTCGACGTCAGCGTCCCCTTCTCGCCGCTTAGGCTTGAAGGTCTTCTTGACCTAATGCCTCTTCGCGAACGCGGCACGCTTTCTGGCACTCCTCGTAACCATGCTGCCTCCCAAATGGAGCCGTTATGGCCAAAGCCGATAAATTATTTTACCGACCACTTTCAAATTAATCATATCATGTTTTGAAAAAACAAAAAAACAAAACTAATTTATTATCTATTTTTATTAGACAGATAGGCTTGACCATCTGCCACATTTATGTTAAACATATAGCACAAAGCACGGAAGATCCGTGTTTACAACTGCGGAGACAGGAATGAAGAAGCTGCTCGGAGATGCGGAACATTTGCTAGGAAAGGACCTCACCGGCTGGAGGATAGTGCGTGCCTACAGCCTCTCTTTGGTCTTGGATGTGATGGCCCAGACGCCACTCGTCCGCACTGACAAAGGTCATGAAGAGATCAACCCCGTGCTCTTCTGTCTGAGTGCGAAAGCTCTCGAGATCGCGTGGGACAAGCTCATCTCTAGCGACGAGAGAAATCGACGCCACGCGTACGTGACCGGACATCTGTTTCTCTACAACGAGGTGGCTGGCATAGGTCTCAACCTAAGCGCCGAAGAGAGCAACCTGTGGCCCGTCTTCACCGACGAGCTTATCTATCAGATGTGCACCCAAGACGTGCCGTTCCGATGGGCCCCTGGTCCTACGGGAAGCGACGCGCTTCGGGACTACAAGCCGGACTTCAACGACGTGGGTTAGATCACGTCGTCATCGCAAGGGGGAAACACCGCCCCCTCGTGTCCATTCGCGAACTTTCGCAACGGCATGAGGGCGCGGATGGACATTTTTGTCATCTCGAGCTAATGCGAGAGATCTGTAGACCCTTACATACATTATAAATTAAAAAAAACTGGTAAATAATACCAGTCTTTTTATTCTAAAATGTTACTAGCAAGAAAGATTCCTCGTCGCTCCTTCGGGCTCACTCGGAATGACAAACTAATTCACCTTCTTAAACTTCAAATTAAATACTGGCTCATATTCATTGTCATGTTCATCAGTCACTTCTACTGTCTCACCTTTTGTAATTTTACTAAGTGCTATATCAGTAATCATTTGTGTATCAGACTCAATATCAATTTTCAAATCATCGAGCTTGGTAAGTTCGCTAGAAAATTGTTCTCTGATCGTAGTTTCAATACGTTTCTTTTTTTCACGAAGTGATTTCGTTTTTTCTTGAATCTCTTGATATTCTTGCACACCTTCGAGTGCATCCTTGTACATTTTTCTAATATCTCTTTGTTCTTTTTTAGATTCTTGAATACGATTGAATACTGCTTGGATGTCTTGCATATTTTTAAGAAATAAGGATTAAGGAGTAAGGAATAAAGAAACTTTTTAATGTCATCCTGAATTTATTTCAGGATCTTTATTACTATAGACATATTCTTATATAAAGATTCCGGATCAAGTCCGGAATGACAGGACAAAATAAAAGTGGCACTATTGTACCACATTTTTATTATCGTGTGAAGGTTCCCTTTTTATATAATAAGCAAACTCACTGCCATGATAGCCATACCAGCAATAAGCCCATAAATTGCAAGATGATGTTCACCATATCGTCGTGCTGCAGGTAAGAGTTCATCAAGAGACACAAAGATCATTACTCCTGCAACCGCTGCAAAGATAATACCGTATGCTCCATCATTTAAAATACTACAAAAGAATAAACAACCAAGAAACGCACCAAGTGGTTCTGCTAGACCAGATAAAAATGAATACCAAAATGCTTTTTTCTTACTCTTGGTCGCATAGTAAATTGGCACAGACACAGCAATTCCTTCAGGGATATTATGGATCGCCACAGCAATGGCAATAGAAATTCCTACATTCACATTATCAAGCGCACTAATAAATGTCACCAATCCTTCTGGAAAATTATGAATCGCAAGTGCTATTGCGGTCAGCACCCCAAGACGCATCAACTCTCTATGATTATGCTCATCATCTTCTTGCTCCATATCCTCCACCTTGTGCACTTCATGAGGGTTTTCAAAAGAAGGAATAAGTTTATCAATCAAAGCAACAATACCAATCCCTAGGAAAAAAGCACCGACAACATACCAAGCCCCAACATATCCAAACGCACTCTCGGCTTTGTCAAAACCCATTGGTAACATTTCTACAAACGAAACATATATCATCACACCAGCGGAAAACCCGAGTGCAAGTGATAGAGCCTTTGTATTTGTTCGCTTAGTAAAAAACGCAAGTGCGCTACCAACACCCGTTGAAAGACCGGCGAACAATGTCAGCCCAAATGCTATTAATACTGTGTTGTCAATTCCAAACATAGCTAAAACATTTCGTTATACTTTTTCTTAATCTCTTCAAACGCATCTTGCTTTCCTTCTGGAATTGGATCTCCTGGTGGTAGTTCAAGCGCAAGAGGATTTACAAGTGATCCATGTTTTCTAATCTGATAGTGCAAATGTGGTCCAGTAGACCAACCAGTAGAACCGACATAACCAATTATTTGTCCTTGCTTCACTGACACACCATTTCTAATTCCTTTTGCAAATCCAGACATGTGTGCGTACTCAGTTGTATATACATCATTGTGCCTCACTTTTACAAAGTTACCATAACCTTGGTTATTCCATCCAGCAAAACGAATCACACCATCTCCCACTGACATAATAGGTGTACCAATTGCTGCAGCATAATCAATTGCAAGATGTGGAGTCTTGGCACCATTGATCGGATCAAAACGCGCATAAGTATAGCCAGAAGAAATACGACGAAAGTTCAAAGGTGCACGAAGAAATTGTCGCACCATGCTTTCCCCTTCTCCACTATAATATGCTAGATCGCCTTCTTCATTTTCAAACAAGTAAGCTGTAAGTTCTTCTCCAACATTTACAAACTTCCCTGCCAAAATATTTCCCATACCAGCATCCTCACCATCACGAGAACGCTTCTCATATAAAATTTCAAAACTGTCGCCCTTCTTCACCTGAATAGAAAAATCAATTGTCCATGCAAACGTATCTGCAAATTCCATAATAATTTCTTCTGGAATATTTGCTTCTAGCCCATCAATATACATTGAACTACTAACTGTCGCACCTTGCTTTACAATTTCTACATCATATTTAATATCATGTTCCTCTGCTCGATATCCCCCATCTTCAAAATACACTCGCACACACAAATCTTTGCTTCTCTCATATTCCAAATACACGTCATGTCCATACTCATCCTTTGCAAGTCTAATCGGCTGACCAACACGAATACGCGTTAGATCATACGTGCTTGATACTGCATCCACCATCGCAAGCATTTCACTATATCCAAATCCAAAGTCTTCCATAATGGTTGCAAAGATATCGTCTTCGCCAACGATGTGTTCTGTGATCTTATATTCAGGAGTGGACAGGTCTAGACCTGTCCCTGCAGCAACATCGTTTTCTTGAATTTGTACACCCCGTGTCGAACGTACAAAAAAGACTGCACCAAGTATGGCAAGTCCGAGGATTATGAGGATAATTAGTCTTTTCATAGCACGCATATTGTACTAAAAATCTTGGGCTTTGTACAGGGTTATAGGTAGGGGAAAACCCCCTACTACCCCCACTGTGCATAACTACCATAGATCTTGACTTCTCTAAAAAAGTATGGTATTATTTCACCGGTTCTTTCTAGAAATATATTCGGTGGTAGCTCAGTGGTAGCCCCGATTCATCGGGGGTTAATCAATAGTAGAACGTTATCTAACTTGTGATGTGAATAGAAATACATTTTATTCACATACAATTTATATTCGGTGGTAGCTCAGTGGTAGAGCAATTGGCTGTTAATCAATAGCAGCCTCTGATAGAAATACCAGAGTGCAAACAAGGTGAATTGCAGGGAACCTTTTCCTAATTTAGGATGGTAACCTGCAGCCAAGTTCCACACTTTTCTGTACATGTACAGGATTTTGGATGATCGGGAGCCTTCCTAAGGGAAGTAGTTGTTCCCAAGGCCAGAACCGAAAGTGTGGTAAAAGGTTCAGAGACTATCCCTTCGGGGAGTAGGATTTGATGGTATCAGATTCGAAGCGCCTTGCACCCCCATGCTCTCGAAATAATCGAGTACTTGCACGGGTGATGAAATAGTCCACGCTTTAGCGAAAGCTAGAGATAACGTGTAACCAATGGGTCGTGGGTTCGAATCCCACCCACCGAGCAATACGGAACGAACAGCCTTTACAGAGGCTGTTTTTCCTTTTGTTAAGCCTTTTTCATGCAGTTCAAAAGTGTTATTTAGTAGTGGCATCCATTTGATTAAAAATTCAAACGCTGGTGTGTATTTTGTTGCTAGCTTTAGGTCTTTTAGTTGGAAGTTCAAAAATATTTCACTCAAAATGTCTCGTTTCTTTTCTACACTTGTTTTTGAATTGAGATAATCCTTTTTAGCATTAAAAGCTAGGTCGTGTATAGCAACACCTTGCCTGTATAAATCTACAGTATTATCATTCAGTTTCTTAATTTTTTTCTCTACTGATTCCTGTATTGCTGAATATTCTTCAAATTTTTTATTATAAAATTCAAGAGTGATATTTTTATCTATTTTATCCTCATAAATAGCCTCAAGTCTTTGTTCTATTTTTTTTAACTCTTCATTGTTGCTTTTCATTTGTTTTTCTTTGTATTCTCTTTGGTCTACATGGCTATCTTTCAAAGAATTTTCTAGCCATTTCAAAACACGCTCATTTTTAGGTGATATTTTATCAAATAAAGGAAATATTAATTCTTCCAAATCTTCCTGTCTGATATATTTCTTTTGTGAACATGGTTTATAGCGTGAACAATAGCCATACCAGTGTCCTTTTTGTTTTGCCCACGTTATTGTTCCTCCACATTCTCCACATTTTATTTTACCTTTAAATACTGGTAGATGTTTGCTATATCTAGGGGCGTTAATTTGTCTAGTAATTTTACTATGAACTTTATCAAATAATTCCTCGGTTATTATTGGTTCATGCT
>JABGUG010000035.1 GCA_018646705.1 Candidatus Parcubacteria bacterium | reverse complement strand
GTGGTGTTTGCATGGCCGGCGAACAGATCAGCCGACTCGACGCTCAGGAACAACACGAAGTTGTGCATGAACACGTCACGATCGGTGAGCAACTCGGCATGCGCCGCGTTATCCGATTGCGACGGATCGTCGAAATTGGTCGGCAGTATGACCCTCACCAAACCACCGTCCTCATGTGTGTATTCCTCAAACTGCAATTTATCTCCTTGAGCTACGAACTCCTCCGCTTGGAAGGGGTCATAGACATGTGGCACAACTGCACCTCGCACATGCGCTCTGCACAACGACGTAAAGTCGATCATCTCACACACGACACGACCGAGGGTGATTGGGTCGAAAAACACGAGCGCATCGGCGGAGTGGTCAAGGTTGTCGAAAAGCACCTTGTGATCTTCGCTGACCACCTCTACCACGGACTTGATTCGTCCGTCTGTCATCCGCTCGACGATTCGGACGTACCCGAGGGTTGTCCGGTCTGCAAGAACAGGATCGTTGTAGGTTGGGGGACAAATGAACGCCCCCTTAGCCTTCATGACGCCAGCACGCAGATACGTCGCGTCGCATCGGAGCGAGCCCTTGATGAACCGGACGCCCCGCTTCTTAAGGTGGAGTGGTAACTCATCGAGAAACTCTGAAACGACCACGACCAGACACGGCCGGCGACCGAGACGGACCTTGAGACGATCGGCGACCGAAGCCACCTTCTCCCAGTCAATCGGATTGACCAGTAGATAGTCTGCCCGACGAACACTACCTGAGCCGTCGATCTCCCGCTTGCTCCACTCGAGGAACCGCTCAACAGCGATTGCGCCGAGAAACAATACGAGAGCAAAGCTAGCGACCAGATAGACTGTCTCAGCCCATGTCCCTGAATGGTAGCCGCCGTAGCTTACCAGCGTCAGGGTTTGGAGCAGATTCTTCAGGGCTTGTTCAGGAGTCTGATCCAGTTGAAGTGTGAAGATCAGGAACCCCGCGATGAACAGTGCAAAGGAAACACTGAGTAAGGTTCTGTTTCTAGACATATCTAGTTCTCCTACATATGGATTTGTTTGGTTTCTTGATTTCTGTGACAGCCTACCTACTTTTTTAAGTAAACAAACTGCCACAGAAACTTTTTATAAATTGTAAAGAACACCATCATTTATATTATTTTTCCAAACGCTCTTCTACCTTTTTAACATTAGAAAAATCCCATAACACAACAGCACCATATACAAACCACATTGGTACGACGAGTAGAGTCGGTGTTGAACCTATCTGTAACGTCAACACATGTTGTATAACAATAAACATTACACCAATCGGCCACATGAGCATTGCTGATGTAAGATGAATCAAAAGTCTGTTTCCTAATTTTTCATTATTAAAATCACTATAAGAAAGAGAGAAAAACCCAAACATTGCTGCCAATACAAAGATGCTTGTTGCAAATGTAATATCCCCAAAAAATTCTGGATTGATACTACCTACAAATTCTTGAATTGGTTTGTACACAAAAATAAGAACCACGATCACGATAATATTTTTTACTACATTTTCCTGAACGATCCTTACAATGCTTACCATCTTTTCTTTACTTACATCCCAAATTGGTCTCATAATTTTTGCCACACGAAATAATTTACTCGCACGCAACAGTCTCAACACACGCAATGCACGAATAAATGCAAAATTTGATTCTAAAAGGAAAAACGGTAGAATTGCTAGTAAATCAATAATGCTATAAAAATTTATAATAAAACGACCTCTAGACGGTGCAGCCCATAGACGTAAAGCGTACTCTATACTAAAAATAGTTACGGCCACAATTTCCAACAGGTGTAAATACTCTTTTTGATTTGACTGAAGTATTGATGAATAAAAAGTCTCAACCAGGAAAGCTACAACTGATAGCAAAATAAAAGTAATAATGATTACCTGTACAAAGCGCGCAAAAAAGCCACGGGGTTGTTCAAAAAACTGACTTACTTTTTGTTTTGTGATCATATTATTTTTTACATAAATAAAACAACTAATCTTACTACATTTTAAAGAAAATGTCAATGATACCATCAAAATCAAAACATTTTCTAAAATATATAGCTAAACAGAGCCAAATACAAAAATAAATGTTGTTAAAAAACTTGACATTTTTTAGTATTTAACATAAAATACAAACACTTATGGATCTTATAAAGACTCTCACAAAAATAGGCCTGACTAACAACCAATCGCAGGTATATCTTACTTGTCTCCAGCTTGGTGTAGACACCGTCTTAAATATCTCAAAAAATTCTGGTCTCAAACGGCCAACAGTGTATTTACTTCTTGATGATCTCGAGCGTTTTGGGCTTGTAAGTAAAACTAAACGTAAAACTAAAACACTATATAAAGCTGAAACACCAGAACGTCTACGTAGTGATCTAAAAATAAAAGAAGGATATGTAGACGACATTCTCCCCTCACTTAAAGCAATTTATAATGTTGATCCGGAAAAACCAAATATAAAAATCGCAGAAGGTATACAAGGAGTACGAAGTGTATATAACGGTATTTTTACGTACTTATCCACCCACCCTGATGAAGAACTTCTTATTTATGGCTCACTAAAAGACGCCTCTGAAACATTTGAAAATGAAGTAGTGGATTTTTTTCATGAAACCATGAAACGGTCACGAAACCCAATTCGTGAAATTGGCAATGACGACCATGAGACTCGTAAATACTATCGTAGACTCAAGAAACATAACCAAAACCATCAATTGCGTTTTATTAGAAATGAAGGAAGGTTCTTCCAAACAGATAACATGATATATGGAAATACTTTAATTATTTTTTCTGTAAAAAAACAAATATTTTCAACCATTATTGAATCTGCGGGTATTGTTGAAACATATCGAACATTATTCAACATGGCCTGGCGAAGTGGAAAATCAATTTAAAAAATACAAATAAAAAAACGAGTCATCAGACCCGTTTTTGTTTTAAAAAATTTTATTGTCGAATAGGCATCACAATGTATAAATAATTTTCTTGCCCTTTTGGTTTGAACAAACACGGTGCATCCGCACTATTCACATTAAACTCAATCTCATCTGTATCCATGTGCCCCAAACCATCTAGAACATAACGGTGGTTTAAAAGTATTGAGTTTTCTTCACCCTCAACACTAGCTTCTATTTCGGAGCTGTGTTCACCAGCTTGAGTACTAGAAGACGAAACACCAATTGTATTTTGTGAAGCATTAAGGTCAAAGCTAACTGCATTTACACCAGTGGTTGTAAAAAGGCTTGCTGCTTTTATTTTGTTTACCATCACATCAACTGGGAAAATTGCTTTTGTTTTAAATTCATCTGGAATAATCTGAGTATAGTCTGGGTATTTTCCATCAATTAGACGACTTGTCATCTCAAAATTATCATAGCGAATCGCAATCTGATTATCTCCAATCCACAAACGAACCTGTTCTTCGCCTTCATGATTTTTTCCAAGCTGTAACAATCTCACCATTTCATAAGCAACACGCGCAGGAATAATAGCACTCACCTCTTTATCTTGTCCCTGCTTAAGAGGAACTCTTGTTTCAGCCAAACGGTATGAGTCTGTTGCTGCCAGAACAAGACCTTCATATCTCTCTCCCAAAAAACTTAAATACATTCCCGAAAGCTCTGGACGAATTTCATTTTTTGCAACAGCAATTACTGTTTTTGATATACCATCTCGCAGGTCATCAACTCCAAGTGTGTAGGCATGAGATTCTTCTACATCTGGAATTACAGGATATTCGTCAGCCGGAGCGCCTTTAATTTTTGTACTAGAGCTGCCACATGTCACAACAAGTTCATTTTCCTCTAGTTCAAGCTCTACTTGTTCATTTCTAAGTAAATGAATATAATCAGAAAGTGTTTTAGCAGGAACAGTAAACGAACCTGGCTTTTCCACTTTTGCACGCAAATGTGCTTTAACTGCCACCTCCAAATTTGTTGCACTCACCTCTACACCCGCTTCGCTTACTTTTAGAAGTACGTTCATGAGGATAGGTAGGTTGTTGTGCTTGCTCGCAAGAGAGCTTACTAGGTCAAGGGTATATTCTAGATTTTCCCTTGTACATGTAAATTTCATATACGTCGTTTTAATAATTTAGAGTGGATAAATGTTTCGGTGTTGGTTTATGGTTCTATATATTTTTTAAAACAGTTGATAGTAATAGGGGGTGTGGATAGTGTGGATATGTCTTTTTTTTGTTTTAGATTAGCTTTGTTTTTGTATTGTCTGTTGTTGGTAATGTGTTATGTTTGTTTTGGATGAATTGTGTGTAACTTTTTGTTTTTGTATTGTCTGTGGATTAGTGTTGAGAAGTCCAGTGTTTGTGAACAGGGTTTGTGTTTGTTTTATACACTGTTTGCGTACAATCTTTGTTTGATAAGTTCTATATCTTGTTTTAATTTTAGGTCATCTTCTAATCCTGTAGATATTTTTGTGTGTGCATGCATTGCTGTTGTGTGGTCCCTTCCTCCAAGCTCGTCTCCAATGCTTGGATAAGATAGTTTGAGTTCTTCGCGCATTAAGTACATTATAATTTGTCTCGGGAAAGCCAGGCGTTTTTCTCTACTTTTTCCGAGTACATCGTCAATCTGTATATCAAAGTATCTTGCAACTTCTTGTATCATCTCTCGTGGTGTAAGCGAGCGTCGCATACTTTGTTCTTCGAAACTCACAAGGAGTTGTTTGATAGATTCTCTTGTTGGTTTTACATTTTTTAATTCATGGAATGCAATCATTTTGTTGAGCGCTCCTTCTAGTTCTCTAATATTACTTTGTATGGTGGTTGCAATAAGTTGTATAAATTCTTTTTCAATAGCAAAGTTTTTTTCTTGAGCTTTTTGTTCGAGTATTGCCATGCGTGTTTCTAAATCAGGTGCACCAATGTCTGCAATCATCCCCCACTCGAACCTACTACGCAAACGATCTTCAAGTGCTGGAATTGCTTTTGGTGGTCGGTCACTTGTCATCACTACTTGTTTTCCTTGTTGGTGTAATTCATTGAATGTGTGAAAAAACTCTTCTTGTGTTTGTTCTTTGCCGCCAATAAATTGAATGTCATCAATCAAGAGTAGATCAACATTTCTATATCTATCTTTGAATTCTTTTGCGCGACCTTCTTTTACAGAAGAAACAAATTCGTTGGTAAATTTTTCTGAAGAAACATAAAGAATCTTCGTTTGTGGATTGGCCTCAAGCATGGTCTGGCCAATCGCTTGGATGAGATGTGTTTTACCCAAACCAACTCCACCATATATAAAAAGAGGATTGTATGCATCCCCTGGACGCTCGGCAACTGCTTGTGCTGCGGCGTGAGCAAGTTCATTTCCTTTTCCAACGATAAAAGAATCAAAAACATATTTGGAATTCAAACCAAATTGTTGTACGAGGGAATTTTTTCGTTGAGGAGAATAGAGTGGTGTTGAAACACTTGAGATTTGTGGTTCTTCTGTTGTTGCACATTCTTGTTCTTCAATATTTTTTACATTATCAACAGTGTATTCAATTTTTCTAATTGGTTTTCCAGTTACGCGTTCAAGAATTTGTACAATTTTTGAGTGATACTTTTTTTCAAGCCAACTTTTTGTAAATGCATTTGGAACACACACAACAACATGACCGCCATCATATTTGGCAACGCCTGTGCTTTTGAACCATGTAGTGAAGTTTGCCTTCGATAGCGATAGTTCGAATTCTGCAAGCACGGCCTGCCAAATTTCATGATTAGTCATAATATAGTAATTTTTAATAGAGTTATTTCATTTTATCACATATGTATGATGTAGAAAATGGTCTAAAATAAGCCAAAAGTGTATAGCATGGGGAAAAACTGTGGACGGTGGGGATAACAATCCAAGGCTTAAAAGTAATTGACATAAGGCCTTGACATTTTTAAGTCTATCTTGTATAATGCTCCCGCTAGTAAATCAATTGAATTTTATATGCCAAAAAGAACATATCAACCAAAGAAACGAAAACGTGCCAAATGTCATGGTTTTCGTGAACGTATGAAGACAAAAGACGGACGTAATGTACTCAAACGTCGTCGTCTAAAAGCACGTAAGCAACTTACTGTAAGTGATGAACGTAGTGGAAAACGCATGAGAAAGACTCGATAATTCCCCTACCTTGAAGCTTCAGCGGACAAAAATTTCGCTAAAATAAGTAAAAAACCTCGTGCCAAGCGAGGTTTTGTGATATAATTTGAGTAAGATTCGGATATACAGATAATCCAGATTTACGGATGTGGTATCTGTAAATCTGGATTATACGGAAATCAGTATATAAAATATTATGTTACCTCCAAAATATCGACTCAGACATATGAAAGATTGGAAAATCCTTTTTGATGAGGGGCGTTTTGTTGGTGGTGACTTTATAACACTTAAAATTTGGAAGATTGATCCAGAAAAATACCCACGTAGAAAGTATTCACCCCAGGACCTCATGATTGGTTTTGCAGTAGGAACGAAAATCCACAAGAGCGCAGTGAAGAGAAATCGAATAAAACGTCAAATGAGAGAGGTTGTTCGTTTACTTCTCAAAGAAAATAAGGTGGAAAATGGCTATATAGTGAGTGTTTTGGCTAAACCAAGTATTTTGAACAAAGATTACCCTGAAATTGAGAAAGAAATCCTCGCATTATTTAAGAAAACTAAATTACTAATTTAAATATTTAGCTTGTTTTAGCCAATAGTTCATAGCCAGCAGCCAATAAGGTTTTGTCATTTTTGCAAGAACTATTGGCTATGAACTATTGGCTATTGGTTTTTTGTTTGTAAGTTGATCAGACGGTTAAAATAGATTTTATATATAAAACATAATTTACTAATTCCAAAAAAAGGCTCTATGAAGCGATTTTTAAAAAAAGTTTTATACTTACCTCGTGTTCCGGTACTTCTTTTGATAAAATTGTATCAAAAGACATTGTCTCCTGATCATGGATGGTTTAAATCACGATTTCCTTACGGATATTGCAGATTTCACCCAACTTGTAGTGTATATGGACACGATGTAATAAAGAAAAAAGGACTCCTTGTAGGAGTGCCTAGAGCTTTGTGGCGTATCGTACGGTGTAATCCATGGAATAAGGGTGGGGAAGATTTTCCTTAGTGTCGGTCAGTTTGTCATCCCGAGCGGAGTCGAGGGATCTCTCTCTTAAAGAAAATTTTGTTTTAAGAAAGGGATTTCTCCACTTCGTCTTCACTGCGTTCCGTCTTCGGTCGAAATGACAACCATTTTCGTTTTACTCGTGAGACCTCTCACGATTTTTATTTTGCTTTTAGATATGTCAAAATGTTTGACAAGCAACTCAATAAGTTTTTTATTTGCCTCTCCATCAACTGGTGGTGCAGTAAGTTTTACTTTTAATGTTCCATCAGACATTTCACCGACGATTTCATTTCGTGATGAACGGGGTAGGACGCGTATGTTTATTTTTTTCATATTGAGTTTAGTATAACAAAAAAGACGAGCACACGCCCGTCTTTTATTTTTATATCCAGGTAAATATATCTGTGACTACGTCGATGAAATTTCTTTTAAACCATTTGTACGTAGCAGAATAACTATTTCCTACATTAGTGAAGTATGAATCTTTACCAGAGAAACTGACTATAAGTATTATAGGTGTTGCAAAGGTAAGGGTTATTAGTAGAGGGACAATTATGACTGCTAAGATTATTATGAAAATTAGAGATAATATTTTTATCATAATGATTTATTTTTTATCACTCTTTTTTTCTTCGTCGTGATCATGTGTACATTCGTGTGCACCACCTTCTAGCACAGTATCTTTGAGGAATGCAACAACTTTTTTATTGAGAAGCATGTTGCGGATAGAATCTTTTACTTCTGGTTTTTTGATATTTTCTTTATATTCTGGATGATCTTTGTATGTATCTTCCATAATTTTCATTTCCTGAACAAGTTCTTCATCAGTAATATCAAGATTATTTTTCTCAGCAACTTTGCGAGAGAGAAGAGCAGCTTTTGCGCGCTTAGTAGCACGTTCTTTGAAATCTTCAAATAATTCATCTTCTTTTTTCTTGATGTCAGCCATGTATTGTTCAATGGTTACACCATTTTTTTCTAGGTCTTGCTTGAGCTCATAGAACATTTTTTGTCTCTCAGCATTGATAAGAACTTCTGGGATTTCATCGAACTCTGATTTTTCAATCAATGTATCAAAGATTTCAATTTCAGCCTTTTCATCAGCCTTGTGTTCTGCTTCGTGAGTGAGGTTTTGTCCTAGTAATTCACGTAATTTTTCAACACTATCTTGTCCAAGAGTTTTTGCAAAAGCCTCATCAATTTCTGGGAATTGACGTTCAAATACGTCCTTTACTTTGATTTTAAATTTTCCTTTGTTTCCAGCAAGCTGTTTGTTGTAATAATCTTTTGGAAAAGGAATTTCAAATTCTTTTTCATCATCTTTTTTCAAACCAATTAGTTCATCATTGAATCCAGGGATGTGCTGACCTTCTTCAGACAAGTGTACGCCATAGTCTTTTGCCTGGCCACCTTCTAGGGGTACTCCGTCAAGGAAAAGATTCATGTCAATGACAACCTTGTCTTCTTTAGTGGTTTTGTCATTTTTAATAGTTTCTTTTGCTTGCATCTTGGTGAGGTTTTCAAGTACTTCATCAATTTCTTTATCTCCAACTTTTTTTACATTTCTTTTGATCTTGATATTTGATAGGTCTGCAAGTTTTACGCTTGGTAGAAGGGCTACTTTTGCTTTGTAGACAATGTCGTTTCCTGGAGCTGATTTTTCAATATTAATTTCTGGCATGCCAATAGTTTCGATTTCTTCTTTTTTAATTGCATTATAAAAGCTTTCTTGAATAATCTTTTCAAGAGCTTCTTCCATAATTTTCATCTCACCCATTTCTTTTTTTACAAGATCATAAGGAGCTTTTCCTTTTCTAAATCCCTTGATTGCCACACGTTCAGATATTTTTGTCGCAGCATTTTTCATATGTTTTTCATACTCAGCTGGCGTGACAGTGATAGTGAGTTCAACCTGTGATTTATCTAGATTTTGAGTTTTGTGGTCCATAGAATTTTTTTAAAAATATAGTTTATCCGCCGTAGTTCGAAGAACGTAGGCGGGGTATAATATAGAGGATTTTATTGTTTTTGTCAATGTTGAGTTAAAATATGATTTTTATACAAAAAAACATCTTTATATTAAGATGTTCTTTTGATTCTTCCCCGACTGTTCAGTACGAAGAATCGGGGACTCCTTGGGGATAAAATGTGCTGTAGGATCCACTCTGCAGAACGCAGGTGGCATATTTGGAAGGTGTCAGAGCAGGATCAGGGTGTTGCTGACCGAGAACTGCGGGGAGACGTTGAGGTCGGTCCCGGTCGTTGTGCCGATAGCCTTGATGGCTTCCTTAGGCGATAGGTCGCGCTCCTCGAGGAAGCCGATCGCGATCACCAGGTTCTCAGGTGCGTCTTCTTCCTTCGGGAGGAAGTCGCAGATGAGTCGGAAGTTCTCGCTCGAGTTCGCTTCGATCTCGATAGACCCGTCTGAGAAGGTGAAGCTCATCACGCCGTACTCACCGTTGAGGTACACAGCCGGGCTGGTCATGATGGTG
>JABGUG010000064.1 GCA_018646705.1 Candidatus Parcubacteria bacterium | reverse complement strand
CGCTCGATCACTGCCACATCGGCGATCGGCATCGCGCTTGGTCGCACGAGCATGCGCGCCTTGATCGGGCGTAATGCCGTTCAGGCCTACGACGCCGAGATGGCGCGCAAGCGCGTTGAGCGCAGGAGCCAGGTCTCATAAACCTGGTCACGAGGGTTCTCGGACCCACAGATGAAGGAGGGAGTGATGACGAAGGCAACAGCCTCAATCATCGCATGGTCCAACAATGTTGGGCAACGCAAAAAGGAAGGCGCGTACGTTCACCGCGCCCTCCTTCGACTGTTGTTATTATCACGAGTGGTAATAAGAATAGTAAAACCGCCTCATCGGCGGTTTTTTTATATATTTCAATAGTTTTTATTCATTTACACAATTACCCATCATATGTAGAGGAAAATCATATAGTTCTAATGGTTCACATGGTATAACTCCATTACCATCATGCACAATTATCCATTCACCACTACTACTGTGACGTACTGCATAAAATATTCCACCTTCTATACCTTCGGGAGTATCTAAATTTTTCATTGTCATTTCTCCACGAACAAACTTATTTTCTTTTGCAAGACCAATGTGAACTGTCACGTCATCAACTCTTTTGTCATATTTTCTTGCAAATACGATTTGTAATTCAGAATCTATAGTATCTTCCCAACTTTGGTCAGTTACTTCTTCTGATTCTACCTCTTGCTGTGTAGATGTGTCATGATCTACATCCCTATCAGATGCATCATAAGGTATTTCAGTACATGCAGTACCAAGTAGCAATAATGCCATTAAAAAACCTGCTATAGAATAATATTTCATACTGTATTGGTTAATTAATAATCATTAAGTTTTTCAATAATACCAAATCCTTTTATCTTTTCTAGTGACTTGGCTTCGATCTGACGAATACGCTCACGTGTAACACCAAATTCTTTACCTACTTCTTCGAGCGTATGTGTTACACCGTCAGTCAGACCAAATCTCATCTCAAGAATCTTTTTTTCACGTGGAGACAAATCTTGTATTGCTTCTCCTATATAATCTTTCAAAAGTTCTGCTCCTGCAGCTTGTGATGGGCTGATGTTTTTAATATCTTCGATAAAATCAGAAAGAGATGTATCGTCATCATCATCGTCCCCCACAGAAGTTTCGAGCGAAACAGTATCTTGAGAAATTTTGATAATATGTTTGACCTTTACCAAATCCTCACCCATCTCAGCAGCAATTTCTTCTGGAGTTGCATCACGACCCAAGTCTTGTAAGAGTCTACGAGAAACCTGCATGAGACGATTGATGGTCTCTACCATGTGAACAGGAATACGAATCGTACGAGAATGATCTGCTAGAGATCTAGTAATAGCTTGACGAACCCACCATGTAGCGTATGTACTAAACTTATATCCTCGACGATAATCAAACTTCTTCACTGCACGAAATAATCCAATATTTCCTTCTTGAATAAGATCAAGTAATGATAAAGATTTTCCAACGAATTTCTTTGCAATAGAAACAACTAACCTCAAGTTTGCTTCGATCATTCTTCGCTCAGAATTTTTGTCACCACGTTCTTTTCCTTTTGCGAGCTCTACTTCTTGCTCTGCTGTAAGAAGAGGCACCTTACCAATCTCACGCAAATACATTTGAATTGAATCTTGTGAAATATTTCCAAGATCAAAGAAACCTCCGGACTCTACGTCTGGCTGTTCACCTTGCAATCCACTAATAACTTCTGCTTTTTGAGCCCTTCTATCTCCACCAAGCAATCCTTCTTGAGCCTCCACAACTGCTACACTATTTTTATCAAGTAAGCTTAAAAAATATTCATACAAATCTACATAATGTTCAGCGCGTGCAAAAAGAGAAATAATTTCACGTTCTGTGAGAAATCCTCTATTCCTACCTTTTTGGACAAGCACATGAATATCTTGTTCAGTTGGTATTTTAAACGGTTCGTCCATTAGAGGTTTTTTGAACTTCTTTGGACGTGTACGCAAAACACGCCTTTTTGTAGAAGGCTTTTGTTTTGTTTTTTTACTAGATGGTTTAGCTTTACCTCGAGATAAAGCTTTTTTGGCAGCAACTTTGCGTGGTTTTTTTGTGACACGCTTTTTTGTCGCTACGCGTTTCTTTGCTACCACCTTTTTCTTTGTGGCTGGTTTTTTCTTTGTAGACGTTTTTTTTGTACTGCGCGTCGTCTTTTTGCGCGGAGCCCGTTTTATTGTAGTTTTACGGGTAGTTGTTTTTTTACGAGTAGTTACTCGTTTTTTTGGAGCTGCTTTTTTAGCAGCTGATTTTTTGCGAATCTTCTTTTTTACAGATTTCTTCGCAACGGCCTTAGATTTTGTTTTTTTCCTTGGCATGTTTTCCAAAACAGATTAACCTGTTTATAAATTTAAATTTTGAAATTCTTGCATTAATTCTGCAAGCTTATCTTTGTCCCCTATTTTTTCTGCTTGCGAAATTGCTGTTTGAAGACGCTTTCTCTCACCCTTTAGCCATTCATTTTTTACTGTACTACTAAGTTTTTCTATTTCAATTTTTGCGTCTTTTTCGCTTAATGTAGCAAAATCCTTCTCACCTGCTAAGAGAAGTACATCTACTATATTTTCTTGACCTTCGCGATGAAATTCATTGCGTAATTGGTCAATGTTTAACTCTCCCTTAGTATACGCGTTTTTTACATTTTCGTAAAGCTCTGCATAAGTCCCTGTGGATAGAGAAGTTGAAAGTTGAAAGTTGAAAGTTGAAAGTTGTTTATGAAACTTTAATATCATTATCAAAAATCGTTCTACAATTAAATCCAATCGTGTTTTTTCAATTGCAATCTGACTATTAATATCCTTTTTACTTTCTACCTTTATAAACTTTTTACTATTTTCTTCTTTGATTTGAGCCATATTTTCTCGTAAAACATCAATATCCACACCCAAATCTTGAGACAGAGTCTGTAACCAATGATCTTTTTCAACAGCAAAAGGAATATTTTTTATTTCTTTTAGTAATTCAGTCGCTATAATTTGTTTGTCCTTTGGATTTTTTATATCTTTTTCAGTAAACGCACGTCCAAAATACCATTTCATTACATCTTGCGCATGTTCAACAGAATCAAACCATACTTGTTTATTATTTTTCAAAACTTCATCTGGATCTTTTCCAACACCATCTGGTACTTGTATTACTCGCACATTCATTCCTGCCTTTACTGCAAGTTCAATACCACGTCGCGCTGCTTTTTCTCCTGCCTCATCACTATCAAACGCCATGTTCATATTTGCTGAATAACGTTTGAGTAATTTTATCTGCTCTTCAGTCATGGCTGTTCCACTTGTAGCAACTACGTTTATCATTCCAGCTTGATGACATGCAATCACGTCCATTTGACCTTCGACAACCACAACCAAATCTTTGCTTTTGATTTCTTTTTTAGATTTATTTAAACCAAATACAACCCGTGATTTATCATATACAGGAGTTTGTGGAGTATTTACATATTTTCCACCACTCTTTTCTGTTTCCACTAATACTCGTCCAGTAAAACCAACGACATTATCATGCACATCCCAAATAGGAAACATGATGCGTCCACGAAAACGATCATAAAATCCTTTCATTGTTTGAGTGCTTGCACCTTCACGCTTGATAGTCAATCCTGATACTACCAAATCATCAATGCCAAAACCTTTTTTCAATAAATATTGTGTGAGTAAATCCCATTGATCTGGAACAAACCCAATCTGCCATGTTTCAATAGTTTCTTGCAACAGCCCTCTATCTTTCAAATACTCTTGAGCACCTTTTGATGTGTCCATTTTTGTGAGCACATTATGATAAAAGGAAGCGGCAGCACGATTAATATCTTTGATTCTATTTTTCTGACTTGACTCGGCTTCACTTTTGAAATTTGTTGTAAGTTGAATTCCTGCTTTGTCTGCTAAATACTTGAGTGCTTCACGAAATTCCATTCCTTCCATCTCTTCTACAAAGGTAAAAATATCCCCGCCCTTGGAGCAACCAAAACAATGCCAATTCTGTCGTTCACGACTGGCCATAAATGATGGGGTCTTTTCCTGATGAAATGGACACAAGCCCTTGTGATTGATGCCAGCGGGTTTCAGCTGTACATATTCACCCACAAGATCTACCACATCAATTTTGTCTTTTATATTTTGAACATCGTCACTCATATGGCTTTAGTTTAGCTTGGTTGAGAGAAAAAAGCAAGGGCATAAAACCTGCAGTTAATCTTGACAAACACCTCTTTTTATGTTAGATTGATATGACGTCTTCAAGATCTCGCGTCTTGCGAGTGCGTAGATGCTATAGAGGGAATACACATGGAAGAGCTGAACGAAGCGATGCACCACCTCATGACGGCGATCCGCAACATCGAGGGAACTGAATTCGCCGGCGTGGCTGAAGTCAGGATTGAGATGTCCACGAGCTCCGAAGGTCGTGTGATCGCTCGCACCCACGGCCAGGCAGCTCCGAAGACCTACTCTGGTATCGTCCGAGTCGCCGACGGAATGGCCCTGACCCGGATGACCCAGACCAGCTAGCCCACGAACGAGCCCGCCGACCGCTAACCACGGACGCAACTCCTATCGCGGCATCCCCACTTCGCCGCAAATATTCACTAGAACTTACATATGTTGTGGTGAGTAAAAAGCGAAGTGTGGATTAATAAAAAGAACGCTCTATATAAGAGCATTCTTTTTTTATATAAATATATTTTTATTCAATTACTGTACCCTTAAACTTCTTACCACCCAACACTTTCTTAACTTCTCCCAAATTTGTACCCTTCAAAATACTGACACGTAATCCCAACTTCTGTGCTTCACGACTGGCAATAGGATCAAATGGTGCATTTTTGCCTGGATCCCATGTGTTTCCCACCACATCACGTCGAAAAGTTTTCCAATCAGTTTCTTCTATCTTTTTTGCACTCTTAAACTTTGCTGGATCCTTGTCATATACGTAATCTATATTTGATAGATTAATAACATCCGTTGCACCATACGCCTTTGCCATAAGAACTGCATCTGTATCAGTACTCCAACCTGGCTGATAACCTGCTGCAATAATAATTGGTTTATTTGTTTTTACTTTTTTTGTTGGGTCAGTAATAATATCTTTGTATGCATGATCCTTGAAAAGAAATTTTACGAATTGTGCATTCACCATAGTCGTATGAATTCCCATCCAATCAAGATCCACATCTTTTAATTTCACTGTTTTCTTAAGCGCATCTTGATATTGTCGGCAAGTAGCACCACCACCGATGATGAGAACAAACTTAGTCCCATTTTTTACCTCATCCAAAATAAGTTTTCGAAACTTTTTCAAAAAAGGAATATTAAAACCACTTTTAGGAATAATAATTGATCCACCGACTGAAATAATTTTTAAACTCTTTTTTTTCATAATTATTCAACTGTTATAAAGTGAAAGCCAAATATTGCTTCACCAAAACTTTCATGTTCAAACATAGCCTCGAGCATATAATTACCTGGTTCAAGATCACCTGTTGTTGGATCTACAAAAAAGTAAAATTGAGCATCGGATCCACTTTGTTCAAATTCAACCGCAGTACTGTAATATGCGTTGTCTTCACTATCATACATTGTACCAACCATGGTTGTTCCTTTGGGAAGGATTGAGATATAACCACTAAGCGTAATTCTTTCATCTGGAGAAAACACATCCTTTTCATCTATCAAACTTCCATCTTCTGCCAAATCAACCGATGACTTGAGTTGATAAATAGTAGGGATTTCTGTAAATCCAAAATCATCTTCTACATATTCTTCATCAAACTCTTCTAAACTAATACCAAAAACTTTCCATTCTCCATTCTCTTTTATTAAGTCTACACGAATTGGATATGCAGTTCCGTCTGGTTCTTTGATTGTTCCTTCTACATAACCTTCGCTATTGTGTATATTGCGATAACTAAATGAAACTGATTCATGTTTTTCAAGTACGGCAAACTCTATAATAAAGTTTTCATACTCCTCAAATGATGTAATATCTTTGAAACCCTCTGATGTGTCTGCGTAAGCGGCAGGTAGATCACCAGACTTTATGAGTTCAAGATGAGTCTTGGCTGCTTCTGATATTTTTCCAGTAGCCATCCAAATAAACGCAAAAAAAGCCACAAAAATTAAAAGCCCTATACCTACAATTTTCTTGGCTCTGCCCTTCTTTTTTGGCTCCAGACCTGCTGGCATAGGAGGTGTTGGCATGGTTGGTTGATCCATATTATTAAATTATATAAATTATTTTTTAGATTTTTTCTTTTTTAATTTCTTTTTTGGTTTAGGTTTAGTAGGTTCTGCGTCTTCGTCTTCATCGCCCTCTTCAGGAGACTCTCGAGCATCCTCTACACCGCTTTCCCATTCTTCTTCTAATTCCTCCTCGTCCGACAAAGCTTTAGCGGAGGTGGATTCATCTTCGGGAGACTCTAGAGTCTCCCCTACCGTTTCATCACTTTCTTCTAATTCAACGACCTCTTCTTCGACGTCGTCATCATCTTGCACATCATCGCTGCTGTCGGTTTTTTTCCACTTCAAGTAATACATTACACTAAATAACAAGAAAAATACAAATGCAAGACCTGCTAAAAATACAAGATATCCAGTGCTAAACCATTTTCTTCCTTTGTTAAACACAAGAGGTTCATCATCTTCACCATCCATCATTCTGTCTTCATCAGAATCTGGGTTCATTGGATCTGTACCTGCTTCTATTTCAATATTATCTTCCAAACCATCCTCATCAGAATCTTTTTTCAAAGGATTTGTTCCAGCCTCACCTTCTTCTATATCAGAAACGTTATCACCATCGTCATCTTCGTCTGCATTATTTCCTATTCCATCAAGATCGGTGTCATATGCCTCACTATTATCAAGTGGAAATAAATCAGTCATATCATCTACTCCGTCTCCGTCAGAATCTTTTTTCAAAGGATCTGTCCCCTTTTCTTTTTCTTCGCCATCTTTCAATCCATCACCATCTGTATCACTTTCAAGAGGATTTGTTTTGAGTGTATATTCTTCTCCATCACTAAGTCCATCATCATCTGTGTCAGCTTTTGCAGGATCTGTACCTGCGTCAACCTCATCTTTATCAAGAATTCCATCTAGATCAGTATCTTGTGACATCGGACTACTTCCGCGCTCTTTTTCCTCGCCATCTGTCAGACCATCTCCATCTGAGTCAGGATTATGAGGATCGCTTCCAAGTTTTTCTTCATCTTCATCACTGAGTCCATCATTATCATCATCGGTATCAGCGTTATCACCAGTGCCATCGCCATCTATATCTGCCCATTCATTTTTATCAGTTGGATAAAGATCTATATTATCATTATGACCATCTCCATCAGAATCAACATTTGTTGGGGATAATCCTCTATCTACTTCTGTTTTATCTTCTATACCATCTCCATCTGTATCTTTTTTCAATGGATCAGAACCCAGTTCAGATTCTTTAGCATCAGTTAGCCCATCATTATCATCATCAGTATCTTCCTTGTTTCCGACATCATCGCCATCAGTATCTAGATCAATATCATAATTTTGAGATTGTTGTTCAGTTTGATTGATATTTGCATCAACTGAATTTCCTACATTATCTCGTGCATCCAGACTCACAAGCTTTGCAGAAAACTGTTGTTCACCAGCTGGCAATACATATTCTACCCAAACCTGCTTTGCTTCTTCAAATGTAAGATTATTCACTGTCACATTATTGATAAGTGCTGTTCCATCATAAAATTCAACAGTAAGAGAAAGTCGTGGCGCACTATTGTTTACCACCACTGTATAAAGTTTTACTGTGTCACCTGCAAAAGACGTTCCTTCTGACATCCAAACACCTTGACTACCAAGAAAACCAGTGACTGCATTAGCTTGACTAGGTAGTAAAAATAAACAAAATAGAAAGAGAATAATTTTTTTCATAAAATTAAGAGTTTATAAAGTTATAAAGTTTATAAAGTTTATAAAACACTTTATGAACTTTTAAACTTTTTAACTTTAAACTCCTTATTTTTTCTTGAGAAACTGACCAATAAACCAACTTGCAATTGTCATAAGTAATGCACCAATAAATGCTGCTTGAAATCCTACTACCATAAATCCATCAACTACGGTTGATACAAACCAGAACAACAAGGCGTTGATTACAAATGTAAAAAGTCCAAGTGTAAGTAGATTTACTGGTAATGTAAGCAAGAGTAAAATCGGACGAATAATTGCATTGACAAGCCCAAGCACTAAAGCGGTAATCAGCGCCGCATAAAAACCTGCAAGTGCGATATTTGGTACATAGTATGCAATGAGAAGAAGAATGCCTGCATTTGCAATCCAACGAAGAAGTAGGCGCATAAAATTATATTAAGACTAAGACTGAAGTTAAGTATACTACAAAACTGGTCTATTTTCAAACAAAAGTTTTTTTATTTTATTTAAAACTTTTTCAACATTTTCTAATATTTCTCTATTCTTAAATCTAATTATAATAAATCCCATTTCTTTTAATAAGCCTTCGCGCATCTCATCATAATCTTTCTGTTTTTTATGAATTTCACCATCAAGTTCTATAACTATTTTATAATCATGACAATAAAAATCTACTATAAAATAATCCACTTTATTATCTATAGAAAATTTTATTGGGTGTTGACGAAGAAAACGTAATCCATAAAATTGCCTTTTGCGTAAATACTTCCAGAGCTCTAACTCGGTCGGTGTTGGGTTACTACGAAGTTTACGAGAACGCTTTGTGATTGTGGAGAGAGTTTCGTTCATAATAAATGAAGTATATCATAAATAAGCACAACGCAACCCCTCCGCCCTTCGGGCACCTCCCCTTAAAAATGGGGAGGAAACCCAATTTACAAGCTCCCCTTCCCCTTTTTAAGGGAAGGGGTTGGGGGATGGGTTGCATAGCATACAAAAAACACTTGCTCTTAGTACTAAACTAAACTATAATTACCTCACAATAACTAATAATTTTATGCTCTCACTATACAATACTTCTACACACAAAAAAGAAGAATTCAAGTCTATTGAAAAAAATAAGGTCGGTCTCTATACCTGTGGTCCAACTGTTTATAATTATGCGCATATTGGAAACTTGCGTACATATGTATTCCAAGATATTTTGAAGCGTATTTTGCAATATAATAATTATGATGTAAATCATATCATGAATATCACTGACGTTGGCCATCTTACTGATGATGCTGACTCTGGTGAAGACAAAATGGAAAAGGGTGCGGCTCGCGAAGGAAAGACTGCATGGGAAATTGCAGAATTTTATGCTGAAAAATTTAAGAAAAACATGGTAGATTTAAATATTTCCGAGCCAACCAAATGGTGTAAAGCAACTGACCATATCCAAGAACAAATTAATTTTGTACAAAAACTTACTGACAAAGGTGTGACTTATGAAACAACTGACGGAATTTATTTTGATACAACAAAGATCGATGACTATGGCAAACTCGCAAATTTACAAAACCAAGAATTAAAGGCTGGTGAACGAGTGGACATGGGAGAAAAGAAAAATCCACATGATTTTGCTTTGTGGAAATTTTCTCCCGAAGGAGAAGCACGTCAGATGGAGTGGGATGCGTTTGGAAAAAAAGGATTCCCGGGTTGGCATATAGAATGTAGTGCCATGAGCGTGAAATATCTAGGGGAACAATTTGATATTCACTGCGGTGGAATTGATCACGTGCCAATTCACCACACAAATGAAATTGCACAAACCGAAACACTTACTGGCAAAAAACCTTGGGTAAATTTTTGGATGCATGGTGAATTTCTTGTTCTCGGCAAAGACAAGATGGCAAAAAGTGATGACAATTTTATTACCATGGACACACTCAAAGAAAAAAATATTGACCCACTCGCCTACCGTTATTTCTTATTACAAACACATTACCGCAAACAATTGAACTTCTCTTGGGAAGCGCTCGAAGCTGCGGAAGTTGGTTTGAAGAGACTTCATGGTAAAGTAAAGGATCTTAAAAATAAAGATGGAAAGATTGAAAGATTGAAAGATTTGAAGATTGAGTTTAAAGAAAAAATTAATGATGATCTGGACACACCAGGTGCTTTGGCTCTTGTGTGGGAGAGTTTGAAAAAAGACGAAATTGATTACGATACGCTTCTTGAATTCGACAAAATTCTTGGTCTAGGATTAGACAAAATTGAAGAAGAAAAAATAGAAATCTCGGCCGACGTCCAAGCACTTCTCGACGAACGACAAAAAGCTCGTGATGAAAAAAACTTCGAAGAAAGTGATAGGCTTCGTGACGAAATCAAAAAACTTGGATTTGAAGTAGAAGATACTGGTGAAGGACAAAAAATTTCTCAATAGTATGTCCAATTTCCTTAAAAAAATACGTTCATTTTTTATTAAATTTCTTACCGGAATAATGCTTGGTCTTGGTTCTAGCATCGGTAAAAATCCTATAGAAATTGAACACAAAACTGATCAGGAAATCTCAGAAAAAAAATAATTTACTTTTAATAATTGCAATATGTCCGAAAAAAAATTCACATCAGAAGAAGCTCAAGAAGTTGCCGACAAAATCGGTATTAACTTTTCAGAAGTAGATTTTGAACTTGAAGATTTTCGCATGGGTATGGATGAAGAAATGGAACATGGCACACATGATCCTCAGACTGATGTGACTGGAGACGATCCAGTACTCACCGGCAAAATTACACTGGCTCACTTGAAAGAATTCGGAGACTACTACCAAAGACTAGAAGAAATGGAACACCAAGCAAAAAAAGAACGAGCAGTAGAATAACTAATGAGAACTAACAAATAAGGAATAAGGAATAAGAATTTTAAAACAAAAGACAATGCCAAAGGCATTGTCTTTTGTTATTTCTTACTCCTTACTTGTTATTCCTTTATTAACCATGATTGACAAACCTCTTCTTTTATGATAAATATATTACTGAAACCCTCACTTTAGGTGACCCTAGTGAAGATACGAGAGAACTACCGTAAATGCAGCAAAGGGACTGTCTACCTAACCTTCGGTCTGTTGATCGGATCGGTCTTGCTCGTCACCCTCGTGGCGGCACCTTCGGAAAACCTCCAACCGACAGGACCCTCCTGCGACTGCCGATCTCTCGAGGAGATCGCCGAGGCCGAAGAGACCGAGCTATGCGCAATGTATGGATACAAGAAACACGGATGGGCGTCCGGCTTTGTAAACATACCCCGTGGAGAGGAGCGTTTCGTCTGCATCAACGACAATGACTGGGAATTGCAGATGGATCCACCCCGGTGCAATACCCGGGATCTGAACTCCTGCATAGACATACGAAACACCGAACACGCCGCGCATGAGCCCTGTGAGCACTGCCGCACTACTGAGGAAATCATCGTGGCAGAAGAGATCGCCGCATGCGGAGAAAGGCTAATCCCTTTCTGGACCACCCGTTACCCGGGTAGGCCGTACCCGGCGACATTCACGTTCGTGTGTGCCAACGGATGGAACTCCGAGCACATCGTGCCAGAACGACCGAAGTGTAATCGGTTCTCGCAAGAAGAATGCGAGATCATCCAGCGGACCGAGCACCTCAAACACACCGAACACACTGAGCCTCCCGGCAAGTAGGCTCGCAAGGAGGCCCCCAACTATCAACCGCAGTCGCACCGATCGTTGGGGACTTGCAAAAGCAACTCTTAATAAGAGTTGCTTTTTCTTTTTTAATTGAATTGTCCCCTATTGCATGGTATATTATACTTGTATAATAAAATAATCTATTAATCTATGACATTTTATCTCACGCCTTTTATTTTTATATTTTTATCTATTTTATATTTTTATATTCCTTTTGGATATTTAGATTATTACAAAACTCTTCTCACTATATCTACATTTTTATTTTCTATTTTTACTGGATTCTTTATATCACGACAAGGTAGTCGCTATAGTGACATACGAGACAGAATAACAGAATTTGATGGAATTATGTCTAGCCTTTATCGTCAAACTAGACACTTAGGCAAAGAAGCTCAAGAAAAAATCAAGAAAATAATTGAAAAACATTATAAACAAATATTAAAAAACCAAGCTTGGGATTATAATTTTACACATAAATCTACTACTTTGACTGATGTACATAATTTATTAGAAAAAACCGTAGGAGAGAAAAAATTACCTTCTTTGGGTCATGCTGCAATAAATCGTATCATGGCAGGCCTCTTGATATTGCAACAGATTAGAAAAAGCATGATTGCTCTACACAAAGAACGCATTCCTCAATTTCAATGGATTCTTCTTTATTTTCTTGCTGCGGTACTCTTCCTTTCATTATCAATGATGCCAACACAAGGGCTGGTATACGCCTCTCTACTCAAAGGAGCATTTGCGAGTTCTATAATATTTGTTTTTGTTCTACTCAAGAAATTTGATCGTCTTGATTTTTTTGAAAAAACAATTGGTGAAGAGTCAGCCCAAGACATACTTGATATTTTTAGTGGAAAAAAATAATATACATAACAAAAATGTATGGATAAACTATTTGCAATCCGAGCAGGAATATTCCTCATCGCGGGTTTACTCATGATTCTTTTTCCAAAAAAAATCTACAAATTTCAAACATACCTGCTAAAAAAACTTCATATCAAGTATGATCCAAACCGAGGTCTAAAATCTTATTTTTATATAGGTGGTATATTTATTATTATTTCAATATTGCTACTCATAGTTTCCATTGCAAAATAAATATAAAATATTTTCTATCAAACAAAAAGCAGTCCACTTATGGACTGCTTTTTGTTCTCCCCGACGTCGCGCGCGTGAAGAACGTTTGCGTCGGGGCGGTGCACGATTGTGCATCATAACCTCCTTGCCCGTGTTTGGCGGGCGGTGTTCTGGGCTCTCACAACAATGACTCATATTCGAGCGAAAACAGCTCGCTACCGAGCTGGCGGATCTTGTCGAGATCGAAGGAAATCCCGATCCTGAACTTGAGCCATCTGATCATACCATCCCGCTCGAGGATCTCTCGAGCCCTCTGAAGGTGGCTGGGCTGGCTATGGATCGTACTCGAATCTGTCACTTCAGCACCTCAAGGTTGCACGATCCACGAAACGCGGATCGTTTTGTTTCTTCAGCTCGTCGCGAAACGCGATATCTCTTTGGAAGACATTAGGTTGGCCAGACAGAGCTCGAGATCTTCCCCGTCGACGGTCGTCTTACCGATTACCTTTTCCGACCTCGGACAGATGGAAAAAGTTCCGGCAAGAAGTCTGACGGTCTCCATCTCTTCTGTGACGAGATCGACGCTGTTGCTCCTAGATAAGCAACGGACTATGGTACTGCGAATTTCCGCGGCTGTTTGCATTTCCACCGAAGAACCTCGATTAGATTTCTAATTGAACTTAACAAAAAAGATAACCGCTGTCAACATTTTCATTGACTTTTGGGCTTAATAGAGATAAAATTGGAGTGATATAAATAAAAAATATGTCCACATTAGAGTTCTTACGACAATTCCGAATACTAGACTATGCTGTATTTGATTTTGTCGTATCTTTCCTCGGGATTTACTTGCTTTCCCCCCTGCTTTCAAAATTATTTCTAAAAATAAGACTAGATATTCCAAAAAAAAATTGGCTATTTCTTACTCTGCCAATCGGCATTTTATCTCATTTACTCGTCGGCAGTATTACACCAATGACCGCAGATTTTTTAAATATTAATAATCACTATATTTTAAAAATAATAATTTTGATTTTATCGTTTTTTGGGATTAAAGGTATAAAAATAATAAAGAAATAATATGCAATACAATCACACACAAATAGGACGTCTCATGATATTTGTCTTTGCCCTCACCGCAATTCTCTTTGCAGGAATTTTTGTAGCCGGTGGAGAAGAAATGAATCTCGGTATTCTCGCCTTCATGATTTTCATTCTCTTCATAATTGCATCTTTTGGCACTCTCACGGTAATGATTGACGGTGAATATTTACGTATCAAGTTTGGTTATGGAATATTTCAAAAAAAATTCAAACTATCAGAAATAGTTTCAGCAAAAACAGAAAAGCATAAATGGTATCACGGCTGGGGCATCCGATATTGGATTCCCACAGGCATGTGGATTTTCAATGTTTCTGGATGGGATGTATTAGAAATTGAAATGACTTCTGGGAAGAAATATAGGATTGGGAGTGATGAGGTTGAGGGATTGGTGAAAGAAATTAAGATGGTTATCACTAAATAAAATATGAACAAAGATAAATTTAATATCGTAGGAGTTATAACCATCAGTAGGTGTTTGGAATTCCTCAATTTTATTCCAGATCATATAATGAAAAGAAATGCTGCATATAATTTACAGTATCTGGATTTTCTAAATGAGTTAAACAACAGCTACGATATAAATAGATCTATTGAAAAATCATTTATTAAAAATCAAATAATGATTTTGGGTTCACTTTTAGAATGTTTTACTTTTTCTTTATTATATTCTTTTTCTAGTAATATTGACTTTGGTAAAGAATGGAAAGAGATGGGTTCTTTAAAAAAATATATAACATTACATGATCAAAAAAGAATAAAAACTTCAGTCGAAGAACTCTCGAAAGGAGAACTAAAAAGACGAAGTGATTTTTCATGGATGATAAATATAGCTGAGAAAAATAAGATATTTGGCAAGGAGTACGCCTCTGTAGCACATTTCGTAAGAGAACATAGAAATAAAATCCATCTAACTTCAATGAAAGAACCTGAGTATGAATATTTTACTCCGGAGAAATTAAAAGAGGCACAGAATTGTGTGAAAAAATTTTTAGAACAACTTTCCGGAAAAACAAAAGAAGAAATAAAAAATACATTTCTTTTTCTCTAAAAAATATGACCAGAATATTACATTTTGTAAAAAAACCAGAAACCCGAAAATATAATATTCAAAATATTGATTTTGAATTAGATATTAATGAACATACATTTCCACCCTCTCCTCATGGATCATTTTTTGCTGAAAACATGAAAATCAATCCGGGAGAAACAGTTATTGATATTGGAACAGGTTCTGGATTTTTGGGAATTCTTGCAGCTAAACTAGGTGGAAATGTCTCCGCTACAGATAATGATACAGACGCATTAAACTTGGCAAAACAAAATGCCAAAAAAAATAAAGTTAATATTGATTTTCAAAAAGGATCATATTTTGCTGATTATAAAAAGAAATTCGATATCATTGTAGTTAATCTACCTCAAGAAATTGTTCATATAGATTATCAAAAGGCAATTGGAAAACAATTAACAGAAAGCTTTGATGGCGGACCTGACGGAAACAAACAAATTTTAGAATTTCTAGATTTGGCAAAGCCTTATATGTATAATAAATCAAAAATTTATATAATTATCTATACTGTTACTGATTACACCAAAACATTAAAAAAGATGATTGAAAATTATAATACAAAACTCATTGCTTTTGATAGTGGACCGACAAAAGAATTTGTGGAAGATAATATTAAATTTTATAAAGAACTAAATGAAGCTGGTAAGATAAAAATATTTAAATCTAATAAAAAATGGATGGCACATGAATATCTTTTTGAATTAACTTTAAAATAACATGCTCTCACTCCAACAAATAACCCTCCCCATCGACCATTCTAAAAATGATTTGCAGGAAAAAATTGCAGATCTTTTGGGAATAGACGTTGATGAGGTAAAAGATTTCAAAATTACTAAACGCGCTATTGATTCTCGCAAAAAACGTCAGATGATATTTTTTGTTTATTCAGTCATGATTGAACTAGAAGACGAATCAAAACTTCTGAAAAGCAAAACTGTTCAACAAAATACAAAACATCACAGAATTGAAATTACAAAACCTTATGTTTATGAAGAATTAAAAGTAGATACAAAGAAATTTAAGACACGTCCAGTAGTTGTTGGTACTGGTCCTGCAGGAATGTTTTCTGCACTCTTACTTGCGCGTGCAGGACTAAAGCCAATTGTGATAGATCGTGGTGGAGATGTAGATGCACGTATTCGTGATGTAGAAAAGTTTATGAATACGGGAGAGCTCAATACTGAGTCAAACATTCAGTTTGGTGAAGGTGGTGCAGGTACTTTTTCTGATGGAAAATTGAATACACTTATTACCAATCCACGTATTAAATATATTTTTGATGAGTTTGTAAATGCTGGTGCGCCAGACACGATTCTATGGGATGCAAAACCACATATTGGTACAGACAAGATTCGTAAGGTTGCAAAAAACATTCGAAAGCAAATTATTGATCTTGGTGGTGAGGTAAGATTTAATACAGAGCTGACTGATATTAGTATCAAAGATGACAAACTTGAAAGTATTACGTTAAATGATGAAGAAAAAATTGAAACAAATCATCTTGTGTTAGCGATTGGTTATAGTGCTCGCGATACATATGAGATGCTTTATGAACGAAAAATTAGTATTGAACAAAAACCATTTGCTATTGGTGTGCGCATCGAACACAAGGCTGAGATGATAAACAAATCTCAGTACGATAAATTTTACAAAGAAAAAAAGCTTGGAGCCGCAAAATACAAACTGGTTGCTCACAGTGATAACAATCGTAGTGTATATACGTTTTGCATGTGCCCTGGTGGATATGTAATGCCATCTGCTTCTGGAGAAAATGAAGTTATTACCAATGGTATGAGTGAGTATGCGCAAGATGGAGAAAATTCCAATGCAGCGCTACTGGTAAATGTAAATGGTGATGACTTTGGGTCTGATCATCCACTTGCAGGAATAGAATTTCAGAGAAAATGGGAAAAGAAAGCATTTGAACTTGGCGGAAGTAATTACCATGCGCCAGTGCAACTTGTCGGAGATTTTTTGAAAAAACAAAAGTCTGATAAAATAAAAAATGTAAAACCAACATACAAACCAGGTATTACACTCTCATCACTTGATGATTGTCTACCAGATTTTGTCGCAGACAGTTTACGCGAAGCACTACCAAAACTAGACAACAAAATAAAAGGTTTTGCGAGTGCAAACGCAGTACTCACTGCCATAGAAACCCGATCCTCTTCCCCACTCCGCATCAGTCGTGATAAGGAAACCATGCAATCAAATATCGCAGGAATCTACCCAGCTGGTGAAGGTGCTGGGTATGCTGGTGGAATAGTTAGTTCTGCTGCTGATGGGATGAGAGTTGGTGAGGCTATAATTTCAACTTTTTAAGACGCAACCCCTCCGCCCTTCGGGCACCTCACCTTAAAAATGGGGAGGAATGATGCTTAATAATCTCCCCTTCCCATTTTCAAGGGAAGGGGCTGGGGGATGGGTTGCACGACATAAAAACAACCTATGCAATTCACAGAACTCCAAAACAAACTCGTACAAAATCTTGTAAGATATGGTAAGAAACATAAGATTACAATAGACGAAGATTTTGCTTTGTTTAAACTTTTTGAGGAAGTTGGGGAACTATCCGAAGCAATACTTACTGACAGAAAGAAAAGTAGACCAATAAAACATGTATCAAAAGAAGAATCAAAAAAACAAGTTGCTGCAGAACTTGCAGACGTACTCGGGATGACTGTTGTGATAGCACATCTCATGGATATTGATCTCGAAGATGCACTTGATAAAAAGTGGATTAATAAAGAGAAATAATAATAAAAATATCCTATGACTAAAAAACTAATAATAATTTCACTACTACTTTTTCTAATTGTCTCACCTACACTAGCCACAGACAAAATAGAAAAAGCAGGTGTTATGCCAGACAGCCCTTTTTATACCTTTGAAAAATTTGGAGAAAGTGTTAAAAATATTTTTACTTTTGGTAAAGAAAAGAAAATAGAAAGATTTATAAACCTAGCTGAAGAAAGAATAATTGAAGCTAAAGAAATGCTAAATAAATCAAAACTAGAATTAGTTGGAAAAATTTTAGGTTCTTCTGAAAAATTATTAAAAAAAGCAATGAACATTGCTAAAAAAACAGAGGATGAGGAAATAAAAAAAGAATGGCTCGATAAAATAAAAATAAAACTTGAAGAAACTAATAACATAAAAAAAGAATTACTAATAGATTTAAAATCTGAGGAAGGGAAATTAAATATTAAAAGAGATAGATTGACACTAACAGACACTACAACTCCTGAATATGAAGACTTACCACAATATACAATTGAAGAATATGATAAAGATCCAAAAGTGATTGAAGCGACAGACAAACAAGACAAAGCTGCATTAGAGAACGCCACCTTACCTGACAGAGGCCCTGACAAAACACTTAATTTAAATGAACTAGGCGTCACAGACACCACAACTCCAGCAGTACTTGAATTAAAAAGAGAAACCCAGATACAAGAATATGGTGGAAAACCAGGCATGGAAGACGGTCACGGACAAGTAACTCGTCCAGAAGGAGTTGGAAGTTGTGATAGTAAAATGTATTTATGCCAGATAAAATGCGGTCAAGAAATAGTTGAAGAATGCGTAAAACATTCTGGTGATCATATGTACCAATTATTAAGTTGTCGTGGTGCTTGTACAAAATTTAATCTATTTTATGGTTGTGGTATGGAAGCTGGTTGCGATGATTCATGTTGGGATAATTATTATGACCATTGTGGTACCGGTGCTTATGAAAGCTGTCTAAACGCTTGTAAGTCATAGTAATAATAAGGTTTAACTTAAAAAATAATTTATGACAAACACATGTGGAACAGATTCATGTAAAATGAATCACGATGGAGACGGAACCATTCCAAAAGAATTAAAAGAGAAATGGAATGAATTTATAGAAAAAAACTGCCCATCAGTTGATTGTGCTCGTAGATATACGACAAAGTGTTGTGTATGGGGTGAATTTGAAAAAACATTAAAATAATATGAATGGCCAAAAACGATCAAATATAAAACCAGGCAAACACGTTTCTATTACTTTAAAAAAGGATCAAGGAACTGATAGACTTCTTGATGGTGTTGTCAAAGATATTCTCACTAGTTCTGCCAATCACACCCGAGGTATCAAGGTCCGTCTTGTTACTGGTGAAATTGGTAGGGTTCAAATTATAAAATAATTTTTATATATTAGATATGGGCAATACTGCATATTATTCCAAAAAAGTTGAAGATTTAGAAATGTATCAACGATTGATTCAATATTGGTCAATTATGTTTGACGAATCTCTTCATGCCACAGCAATGGATCACATGAATTTTGATGCAGATATTTTTCCTCCTGCAATAACCCTAACTGAGATTGAAAAAATAGCTGAATTTGAACCAGGGTATGCATCACCAGATGGTGTAATAGAGCTTGGACCATTGATCAGAAATTTGGAATTAAAAAGATTGAACAGTGTGGATCCAAAAAATAAAATAAAGAATAAAAAATTAATAGAGAAAGCAGGGCTCGGTGCGGCACACGGATGTACAAATGTAATGAGTGGTCTACTAAATTCTATTCCAAAACTTTCCAAAAAAGTATTTCCTAGACAATGCAGTAAACCAGAAATAATTCTAACCTTACCAAATTACACAGTATATCTGGCACAGATTTCAAACATGAGCGGACTTGTAAAACCGCGTTTCTTGAGAGCAACTAGAGAAAATAATTTTTTACCAACTTTTGAACAAATTAAAAAAAGTACTACCAAAAAAACAGCCGCTATAGTAATAACATACCCAAATAATCCAGCCCAGTCTACTTATGAAAATGAAACAGCAAAAGAATTAAAAAAGATTGTACAATTTTGTCAGTCTGAAGGAATTTTCTTGATAGTCGACAACATTTACCAAGATGAACTTTATCCTCAGAACAGAAATCATACAGAAATTTTTTCTCTAACAAAAAAACTTGATTATGTAATCAAAGTATTTGGACCAAGCAAAGATACAACTTTTTTTGCTGGGTATAGATGTGGATATTGGTTTGGTGATCCACGAATTCAAAACGTGTACCAATATTATATTTCTGCCACAGAAAACACCTTGAGTACTGTCAGTATGATAATGTTTGCATGGGATATGTTATTTAGAGCAAAAAGAATAGAAAAAAAACCAATCGTGTTGTCAGATATGAAATTATTAAATACAGGCTTATTTGGTTGGGGTAGACCATTTGATGAGAAACAAGTTCTCAAAAATCTCAAAAAAATAAAATTATTTGAAAAATATAACAAACGCGTTAATGATGCTGATATTAAAATGGAAAAGGCAAACAAAAAAATCACTGAGTATGTAACAAAATCAAAATATTTTTCAGACTATGTAAATCAAAGAATTGGAAATACTTTCTTGATCAAAGTAAATTCAGAGTATTACAAAGGTGATGATGATCAATTTTTTCATGATCTTATAAAAAAGGGAGGTTATGCAGTCTTACCTGGAAATGTATTTGGCATACCAAAGAAAAAAGGTCAGGTATGGTTTCGAATTACACTCATACATGACACATGTGAAAATATAATTAAAGGTTTGAAAGGTATTGAAAAATTTTTAGAAAAAAATCTTAAATAAAAATAATATGAAAACAAAAATTATAATTCTATTTGTAACACTAACAATTATCATTATAGGAATTACTGCTGGAATCATGATTCATTTTTTCAATCAAGCTGACACAGAGAACCAAGAAACAATAGGTACAGCTCTCACATGGTCACAAATGGATCCATTACCAGAAAGTGCTGAAGGTTTTATTGTTAGAACTATGGGGTCCCCTGCTTCACAAGAATTTATTATCACATTTACTGCCGCTCCGGAAGACATTGATATGTGGATTAACAATTCTATTGGCACAAAAGATGTCACACCATCGAAAGAAGATTTTGAGCTAACGTATCCTATAAAACCATTAGACGCAAAATTTGCCCAAATTGTTGTAAACACAAAGACAAATGATGTAACTATTCATGTGTATTTGGATTAAATACACCATATGACAAACACCTGCAAAGCTCTAATAGAAAAAGATGGAAAATATTTGTTACTAAGAAGAACAAATCATCCACCTAGGTTTAATAAACTATGGGATTTTCCTGGTGGAAAACAGAATGGAGAAGAAACACTAGAACAAACCTTGATTCGTGAAGTAAAGGAAGAGACTAAGTTAGATATTATACCTAATAAGATAGAAAAAGATATTGAACTCAAAAATGAAGAATTTGATATGCATTTCTTTATTTATTCTATAAAATCATACACTGGTGAAATAACACTAAGCTTTGAGCATGATAAGCTCGCCTGGTATTCTAAAGATGAACTTAAAAAACTAGACTTACACGCACCAGTGAAACTATTTTTTGAAAATGACTAATTTATTTTACATACAACTTATTACTTCTTTTATAGCTGGTGGCATTACCATTGCTGGTTTGAGTTATTTTGCAGAACGAGCACCAAAAAAGATTGCGGGTATTGTAATAAGCCTCCCGTCAACCGTAGTTATTACCTATATTTTCATAGGATGGACATTGTCGGCAGAAGATGTAGGACGAATAGCACCAGCAACACTCATGATGGGTGGAGTAGTACAATTATTTGCCATTGTCTATATTTATCTTTCAAAAATCAAATTACCAAAAATTCTATCTATTATTATAAGTCTTTTGGGAGGTCTCACCATATGGTTCCTTTTTTCACTCCCAGTTGTATTTACTCAATTCTCAGATGTATGGTTGTCACTCTTAGGCTATGCATTACTCACTATTGTTTCATACTTCTTTCTTACTAAGAAAAATAATATTGTCACAAATCACACATTGATCACCTATTCAAATGCACAAAAAGTTGGTCGGGCTATCTTTGCAGGAATCATCATAACACTGGCAGTATTCTTATCCAAAACACTAAATCCATTTTGGGGTGGCATATTTGGTGGATTTCCCGCAGTATATATTTCCACTTTTATTACACTGCACTGGTATTATGGATCAGACATGCTTTTCAAAGTTGCAAAAAAAATTCCTGAAGGATCTATTGTTTTTATTGCCTTTATCTTTGCATCACACTGGACATATCCTGCTTTTGGTATTTTTGGTGGAACAGTTTTAGCCTACATTGTATCTCTTATTTTCTTTTTTATATTAATGAAACTAAAAAAAAATTAATGTTATCAACAATACGGAGCTTTTTGTAGCTCTTTTTTGTTTTTTTTGATATAATGTATATAGTTAAAAAGTACACAAAGTACATAAAGTTAAAAAGGGGTACAACTTAGATTTGCCATGAAATTTGAACGATTTGAGGATATTGTGGTGTGGCAAAAATCCGGGAAGTTGTCAGTTAAAATTTATAATACTTTTAAAAATAACAAAGATTTTGGTTTTCGAGATCAGATCAGAAGAGCGTCAGTTTCTGTAATGAATAATGTCGCGGAAGGATTTGAAAGAAGATCAAATAAAGAATTTGTTAGATTTTTATATATTGCAAAAGGTTCTAGTGGAGAAGTTAGATCTATGTTATATCTTGCTTTAAAGTTGAGCTATATAGATAGAAAAAATTTTACACTTCTAAAAGAATCTTCTGAAGAAATTTCAAAAATGATCTCAGGATTAATAAAAACTTTATAACTTTAGAAACTTTATAAACTGTCTAGGGACATATGCCAGACAAAAATATTCCAGAACAAAACAAGGAGCTTTTAGAAGAAGAATTTACTGAGTATGCTGAACCGATCCCTGAACCAGATCCTAATTTTGAAGTACCACAATCCGCAACAGAGCAACCGGTTCAAACTCCAGATACAATATCTGATGCTGCACCAATGCCTCAGACAGAAATGGAATCAGCAAAAGAACTAGAACCAAAACCTATAGAAACAGAAGATGGCTCTCTAGAAGGACGTATTGATACACTCAAGAAAAAATTAAAGCGAAAAAAGAAGACCTCTGTACAAATGCCTCATATAAAGGATGAACTTACAGAGAGAATTGAAGAGGTTATGCAAGAAGGGCTTGCTGACGCTTATATGGAACTTACTCCTGTCCAACAACAAGAATTTAAGATGAAAGGTGAAGAAGTTGCAGGAAATATTAGAGAGCTCATGAAAAAAACACATGTAAAGATAAAAGAAATCTTCAAACTCCTGATGGAGTGGCTCAAAATGCTTCCTGGAATTAACTCCTTTTTTCTCGAACAAGAAGCAAAGATCAAAGCAGATAAAATCATATCTATCAAAAACAACCAGCAAGAATAGATTATGCTTACGTTTTTATTTCAATTTACCATAGTTCCTGACAGTTCTACTCAGGTGACACCTTTTTTTAGCACAGATATGATCCTCAATCTCACTATTTTTGGATCTATAATACTCCTTGCTGTAGGTGTCTTTTTTATTACACGTTCTATCACACGATCAGTATTCAAGATGAAACATGCATTTGATCGTACGCTTTTACACATTCTTGTACCAAAAGAAAAAAAATCAGAAGGTGCAAGCAATGCAAGCCAAGAAGAACGACTTGACCAAATACGAGAAGAAATTGGAATTACCGAGACACTTTTCTCTTCTATCGCAGCCCTAAAGGCTGAGCGTGGCTTTCACCGACTTTTTCGAGGGCGCAATGATCATATTTCGTTTGAAATTGTCGTACACAACAACCTTATACATTTCTATGTTGCTGTACCTCACAAAGTAAAAGGTTTTATTGAACAACAAATCAATGCACAGTATCCATATGCACATATAGAAGAAATTTCTGATTATAATATTTTTACTGAAAAAAGTTCTATTGTTGGTGCATATCTCACAAGCAAAAATGTACATGTATTCCCTTTCAAAACATACAAAAACATGGATTCAGACCCTATGTCTGCAGTACTCAATGTATTGGCTAGAATCAATGAGCACAATAGCTCCGCAGCTCTACAATTTGTAGTTCGGTCAGCTAATAGAAAATGGAGACGAAGAGGTGTACGTATTGTACGTGATGTAAAAAAAGGTGAAAGATTTGAAAAAATAGTACACAAAAGTGCATTTACCAGGGCTCTGGGAATAATTGGTAAAGGCATGGGTGAACAAGTATCACAACAAAAAAGTCCAGAAAATATTAACCAACCAAAAGAACAATATCAGCTCTCTTCTATGGAAGAAGAGATGCTTAAGGGTATAGAAGAAAAACTATCCAAAGGTGGTGTAGATGTCACTACACGCCTTCTGAGCGCCTCTGACAACCCAGATATAGCACGCGTGAACCTTGATAATCTCGTAGGTGCGTTTGGTCAATACAATTTGTATCGTTATGGTAATTCATTTACCGCAGCAATACCTAGAAATCAAAAACAACTTATTAGAGACTTTATTTATAGATCATTCAATGAAAAAAATGATACCCTTCTAAATACTGAGGAGTTAGCAAGTCTCTGGCATCTACCACTGCACTCTACTGAAGCACCAAATATCAAGTGGCTAGGTGCGCGTAAACCACCTCCACCACCAAACCTTCCTGCTGAAGGAATCTTGTTGGGCCATGTCCCCTATCGTGGTCAAGATTATCAGGTGAAACTAAAAGATTCTGATCGTAGACGCCATCTATATGTTATTGGTAAATCTGGTTCTGGAAAATCAGTACTTATCCAAAATATGGCTGTACAGGATATAGAAAATGGAAAGGGTGTGGCTGTGGTAGATCCACATGGAGATTTTGCTGAATATGTACTCTCTCATATACCAAAAGATCGTGCAGATGATGTGGTTATTTTCAATCCATCTGATCTAGAACGTCCAGTAGGACTAAACATGCTCGAAGCACGCAGTGAAGATGAAAAAGATTATGCAGTGCAAGAAATGATAAGTATTTTTTATAAACTCTTTCCACCAGAAATGATTGGACCGATGTTTGAGCATCAGATGCGTAATGTCATGCTTACCCTTATGGCAGATATTGATAATCCTGGTACGATTATTGATATTCCACGCATGTTTACTGATGATGATTATGTTAAGATATATTTGAAAAAATTAAAAGACCCTGTAGTACGTGCATTCTGGGAAAAAGAAATGGCAAAGACCAGTGACTTCCACAAATCTGAAATGCTTGGATATTTGATTTCCAAAGTTGGTCGTTTTGTAGAAAATGACATGATGCGTAATATAATGGGACAACAAAAATCCGGTTTCAGCTTCCGAGATATAATGGACAAACAAAAAATTCTAATTGTAAACCTGGCAAAAGGTAAAACTGGTGAAGTAAACGCCAAGCTTATTGGTCTTATCATTGTAGCCAAACTGCAGATGGCTGCTCTTGGGCGTGCTGACATGGCAGAAGAAGATCGTAAAGATTTTTATCTATATATTGATGAGTTTCAAAACTTTATTACTGATTCTATCTCCACTATACTTTCTGAGGCTCGTAAATACCGCCTTGACCTCATAATTGCTCACCAATACATGAGCCAGCTAACAGATGACAAAGGAAAGGCTGATATTCGTGATGCAGTACTTGGTAATGTAGGTACTATGTGTGTGTATCGTATTGGTCCAGAAGATGCGGATCTACTTGCAAAAGAATTTGCACCTACGTTTGGTGCATATGACCTTATGAATGTAGAAAAATTCACATGTAACTCCAAGCTTCTTGTAGACAATGAAACTACAAAACCATTCAATATGTCTGTATATGCTCCTAAAGAAGGAAACAAAGAGCTTGCAGACGCTATTAGACAACTATCAAGGCTTAAACATGGTAGGGATCGTAATATTGTAGAAGCAGAAATCATGGAACGAACCAAACTTGATCAAGGTGTGGGCGAAAGCAAAGATGATATGATTGAAGCTACTTTGTAAAGAAATCTTATCCCCCGCAAGTCCACAAACAATCCACTTCAAAACCTGACATGTGTCAGGTTTTTTGATAAAATGTATACACTATATATAAAAAATACCAACAACAAACTTATGAACCAACTCTCAAATATTATCAATGACAGAGTAGATAACGTGTCTGATAATTTATCCAGTATTTCCACATTTGCGACTATGCAAAATGATGAACAAAACGATACTATGGAAATGGACATGACAGATCGCGACCTGTCACCACAAGTAAAGGAAGTTCACGATAAACCAAAAACAAATCTAGACATAGACCAAATCAAAAAAACTATTCAAACAATGAAAGATCAGCTAGATAGTGTACTGCGTTTATTGAATGGCGATAAAACAGCTCAAAAAACAACAGCGGATTCATTTGCACAAGAATCAACAACACTTGATTCAGGAGAAAAAATTGTAGAAGGAGTGTTTGATGGAGAAAAAATGATAGGAGCGGATGGAAAAGAATATACAATGTCCCCAAACTATGCAAGTAAATCAAAGATTGTTGAAGGAGACTTAATGAAAGTTACCATTACCAAAGAAGGAAGATTTATTTTCAAACAAATTGGTCCTGTGGATAGAAAACGAGTAGTTGGTGAATTAGTATTTGATGAGGGTACACAAATATGGTCTGTACTCCACGAAAATAAAAATTACAAAGTATTGCCTGCGTCAGTCACCTTTTATAAAGGAAAACCTGGGGACGAGGTAGTCGTACTCATACCACAAGGAAATCACTGTGACTGGGGAGCGGTTGAAAATATAATTAGTAAATAGCCAATAGCCAATAGTTCGTAGCCAATATAAAATACCCACCATGCTTGGGTGTTTTTTATTATATAAAATATTTAAACTATATAAAATAACCAAAGGGGGTCCGGGGGAATAGCTGTTTGAACCCCACATTGTTAATATAACTACATATACTTAAGGGCAATAGGGGTGAGTTCTATTCCCCAGGAACTTTTTGTTACTTTTTGGTTACAAAAAGTAAGGAAGGAAAATGGGACTATGTATTATAGAGAAAAATAAGCGATCAGGTTTCCAATAAAAAAAACCCCGTAATTTACGGGGTTTTTATTTTCTGTAAAATCTTATTTCTTGTCTGGATCAGTAATATGTGGTGAAACGAGCTTTGTCATTTCAAACATGTTTACTTCCTTTTTGCCAAATAAAGGCATAAGAAGATCGTCAGCAAAAATGTTTCTCTTGTTCTCTGGGTTTTGAAGATCGTTCTTCTTGATGTATTCCCAAAGTTTCTTTACTACTTGAGAACGTGGCATAGGACCTTTACCTACGACTGCTTCAAGCTCTGGACTAAGATTTAATGGCTTGAGCAATGCTGGGTTTGCTTTGCGTGGCATAATAGTTTCTGATTAAGAATGAATGCCTAAATAATTAGATTATTTATTACGACTACACGAGTATAGCATATAGGCTATGAATAGACAATAGAGAGACCCAAAAATCCGGTTTACTACTCATCCAAATTAAGCTATAATATGGTAGCTCAATTTCAAATTTTAAATTAAAAATTTCAAATTCCTACCCTATGGCACTGTATCACATACATCGTCCTCAGACCTTCTCAGATATTGTTGGACAAGCCCACATAACGACTACGCTCGAAAATCAAGTAAAAAATGCAAAGACAGCACATGCCTATCTTTTTTCTGGTCCTAGAGGCGTAGGAAAGACCACAACTGCCCGTATTTTAGCCAAATCTTTGAATTGTGAGAATAAGAAGGATGGAGATACTGAGCCATGTAATACATGTACTACATGCGAAGAAATCAGCAATTCTAGCTCTATTGATGTGATGGAGATTGATGCGGCTAGTCATACAGGTGTAGACAATGTGAGACAAAATATTATAGAGAATGCTCAATTCAAACCAACCAAATCAAAATACAAGATTTTCATCATAGATGAGGTCCATATGTTGTCCACAGCTGCCTTTAATGCGCTCTTGAAAACGCTTGAGGAGCCACCTGAATATGTAATGTTTATTTTGGCCACAACTGACCCTCATAAACTGCCCGCAACGATAATTTCTAGATGTCAGAGATTTGGCTTTACCAAGGTTGCGGACGATGAAATGAAAAAACATCTAAAATCTATTGCAAAGAAAGAAGGAATAAAAGTAGATGATGAAGTAATACAAAGAATCGTTAGAAAAGGTGAAGGATGTGCTCGAGATGGTATTAGTCTTTTAGATCAAATAATGGCAAGTGGTGAAAAAAATATAACAACTGAAACAGCCTCGCTTGTTTTACCAACTACTAATATTGAGTTGCAACTCGACTTTACTGGATATCTTCTTAATAAAAACCAAAAAGAAGGTCTTGAATTCATAGATAGACTTGTAGAGGATGGCATCAGTCTCCCCCACTTCACAACAGAACTCATTGGTTTTTTGCGCACTCTTATGATTGCAACTGTAGACAGTAAACTCGCACAAAACGAACTTGATCTAAATAAAGATGCTCAAAAACAAATGACTAGTCTAACTGCACTCACATCACAAAGTGAGATGATACTCCTCATTGATCTAGCACTCAAACGATCTGGAGAAATCAAAACATCCCCACTACCACAACTCCCTTTGGAAATGCTCTTGATAGAGTGGTGTGCTGGAGGCTCTAATGATAAAAAGCGCGAGGCAGAAGAAACGGTAAGGACAGGTCGCGACCTGTCCCCACAAGATACAAAAGAAGACATCTCCACCAAACAAGTAAGGACAGGTCTAGACCTGTCCCAACAGGAGACAAACGAGGTACCATCTCCAGAAAAAACAACAATCAAAGAAAAAGTAAAAAATATAATAACAAAATCTACTATCTCAAAAGAGGATATAGAACAAAACTGGAGCGCATGTATTGGAAAAATCGAAACTGAAATGCCATCACTTTCTTTTATAATAAAAATGGCTGAACTTGGCGAAACTGAAGGTAACACAATAAACTTTTCTGTTCAATACAGTTTTCATAAAGAAAAAATAATGGATAAAATGATAAAACCAAAAATTGAACAAATGCTAAGTGAGGTACTTGAGACAAAGGTAAAAATTAATGTAGATGTGAAAGAAAAAGATGAATCAAAAGAAGCAAACCCCGAACTTCAAGACTTGGCTTCTGCACTTGGTGGCGAAGTAATTAATTAGCCAATAGTTCATAGCCAATAAATACACTAAAACTTAGATATTGCTTTCTACATGTCCAATATTCCACATTCCACATTCCACATTCTAAAAATATTCCTATTCATATTGTTTTTTGCTATACCCCTACCTTCGTTTGCACAATCTGTTGAACTCGCAGTCCCCTTTTCCCCTCAAGCACCAGACGGTATATGGACAGAACCATGGAGAACGGCATGTGAAGAAACTTCCACAATGCTAATTGAGATGTTTTATTTTGGATATTCAAAAGAAAAGGTAGATGCAAGTGTTGCAAAAAAGAAAATCGAGCTACTTGTAAGCTTAGAAAATAAATACCTGGGCCTTAATAAAGATAATAATGCAAAACAAATTGTAGAAATTATAAACAAATTTCTACCATGGGAAGCATATGTAGTTAAAAATCCTACACTTGATCAAATAAAAAAAAGAAATAGATGACGGTCATCCTGTAATGATACCAGTGTATGGTCGTGACCTTATAAACAAATATTTTCGAACTGAACAAATTATTTATCATGTATTTGTTATAAAGGGTTATGATGATGAATCTCAGGAGTTTATTACCCAAGAGCCTGCAACACGCTTTGGGCTTGACTATCGCTATAAATATGATATTGTTATGAACGCCATGCATGACTTTCGCCCTAATGATACGCAAAATGGCAGAAAGGTAGCAGTATTTACAAGAAAAGAGATTATAACCTCTGGAAATACAGACGGTGACAGTGATGGTCTCACCAAATCCGAAGAATTGAAGCACAAAACAATTCTATGGCTAGATGATAGTGATGGCGATGGATATAGTGATAGAGAAGAAGTAATCCATGGATATTCTCCAATACTCAATGAAGTGGGTTTCAAAAATGGAACCATTATAAAATCACCAACAAGTCCTCATATTTACATGATAGAAAGACACATGAAACGAAAAATACGTTCTATGAGAGTTATGAGAAACCATGGATGGACTATGAAAGATGTGGTAGAAGTAAGTCAAAAATTTATAGATTTCAAATTGAAAGAAGGAAAGATGTTAAATGAGTAAACTAGTAACTAGTAATTCGTAACTAGTTACTAGTTACAAGTTACTAATTACTAGTTACGAATTACTAATACTCGGGGATCGTCTAATGGTAGGACCGCAGGTTCTGGATCTGCTTATCGGGGTTCGAATCCCTGTCCCCGAACCACGTAAAATTCGCTACGCTAATCACGTGATAAGCTATAAAATATCATCATGAATTTAGAAAACCTAAAAAAAGCACTATCAGGTCAACCAAACTTTCGTTTTAAGCAAACACATAAGGCTATTTTTGTTGATCTTATATCTGATTGGAATGATAATACAACATTACCTAAACCCCTACGAGAAGATTTGAATAAAAATTGTTCTCTTGAAATAAAGTCAGAACTATTTGGTTCAAAGACTAGTGAAACACTCAAAGCCCTCATAACCTTAGAAGATGACAAAAAAGTTGAAACAGTTTTAATGAAACACGAAGATGGAAGAGCTACAGTATGTGTCTCGTCTCAAGTTGGATGTCCAATGAAATGCAGCTTTTGTGCCACTGGCAAGATGGGTTACAAAAGAAATCTAACTGTAAGCGAAATTGTAGAGCAAGTTTTATTTTGGCAACGTTATCTACATACAGATGAAGAAAGCCCAGATAGAGTTACCAATGTAGTATACATGGGAATGGGAGAGCCATTTCTAAATTATGACAATGTAATGGAATCAATTAGACTCATCAATGATCCAGATGGATTTAATATTGGTGCTAGACATATTTCTGTTTCTACATGTGGACTAATTGACGAAATAAATAAATTTGCAAAAGAAAAAATGCAAATCAACCTAGCTATTTCACTGCATGCACCAAACGACAAACTCCGCTCAGAACTCATGCCTATAAACAGACGTTATCCTTTGGCAGATCTCATGGATGCAGTGGATCAATATGTAGAAAATAGATCAAGACAAGTCATGTTTGAATATCTTATGATAGATGGGGTAAATGATAGTGAATATCATGCTAGAGAGCTCGCTGAGCTCGTAAACGGACCACTCTATATGGTAAATCTAATCCGTTACAACCCAACGGGCAGATACAAACCATCATCGGCCGTTGCTATAAGAAAATTCAAAAATATTTTACTCAGAGAAGGTGTCAAAGTTACACAACGACATAGCTTTGGCACTGACATTGATGCAGCATGCGGACAATTGGCTGGTAAGAAAAAATAAATCTATATAAATAAAAGTATGGATTTTCCATACTTTTTTTGTTACACTACCTTCAAATAATAAATATGAGACGAAAAAGAAAATTTGGCTGCCTAATAATACTCCTAATAACATTCCTTATTATTTTGATAACAGGATTTTTTGTTATACGAAATATTACAAGAGGGTCTGATAGCAAACTAACAAATAATATTGAAGAATTCCTTTCCAAAAGACAAGAACAACTACTTGATGAAAATAAAGAGACTACAGATCCTTTTGGTAAAGATAATATTGCGAGCATACTTTTTATTGGACTTGATAGTCGTGCTGGTCAGACAAATGGTCATTGTGATGCAATACAACTGATTGAAATAAATAAAGATAAAGAAACAGTAACTATCACAGCTGTCTCACGTGGCACCCCGTCCCAACTTCCACCAGGAATTGGTACCACATCCACTGATTATTATGTATCAAATGCATGCGGGCTTGTAAACCTAGAATATGGTGTAAAACAAATCCAATATGTACTTGGCAAAAAACCAGACTATATTATGGTTGTAGGATTTTCCGAAGTTATGGGAATTCTAAATTATCTTGACCTGCCTACTACACCAACATTACAATGGTTACGACATAGACAGGGTTATTCCATAGGCGAACCACAACGTGCACACAATCATTCTACATTTTTGAAAAAACTTATTACCAATTATATTCCAGAAGACACATCTACGATAAATGCGCCTTTGCACTACATTGTTTACAAGCTTATTCAAACAGATCTATCGTTTGAGCAATCACGTGAAATTATTGAAGCACTATCCAAAATGAAATTGAATGAAGATCCTGATCGTATTAGTTTGGCTATGCGACCGTTTTATCCAGTACAAGATATTGAATATGATCCAGAACAGGTAGAAGAATATTTGAAAACAATGATCGAACCAATCAAACACCTTCTTTCAAAAGATGACTACACAGCCACTACTCCAGAAGATATACAATCTCAGCTCTTAAATATTATTGGAAAACAAAAAGAAGATCCAGAGTTTCTTGCATGGGCCTTTGAAAATAATATATGGCTCCAAATTCAAGATGAAACAATTGTACCACGTGTACAATATGATATTATCTCAGCCTACATTCCCCTGCTCAGTGAACGATCCAAACGTATGCAAATTTTGAGCGACTATATTATTGAGATGGATTATCGTGGATTTGAAGAATGGAGTGACAAAGGAAAAGAACTTCTTTCAAAAGAGCTTCCTACATAAAAATTATAAAATAAATTAAAAAAAACAGACTTAGGTGTAAGTCTGTTTTTTGTTATATAAAACCATTGACAAAAGGAATAAATTAGTGTAGCTTAACTATGCAAAAACCACGTCGAGACGACGTATGAAATCTGCGGTAGGCCTCATTAACATGCTTCTAGACGATGAGCTTCCTCCAGACCTGAACGGCCTGAATGGAAAGGTCGTCGGCGCAAAGCTCGCACTTGTGCTCTCTGCGGATGATTTCCCTTCTCAGGCAGAACACCAGAAACTCGTCGCGCTTCTGGTAGGTGCACAAAGCAGCTTCAGCGAGCTCGACGGGGCGAAGAACTTCCGTCGAAACATCAACGAGGCTCTGGAGCACGTACGAAGCCTGCAACTGGACGACGGCCCGCCCGAGACCTAGCAGAATCCCTGGACTCCTGCACCACCTCCTCTCATCCATCGTGTAGATGAGACGAGGTGAATCCACCGCTCCTTTTACACGGGCTCGGGATCATGAAACATCTCGAGAAGGGG
>JABGUG010000060.1 GCA_018646705.1 Candidatus Parcubacteria bacterium | reverse complement strand
GCGTGAATTGTCCCAAGGACTCGCCCGGTCGCAGGTCCCAGATGAACAGCGGCCTCTCCTTCGGCTGTTGTTTTGCCTGAGGCAGCGACGCGAAGTACTTCGCATACCGTTCGTCGGCCTCAGCCTGTGCGGCACGCTGAACCGTGAGCCAAGCCTCGGATTCCTCCGTGGCCTTCTCGCGGATCCGGTCGGTCCGGCACTGTTCCTCGAGTGCCTCCTCGGTGGGTGGACGGGTACCCACGTCGATGGGCGGCGGCGGGACGTAGCCCGCGGTCCACCTCAAGTAGGTTTCGTTCTCCCACTTGGGGGAGGACATGAACGCGGCGAATTCTAGGGTACCGAGAATGATACCCAGGATGGCGCCGGCCAAGATAAGAGGTCGGGCGTACTTACGGAACGTGTAGTAGTCCACTGGTCTTTCCTTTCATACCCGTACAACAAAAAAACACTTGTATACGTACAGCGGGATACAACCCAGGGCGCAAAGGCGTCCTAGTATGAAAATTCCCCACTGAATATTAGCTTATAATGGAAAAATCAATATTCAGTAGATAATTTAGGTAAACAGTACAATTTAACATAGAATTGTAGCAGTGTCAAGTATTCTCTATATTTTTTGCTAGTTTAAGGAAAATATATTAAATTAAAAATGATTAAGAAATATAGATTAGTAAAAAAATAAGTCATGAGATTTAATTTTGGAGTGTTTTATGGTACAATAAGTTGGAACTAAGGCTTATATATTTTTATGCCCATAGAAAATCTCAAACCAAAAGGTGAAGAAAAGATCAAAGAAGATATCTGTATTTTTGCGCAGACTAATTATCGTAGCCAGCCAGTTAAGTTTGGGACAAAGACTGATGACAGACGTCGACATATGTACGTGATTGGAAAGACTGGTATGGGCAAGACAACCATGATGGAAAACATGGTTCTTCATGATATTTACAAAGGTCACGGCGTTGGAGTTGTAGACCCACATGGGGATTTTGCTGAAAAATTAGTAGATTTTATTCCATCAAGTCGTATTAATGATGTTATTTATTTGAATCCATCAGATATAGACTTTCCAATAGGATTTAATATTTTGGAAGTTAAAAGTGAAGAACAAAAACACTTGATCGCTTCTGGACTTATGGGAATTTTTAAGAAAATTTGGCCAGATGTATGGAGTGCAAGAATGGAATATATTTTGAATAATACACTTTTGGCATTACTTGATTATCCAGGTTCCACACTTATGGGAATTAATCGTTTGCTTGCTGATAAGAATTATCGTCGTAAAGTAGTAAAACAACTTAAAGATCCTGTTGTAAAAGCTTTTTGGCAAGATGAATTTGCCAATTATGAACCTAGGTATGCCAAAGAAGCTGTAGCTCCTATCCAAAATAAGATTGGTCAATTCATGTCAGCTTCTGTAATTCGTAACATGGTGGCTCAGGTAAAATCCACAATTGATATTCGAGAACTCATGGATAACAAGAAGATCTTAATCATGAATTTGTCAAAGGGTCGTATCGGAGAAGATAATAGTAGATTGCTTGGTGGAATGCTTATTACAAAAATCCAGCTTGCTGCAATGGAGCGTGTAGATATGCCAGAAAGTGAACGTAAGGATTTTTTCTTGTATGTTGATGAATTTCAAAATTTTGCAACACCTAGTTTTGCAAATATTTTGTCTGAGGCACGTAAATATCGATTAAGTCTTATTATGGCACATCAGTATGTTGCTCAGCTTGATGAAATTGTAGCAGATGCTGTATTTGGAAATGTAGGAACAATTGTATCGTTTCGTGTTGGTGGTGCAGACGCAGAGATGCTCACAAAAGAATTCGAGCCAACATTTATTGAAACAGATATCGTGAATCTTGCCAAATATCAAATTTTATTAAAATTAATGATTGATGGAGTTGCATCTCAGCCATTTAGTGCATTAACATTGCCACCAATTGGTTCTGCTACAGGATCAAAAGAAAAAGTAATACGTGTTTCTCGTGAGCGTTATGGTAAATCTCGTGAAATGATCGAAGATAAGATCTTACGTTGGAGTGGAATGGGTCCTGATGTAAATGATGATGAAGATGTTGATACTACTATTAAGTCAGAAGTTGAAAATAAAAAAAATGATGGAAAGAAAAAAGAAAAAAAGATTGAGGTAGGTACGAATACTGAAAAGAAGTCTGAGCCAATAGAAAAAACAAAACCAGAAGAAACCGTATCTCTAAAAGATCTTTTGCCTCCTGCTTCTGAAAAGTCTAAAGACACAGAAACTGTTGGCGAAGACACACTTGGGTTCTTAGGAAAAGATGATGAGAAAACAAAAGAAACTTCATCACCGAAAAAATTTAAAAAAGAAATTATTGATTATTTTGAAAAAAATGCAGATTATATTATAAAACACAAAGACGGTGATCATAAATATGTATTTTTACCAGAAAATAAACCTAAAGATGTTGTTTTAGACAACAAAGGAAGGCGTAAAGGATCGATATATGAAAAAGCTGGTGTTAAAATATATGATGTGAAAATAGATATGTATGAGTCAGCCAACACCGAAGAAATTTTTGGAGCGAATAAATCCCCAGATATATGGGTTGGTTCACTAGATGATGCATTGGCTCAATTTCAGGCTATTCGAAGTGGTAAAGGTGGTGGTACTAAATTTCTTGGTATAAAAGATAATACAAATAATCCAGAAATTTTGAAAGAAAAGATTGTTGGCACTGGTGAGAAGATTATTACAGACAGTAATGATGTTATCAAACCACAAAATGTTCAAAATAGTCCTAGTACTGAACCAAGTAAGAAAAAAAGACGTAGACGTAGAAAGAAGAAAAGTGGTGCACAAAATAATAATAGTCCTGATAGGTCTCCACAAAATGCAGAATCTAAAGAGAAAAAGGACGTGCAGAATAAAACAGAAGATAAACCAAAACACATTAATCAAGATGAGATAGTTAGGTTTGATAATTAATTATTTTTTATTATGTCTTCAAAAAATAAAACCTGGACACAAAATTTGGCAAAATCTTGGGGTAAGTGGACTCCGCCAGACCGCCCATCTCCAGGTGAGATGAAAGTATACGAAGATATTTTGAAGAAAATTCTTTTGAAAAAGAAAAAACCCAATGTGTTGGTATTTGGTTCCACAAGTGAGTTTCGTGATTTGTATGCAAAATATAAATTATCATGTACCGTGGTTGATTACAGAAAAGAAAATTATGAAGCAATGGGTACGCTCATGAAAAGGAAAAAACACAAAGAAACGCTTATAACAAAAGATTGGCGAACAGTTAGTCCTAAACAAAAATTTGATCTTATTGTAGGAGACTTTTGTATCAATGTATTGTCAAAAAAAGATCAGCCAAAATTTATCAAAAATATTTCCAAAATGCTTAAAACCGATGGGCTTTGTATGCTCAAAACATTTGTACGTTATGACTGCGAGCGTGGGGACTTGGCAAAAGCTTTGCATTTTTATAGGACAAAAATGAAGCATCGTCCGATTTTAGAAACTGTGATGGCACCAATGTTTAAAAGTGCTTATGATTATAAAAAAGAAGAAGGTACTTTTCCTGGAGTATGGAAGAATTTTTTGAAACTTTATAAAAACAAAAAAATGAGGAAAAGTGAGTTGGATTATTTTGAAGACCTAGATATAAAAAATATGAGTTTAAAAGTTTATATTCCTCTTTTTCAAGATATTATAAAGGTAATAGAAGGAAATGCTACTTTGCATGGAGTAAGATTTGGTGAAGAGTGGTTTTCATCTGATGTGCCAATACTTGTTATAAAGAAGTAGTATTTGGTTTATGTCTAAATTTTAAAAAGCGGTTATACTTTATAATCGTTTTTTATTTATTTAAGGCTCGTATTGACTTTTTTCTCTCAACAGAGCACAATATATATATGAAGATAATAGATCAATCCATTTTTGGGGATTTACAAAAACCAAAAAAAGACAGCCACAAAGGTCAAAATGGCCGACTTCTTATAATAGCTGGATCTGAAAAGTTTCATGGAGCCTTGCTTTTGGCTGTTCAAACTGCATCTCGAATAGTAGATATGGTGTATGTATATACCACACCGAATAACAGAGGTATTATTGATAATCTAAAGTCAGATGTAGCCGTCTTTATTCCTGTATTAGAAGAAGAGTTGTGGAATACTGTTGATATGGTAGATGCTGTCCTAATTGGGCCTGGAATGGCTGAGACTGGGGAAAATGTTGGTTTGGTAAAAACATTGTTAACAAAATATGAAGATAAAAAAATAGTAATAGATGCAACAGCTATGTGGCATCTTAATCCTGCATGGATAAATAACAATACAATTTTAACACCACATTCACGTGAATTTGAGCAAGTATATAAATGTAAACCAACTTCAGATCATGTACATACGATGGCTATAGAATATGGAGGAACTGTACTTCTTAAGGGTAAATATGATTATGTAAGTAATGGAGAAGATATTTGGGAAAACAGAACAGGAAATGTAGGAATGACAAAAGGTGGAACCGGCGATGTAGTATCTGGAACTGTTGCAGCACTTTCCTGTACAAATGATAATATTACAGCTACTTGTGTTGGAATACATCTCGCTGGTTTAGCAGGGGATGAATCGTATGAAAAAAAAGGAACTTTTTATAATGCAGAAGATCTAGTAGAACAAATGGGTAATATTTGGAAAAAATTTATAAAATGATATCATGAATCATATAAAATTTTTTAAACAAATAAATAAAACTAGTGTATCAGAAGCTGGAGGCAAAGGCGCATCTCTTGGTGAAATGACCCAAGCCGGAATTTCTGTGCCACCTGGCTTTGTGGTACTTGCTGACGCTTTTGATAGATTTTTAGAAGAAACAGATTTAAAACAAGAAATAGATGCACGCCTCAAGCAAGTAAATCCAGATGATATAAACTCTGTTGATAAGGCTAGTTCAGTTATTCGCGATGTGATTCATGATACAGAAATGCCATTAGATTTGGCAGAAGAAATTTTGAAATCTTTCAATGAGTTGAATGCAGAGTTTGTTGCTGTTCGTTCTTCTGCCACAGCCGAAGACGGCGCAATTGCTAGTTGGGCAGGAGAATTAGATACATTTTTAAATATTACTCGAGATAATGTTGTTGAAAAAGTAAAGGAATGTTGGTCTTCACTTTTTACACCGCGAGCAATTTTTTATCGTTATGAAAAAAATTTGAATGATCAGAACGTATCCGTTGGTGTAGTAGTACAAAAAATGATACAATCCGAAGTATCAGGGGTAGCTTTCACTGTTCATCCAGTGACAGAAGACAGAGATCAGATGATTATAGAAGCGGGTTTTGGGTTAGGGGAAGCAATTGTAAGTGGTCAGATCACACCAGATAATTATGTCGTTTCAAAATTAGAAATGAGCATTCTTGATATTAATGTTGGCAACCAAAGTAAGAAATTGATGCAAAACGTAGATGACGGTCGCGACCGACATGCACAAAATGTTTGGATTGATTTAGACGAATCAGAAGGTGGAAAGCAAAAACTAACTGGAAAACAAACTATTCAAGTTGCAGAAATGTGTAAGCGTATTGAGGCACATTATGGTTTTCCTTGCGATATTGAGTGGGCGATTGATGATAATGATGAATTATATATTACACAGAGTAGACCAATTACGACATTAAAAAATAATTAATTTTAATTAAAAATATATGAAAATAAAAAGAGCCATCGCTTTTGGGGTAATGTTGTGGGTAGGAATATTTGCTATTATTTCAATACTCATGTTTACACCGAGTTTGCAAGATAAGGATTTTTACCAATTTCTTATTCTTTGGATACTTTTGATTCCACTTGTTCTATTGCTTGCAAAATGGTATTTTAGAGAGGATTCACCAACAACAAAGAAAGGCTTTCTGCTTGGTATAATTGGTGTGCTTGTTGGTACGGTGCTTGATATTGCTATCACGGTTCCATTGTTTGTAAAATCATATAGTGTATTTTATAGCAATGTATTCATGTATATTGGTATTGCCGAAGGAATTCTTCTCGCTACATATGCTGGATTTGAGTTTGATGCAACATACACTATGGAATCGAAAAAAACAGAAATTCCTACTAAGGATGAAGAATAATATATGTCTTTAAAAAAAACAGAGAAGATACTCATAACAATTTTTATTTTGCTATTATTACTTACAGGAACTTTTTTTCTACTAAAGTATAGAATGGATGTTAAAAGGGCAGAGTGCCCTGCATATATAGACTGTATGCCTGGTCAATATCCAACTGGAGAAACTACCATTGGTAAAGAGTGTAAAGTTCCTGAAGGGTGTGAGGGAATAACCGGAGTAGTCAGTTAATTGTAAATGTGAAAATTAAGAATAACATATGGACTTAAAGAAAATATTTGATAAATACCCATTATTTGTTCTTGGGCTAGGCGGATTTTTGATTGGTGTATTGGCAAATAGTGGATTTTTTATATTTTTGGGTATAATTTTGCTTTTTTTAGCATCAATAAAATATAAAGATAAAAAAACTTCAAAACCAAATACATCTTTTGATTTTGATAATGTTATTAATTCTATTAAAAAAAATTTAATTAACAAAGAAAAGCCTATGGAAACAATTGATCCAAGAAAAAAAGCAAAGATTGGGTTTTGGGTAGTAATCGGCGCTGTCTTTCTTCTTTTCCTAAGTTTTGCCAGTGCATTTTGGGTAGTAATAGATGCGGGTGAGACTGGTGTACGTTCATTTTTTGGTAAAGTTAGAGACAGTGAATTTCATTCTGGATTTCATATCAAAAATCCACTTGAAAAAATTACACGAATGAATATTCGTACACAAGAATACACAATGAGTATTACACAAGGAGAAGGAAAGCGTTATGGTTCTGACGTTATTACTGCTCTTACAAAAGAAGGTTTGAGTGTTGACCTTGATATTACTGTTTTATATCGTATGGTAGAAGAAAAAGCATCAGATGTATATCGTGATGTAGGTCTTAATTATGATGAAGTTATTATTCGACCACAAATTAGAAGTGTGATTCGCGAAGTGATAGCAGGTTATGATGCAAAAGATATTTATAGTGAAAAACGTCAAGAAGCTGCTCAAGGTATTGCAGATAGATTGACGGGCAAGCTAGATCCACGTGGTATTGAGATAGAAGATGTTCTACTTCGTCATGTGGAATTACCAGCTGATCTAGCACAGAGTATTCAACTAAAACTTCAAGCTGAGCAAGAAGCACAAAGATATGATTTTCTTCTTCAAACAGAAGAAAAAGAAGCAGATAGAAAACGTATTGAGGCAGAAGGTCAGCGTGATGCGCAACAAATCATCAATCAAAGTTTGACACCTAGATATCTTGAATATTTATACATCAATAGTCTGAAAGATAGAGAGGGTACAATTTACGTACCGACCAATGCTAGCAATGGAATGCCAATGTTTCGAGGAGTCTAATAGGCCCCAAATATTATTTTGACGTCAAAATAAGATGGTGATATAATATGTCGTAGTTGGGTAATGCATGGTGTATTCCCAAAAAGGTCGGATAAGGTTTATTCAAAATAAATTTCGGAAAAAATATGAACGATTTTAATGATCGCCAGATGTTCGATGTAGATTGTGAATGTGGAAAATGTGGTGCAAAAATCACACAATTACCATTCCAACCATCTGGAGATCGTCCAGTATATTGCTCAGACTGTAACAAGGCTCACCGTGAACAACGTAATAGTGGCGGTGGAGAGCGTAAAATGTTTGATGTAAATGTACCTTGCTCAGGATGTGGTACTCAAATCACACAATTACCATTCGAACCACGAGATACCAGCAATCTTCTTTGTAAAGAATGTTATCTCAAGAACAAAGATGCTTAAGTGCATTACTATATATTTTTGAAAACCCCGACTGAGTCGGGGTTTTTTCTTGATTTTTTAGCATAATATTGGTATTATTCATTACACATATTCGTAAGATTTATGATTTTTTGATCATGAAATATACAAAACAACAACAATTACTAATAAATCACACAAAAGAAAAAGTTGAAAAGCTTTTTGAAGATTATACAGATCCTGCACACGGTATGGATCATATTTTTCGTGTTGTTGATTCTACTATTAAGATTGCCAAAGGCGAGAAAGCTAGTAATCCATTTTTGTGTGAACTCTCAGCATTAACTCATGATATTGGTAGGACTAGAGAAGATAAACCAGGAGAAAACAGTCGTAAGCATCATGAGCTTTCATATGTTATATTGCGTGAGTGGTTTAAGGAAGATCGTGAGTTTGATATTTTAAAAGATGAAGAGAAAAAGGAAATATTGTATACAGTTCGGTATCATTGGAATAATGTTGCTGACAAATATGATACAGCTTGGATTTTGCGTGATGCAGACAAGCTTGATGCATATGGAGAAGTGGGTATAAAACGTATGAGTCATCTTTGTTCTTCTGATGAAGATTGGAACTGGCATTTACGGCATGTTTATGAAACATATATACATGTTCATACCAAAACTGCCAAAAAGATAATTAAAAAAGAAAAATTAATGGATGCTGTTGAAAAAAAATATAGAGAATATCTAAAATCCAAAATTGAACCAATAGAATTATGACAGAGAAAAAAGAAAAAATTCTTGTAGCAATGTCTGGAGGTGTTGATTCGTCAGTTGTCGCTGCTCTTTTGGTAGATCAGGGTTATGATGTGGCCGGAGCATATATGATCAATTATGATACAGATGATCATGAAGGTGTGGGCGCAACAGGGGAATCATGTTGGGTGCCAGATTATAGGGATGCGGTGCGTGTGGCTGCTAAGCTTGGTATTCAGCTTTTGAAATTAGATTTTAAAAAAGAATACCAGAGTAAAGTTTTAGATCACATGTTTGCAGAATATGAAAAAGGTAGAACGCCAAACCCAGATGTGATGTGTAATAAGTTTGTAAAATTTGGGTCTTGGTTAGAAAAAATTAAGGATTTAGGATTTGATAAAATGGCAACAGGTCACTATGCCCGTCTTCGTTCTTCGAGCTATGACGGACAAGCACACTTTTCTTTGGTGCAGGCTGAGGATGAGAATAAGGATCAGACATATTTTTTGCATCAGTTAAATCAAGAGCAACTTTCGCATACATTATTTCCCCTAGGTGACTACACAAAGACGCAGGTACGTGAACTTGCTGAGAAATTTGATTTGCCAACTGCAGGAAAAGAAGAAAGTATGGGAATTTGTTTTGTTGGCGAAGTGTCGATGGAAGAATTTTTGAGAACCAAGGCTGCAAATGGAGGGACAGGTCTAGACCTGTCCATACAGCCTGGTGAAATAATTATGTCTGATGGCACAAAAATAGGAGAACACAAAGGTCTTGCATTTTATACAATTGGACAAAGACATGGGTTTGAGCAGCCTGGAGGAGGGGAACCATTGTTTGTGGTAGACAAGAGATTTGATTCAAATGAATTGGTTGTTGGTGAAAAAGATGATCCTTTGCTATATAGAGACAAAATTGAGTTAGAAGATGTACATTGGATTGCTGGACGGACCCCGGATTTTCCGTTAAAATGTAAAGTAAGGATGCGTCATCGTCAAGAATTGCGAGAATGCACGGTTGACGGTAATACGATCCAATTCAAAAACTCTGAGCGTGCGGTCACTCCAGGGCAATTTGCTGTATTTTATTTAGATGGCGAATGTCTGGGTGGTGGTGTAGTTATATAAAGTATGCTTGTCATCCGTAGCTTTAGCGAAGGATGAGGTGGTGGTGTAGTTATCTAATTTTCAATCTTAATATTAATATTATATGCAAGAAGCAAATTTTCTAGTCGGGTTACTTGTAACCATATGGCCAGTACTAATAGTGGTTGGCATATTGTTATTTTTTGCATTCAAATATCTAAAATAATTATATGGAACAAACAATACAGCAAACACTAAAGCGTCATTGGCGAGTTACATATGTTGGTTTTGCTCTTCTTGTTGCTATTTTGTATGATGTATTCTTTTGGGGATTACAACCTGGATTTGGTTTTGTATTGTTTGTAGCTTTTTATGTACTCGGTTTTTCAGTGCTTTCATTACTTAGTGATCAAATTCGTCACCCAAAGGCGTTGCTACTACTTATACCAATTTTTATATTTTCTTTGGACATATTATTTTATAATAATGATTTTGTACGCAATTGGGTAATGTTATTTGTCGCATTACTTATGTTTTTATTTTCAATTTTGTTAACGCTAAAAAATCCTGGGAAACACTTGTTTTCTTTTTCTGAAATCCCTGTCCTACGTAGCATTGGTTTGCCGCTTACTAAATGGGGTCATATGTTTCGTGATTTATTTTCTACAAAAAAAGAAAAACACAGTGAGATATATAAAAAGATTGCATTAGCATTAGCTATTGCAGTACCTATTCTCTTTGTATTTGGATTGTTATTTGTAAAGGCTGATGCGGTGTTTGCTGAATTGGTAGGTAATATATTTAATTTTAATTTTATAATAGAAGAGGAGACAGTGTGGCGTATTGTTCGTACAGGTCTCATTACATTATTTCTTGGTGGATTGTTTTATACAGTGATTGATCCATTGTATATTTTGAAAGAAAAGAAATTTCGTGTATTCAAAATCGATAACACAGTTGTATCTATTGTCCTTGGGCTTGTAAATATACTCTTTGCACTTTTTGTATTTATACAGCTCAATTATCTATTCGGTTCTCATGACTTTGTGGTGCAAAATAATATTAATTTTGCTGAGTATGCACGTAGTGGATTTTTTCAGCTAGCGTGGGTAATTGCTCTTGCTGCTGCGATGCTTATTGTTTTTTATAGATCAGCAGTACATCATGGAAGTCATACACTTTTGAAATTATTAAAAATATTACTTGTTATACAGGTTGGTGTGATTGCCATGTCTGCGCTCAAACGCATGAATATATATCAGGATCAATTTGGTTACACAGTACTTAGATTGTATGTGGAGTGGTTTATTTATTTTTGTGTTATTATTTTGACTCTGTCAGCAGTGAGCATTTCTGTTGATTGGAAATTTAGAAACTTTTTATATACAAGTATGGTGCTCGGTGTAGGAGCCATGTGTATTGTTTCGTCTATAAATGTTGATCGTGTAATTGCGCGTGAAAATGTAGATAGATATATTAACGAAGGCAAAGAGTTGGATATGGGATATTTGGTATTTCATCTTTCCGTAGATGCAATACCAGAGGTAAAAAGGGCGTTTGATTCTGGTTTTGAATATAAAGGTACAAATAATGATTTAAGTTATCGTGAAGGAAATTTCAAAAATATATATCTTGGAAATAAGTTTAGACATTTGCACAAGAGAATCTCGAACAAAGATTATAAAAATTTTTCAGACATAAAACAATCATGGAGGGAATTTAATTTCGGAATAGAAAAATTAAAGAATTTATAAGTTATGATTACATCATACGAACTGAGACAAAAATATTTAGACTTCTTCAAATCAAAAGATCATGCGATTATTTCGTCAGCTTCTTTGATTCCAGAAAATGATCCAACTGTATTATTTACTACTGCTGGTATGCATCCACTCGTACCATACTTGATGGGTGAAAAACACGCAGAAGGTACGAGACTTACTGATGTACAAAAGTGTGTCAGAACAGGGGATATTGATGAAGTGGGTGATATTGGACACCTTACATTTTTTGAGATGCTTGGTAATTGGTCACTTGGTGATTATTTTAAGGAAGAAGCCATTGAAATGAGTTGGGAATTTCTTACATCAAAAGATTATCTCGGACTCGATACAAAAAAGTTGGCAGTAACTGTTTTTGAAGGAGACGATGATGCACCATTTGATGAAGAATCAAAACAAAAATGGTTGTCTCTTGGTGTACCAGAACACAAGATTGCTGCATTGCCAAAAAAGGACAACTGGTGGGGGCCAGCTGGTCAAACTGGTCCGTGTGGTCCTGATAGTGAGATGTTTTATTGGGTTGGTAAATCAGAATTTCCAGATGAGAATAGTAATCCAGGAACTGATGAAAACAATTGGCTTGAGATTTGGAATGATGTATTCATGCAATACAATAAACAAAAAGACGGAACATTTATTCAGTCTACACAAAAGAATGTTGATACAGGAATGGGACTTGAGCGTACCGTGACTGTTTTGAATGGTTTTTCAGATGTATATCAAATTGATACACTCAAACCTCTAGTGGAAAAAATCGAAGAAATTTCTGGAAAAAAATATGGAGAAAATAAGGATGTTCTCATGTCTATGCGTGTGATCGTGGATCATATTCGTACGGCAAGTATGATAATGGCAGATGATTCAGGAGTTGCTCCAAGTAATGTCGATCAAGGTTATGTGGTACGTAAACTTATTCGACGTGTTATTCGCCATGGAAAGAAACTTGGTATTGAAAATAATTTTTGTGTTGAAATGGCGCAGCGTGTTGTTGAAATTTTTGCAGATGTATATCCAGAAGTAAAAAGAAACGAGGAATTTGTTTTGCGCGAGATGAAGAATGAGGAAAATAAATTTAGACAAACATTAGAACAGGGTATCAAAGAATTTGAAAAATTACTCAAAGGTTTTGAAATGGCTTTTGAAAAAACAAACAAAAAGATCACAAAAATTTCTGGCAAACAAGCATTTAAGCTTTATGATACATATGGTTTTCCACTCGAAATGACTCAGGAGTTAGCTAGTGAGAATAGTTTAACTGTTGATGAAAAGGCTTTTAATGAAGCATTTGAAAAACATAAGAGTTTGTCTCGCGAAGGTGCTGAACAAAAGTTTAAAGGCGGACTAGCCGATCATGGAGAGATGAGTACAAAGTATCACACTGCAACACACTTACTTCACGCAGCACTTCGAGAAGTTTTGGGAGATCATGTGGGACAAAAGGGAAGTAATATTACTGCTGATAGACTTAGATTTGATTTTACACATCCAGACAAGATGACTGATGAAGAAAAACAACAAGTTGAAAAATTAGTAAATGAAGCAATTGAGAAAAAACTTGTTATTTCTATGGAAGAAATGACAGTGGAAGATGCTAAAAGTCAGGGAGCCATTGGACTCTTTGGTGATAAATATGGAGAAAAGGTAAAAGTGTACACAATTGGATCAGACGATGAGACAGCAAGTAAAGAAATTTGTGGAGGTCCACATGTTGAAAATTTAAACGACATGGGTCACTTTAGAATCAAAAAAGAAGAATCATCTTCCGCAGGTATTCGTCGTATCAAAGCTATCCTTGAATAAATCTTAACAAGGAATCATATGCAAAACTTAAATCAACCTCCACCATCGCAACCACCGCAATCTTCTGATCCAGGGTCACAAGCACCAATGGATCCAGTTACAAAATCAAAAATTAGATCAGTGCTTGTTGGTCTGGTTATTTTTGGTATTCTATTCTTCTTTGGTGTCAATTTTCTGATAGAAAATGAACATCGTATTGATGAATTTTTAGATGGTGAAATAAAT
>JABGUG010000063.1 GCA_018646705.1 Candidatus Parcubacteria bacterium | reverse complement strand
CGGATTGAAGCCGGGGTAGTTCTCGGCCATGAACTCGCCGATACTCTTGAGATTTCCGTCGGGACGCAAGAAGCTGCTGGTATTGGTGGTCATCAGACCCTCCTTACACGCTGGTGGTTCAAGTCTTTCTACTCTTTGAAACAAACTAATTCCCCAAAACAACAAGCTCGGAGAATGGCGTAATATAGCACAAAAAACACCTTTTGTCAAGGTGGTTACGTACTATTTTGCTTAATTTAGCCTACTTTTTCTTCCCAATATTCGGCTCCCCTGAGTAGGTAGCTGAAATATATTGTCCTTTAGGCTGCTTCAACAGTTCTGGAATCAAGTCCTGTACTTTTTCAACTTGTTCAACTGAAATTGCCAAAAGTGGAATCTGAGAAACATAGGCAAACGTATTTGCTACCACACACGCAATCCGTGTGCTTGTAAAACTCCCTGCGCCCACAACCACCGTTATACCTTCTATATCTTTTTTTGAATTTTTTTGTTCTTTCAAAATCTGATCTACCGAAAAAAGAAGTTCACGATTGCGACCTTCGAATGTTTTATCAGTGCGTTTTTCAGAATCAAAAAGAGCCAGATGAATCTGGTCTAATTCTGATATGTCAATAAGTAAATACATAAAAATACAATTTGAAATTTTCTAGACTCCTAACTTATTCACAACTTTCAAATGGTCTGCTTCAAAAACTCCATAAACAAATTTATCCATTACATATCTACGGTCTGCAAATTCATCGTCACTCATTACAGTATAGCGAATATCAAATCCCAATTCTTTTTCATATTGCTCTATAATTTTTGAAAGTGAGCGTGGTTTAATTTTTCCGACAATGAGAATATCAGTAGGTGCTTTTGTGGTACCAGTAAACTCCCCAGTCAATACAAGCAGCTTCACATCTCCCGATTTTTGTTCGAGTTCTTTGATAAATTCTTTTTGACCAATGATATTATCTTTCAAAAGAAGTGCTTGAAGTTCTGAGTAAATAATTGACTCAGAGTTGAGTTGATAATACTTACGTAATCCAGCCCCAGCTTTTCCACTGTCAGTGTCTTCTGCTTTTTTCTCCTTTTCTTCCTTCTCTTGAATAATGTCTAATCTAAGCAATAAATCTAGCTCACGACGTACAGCATTTATCTGTACACCTACTTGACGTGATAACTCACGTACAAAGAAGGATTGTCCTGGTTCACGAAAAAAAACACGAAGGATTTTGAGTCTGGTCTTTGAACCAAATAGTTGTTCAAGCATATGTAGATACTTAAAGGACTAGAGAAGTCCTATATTCTAAATGATAACTTATCCCCCTTATTCCCCTGCCTACCGGCAAGTAGGCTTTCAAGCTTTTGCGAGTTATAGTATAATAAGTATGACCATAAAAGTCAAAGTTTTTAACTATGAACAATAAACTCGAAATTCAAGAATTTTTTGTTGAGGGAAACGATCAGCAGACCTCACATGTATTACTTCATCTTGCAGAACCTGTAACCCAGGAAGAAAAGGAAAAGGGTTATTTTTTTGCACTCATTGAAATAAACGAAAGTCATCATGAGCAAATTACTCAGCTTCAAGAAATCATAGATAGTATAGAAACTGCGTATTATGAAACGGAAGGAATAGAAGATGAAACCTTTGAACACATTATTCAAGAAATAAATCGACAAAGTCACCACATACTTGGATACAAAGAAAGTGAAATAAATGCTCTTGTCGGAACACTCAATAATTCTCGACTTGTTCTTGCTTATCATGGTTCACCTCAAGCACTTTTATATTACACAACACCAGACGGACTTAGAGAGACACCTATAATAGATGGAGACACAAACAATGCACACCAACTTTTTTCAGCAGTGGTAGAAGGAACTATTAGCAGAGGAGATTTTGTATATATTACCACTCCACATGTAAATGATTATTTTTCTTCTGACCGAGTACGAAAAATTTTGCAATCACGAACAACCAGGCAAAGTTCTATGCACATCGGCAAAGTACTTGAGAGTCTAAAAAATGAATACTCCTTTGGTGGTATATTATTCCACACACCAAAATCAGTACAGCCTATATCAGAAGAACTTGATAAAAAGGAACGTGTTGGATCACAAGCATCATTAGACAACTTCCTAGATACAGCAAAAGCAACGGAAGAGACTCTGTCTCCCCCACTTATGAAACACGCAACCAGTAAAGTAAAAGATGTATTCCAAAAATTTGCTTCGGGGAAAAACAAACGTGTAGAAAAAGCAAAAAAACGATCTCCAGAAACAAAAACAACTCGTCATGGTAATATTGAAACCAACTACCGACCATCACCTGGTCAATCACAAGAAAATTGGACAGGAAGACTACTTATCTTACTTGGACGTGGAATTGTACTCTTGGGTACTGGACTATTTGTAGTCTCAAAAAAAATACTTGAATGGACTATTTCATTTTTGCAACATAGTTTTTATTTCATTACAAATAAAAATGGAAAGAGAACTCTTACTATTGATAGTTCAAAATCATATATTGATAACAAAAGACACCAAGTCAGACATATGGGTATGGTGAGTAAAGTCCTTTTCATTGCTCTTCTAGTATTTGTAGTAATTTTTATTGGAAGTATTACATATATAAAAATACGAGAAGGTCGCGAAGTGAAACAAGTACAATATACTACTCTCATCGAGACTATCACTGAAAAACGAGATGAGGCAGAAAGTAGACTTCTCTATGGTGAAGATGAAAAAGCACTAGAGCTTCTGAATGAGGCGTCTAAACTAACAGAAACACTTCCTGCGAAAAAGGATGTAGAAAAAGAAACAAGCCAAAATTTAAGACAAAGTATTGATGAACTTTTACAAAAATTAAGAAAAATAACGGCTGTTGATTCCGAGCTTATTGTTGATCTCTCATCTTTACAAGAACAAGCGTCTTCGTCAAAAATTATACCATTTGACGAAAAGATACTTGCCTATGGACCAGAAGACGAGACTCTCTATACTATAGACCCTATAACAAAAAATATAGAACAAAAAAAACATGAAACCATAGGACAGTTGTTGGCAGCAGATGTACCAAAAGAAGATGACAAGGCCGTATTTATTTCATATGAAAATAATATAGTTGAACTTGAAAAAGAATCAAAAGGTTTTTCAAACAAAGATATTTCCTACCCTGTTGACAATCCTCCTATCACGGATATCTCGATTTACAATAGACGTACATATCTTTTGAGTTCAAACAATGATCAGATTTACAAACACAACCCAATACAAACTGGTTATGATCGTGGCACCGAATGGGTTACAAACAAAACAGACTCACTCAGTGAAGCGCGCTCTCTTACCGTTGATGGTGATATATATGTGCTTACCAACAACACTATACTAAAGTTTTTTGCTGGCACACAACAAGGATTTGAAATTCGTGGACTTGATCCTGCTTTAGAAAACCCTACAGAAATCTGGACATACGCAGATGTAAACAACTTATATATTTTAGAACCTACAAACAAACGTGTGATAGTAATTGACAAAGAAGGAAACTTCGTAGGACAATACACTTCTGATGTCTGGAAAAACCCTACTAGCATGATCGTACAGGAAGATGAAAAGACGATCTATGTACTAGATGAAAATAAAATATATAAATTCAACTTCTAAAACTAATCTGTGGAAATAATAAATTTATTAGCTATTTTTGTCATTACTCTATTAACACGAATAATGACAGTTACAACAGGTGGCGGTGGAATGATTCTAATCCCACTGCTTATTTTTTTTGGTCTCCCTCCTTCACAAGCTATTGCCACAAATAGGGTTGGCGGACTTTCAAGTAACGTAGCTATATTAAAATTTCACAAACATGGCAAAGTAAAATGGAAACTAGGTGTCTCACTCATAATTCCAACTCTCATTGGAGCCATTGCCGGTGCGTCTATTGTTGTAAATATAGATCAAGATCTTTTCAAAAAATTACTTGGAAGTGTCATACTTATTTCTCTCTTATTATTAACTCAAAGAGGTAAAATAGGAATCAAAGGAAAAAAAATATCAAAAGGTAGATTCATAGCAGGATGGTTCCTAACCATCTTGGCAAGTTTCTTGGGAGGAATGTTTGCTTCCACTGGTGTATGGTTTACATATGTATACCTTTTTCTAGGTCTTACATTCTTACAATCAGCGGCCACAAGAAAAATTACTGGACCGATGATCAATCTATCGTCTCTTGTAATCTTTTGGTTCGCCGGACTTATAAATTGGCAGGTAGCTGGAGCGATGTTTTTAGCAAGTGCCATAGGAGCCTGGATTGGAGCTGGAATTGGTCTCAAACTAGGAAATATTTGGATAAAAAGACTTTTCATTTTCTTCGCCGTATTATCAGCATTGAAACTTATCTTCTAAAAAATAAAAATAAAAAAACCAGCCAAAAAGGCTGGTTTTAAAATCTTTGTAAAAAAGATTACTTGAGTTCTACACTACCACCTGCTTCTTCAAGAGCTTTCTTAAGCTCTTCAGCTTCAGCTTTTGCTACATTTTCTTTGATAGCTTTTGGAGCTCCGTCTACCAATGCTTTTGCATCAGCAAGACCAAGACCGGTTGCAGCTTTAACAGCTTTGATAACACCAATTTTGTTATCTCCAGCAGCAGTAAGTTCAACAGTGAATTCAGTCTTCTCTTCTACAGCAGCAGCATCGCCACCAGCAGCGCCACCTGCCATCATCATTGCAGGAGCAGCAGCTGAAACACCAAATTTATCTTCAAGAACTTTTACAAGTTCTGCGAGGTCTAGTACAGACATTTTTTCAACCTCTTCTACAAGAGATTTAAATTTTGCTGGTACTTCTACCTCTGTTTTTGTTTCTTCTGACATAGTAAAAAAATTATTATTACGCTTTTGCGTCTTTAATGTTGTTTAGTACACTTACAAGTCCGCGCAAATTACCAGCAAGGACATTTACAAATCCAGATACTGGTGCATTGAGAGAACCAACCATTTTGGCAAGAAGCTCGTCTTTGCTTGGAAGTTTTGAAAGTTCACCGACTTTTTCGCTGTCAATAAAGTATGCTACTTTATGTCCTTCGTCCTTAAACTTTTTGTTTAATGATTCGGCTAATATTTCAGCTAAATCGTCTTGCACTGCTTGAGTGTCTTTTTTCTTTGCCATATGAATTTTCTTTGAAAGTTAAAAAAAGGGGAAGTTATTAGCTTCCCCTTAATATATTAAAATAGTCTACTTGTTAAACAAGTTGTCAAATGCTGCACCAACGTCTTCAACTTTTTCAGTTTTAGTTTCGTTAGCAACTGTGTCAGCAGTTGTTGGTGCGTTGTCCTCTTTAGGAGCTTGTTCGCCACCATTTAACCAAGACTCTAATGCATCTTTCAAAGTATCATAT
>JABGUG010000039.1 GCA_018646705.1 Candidatus Parcubacteria bacterium | reverse complement strand
TTATTGCAGGTATTTTGACAATACTTGCACCATGTATTTTGCCTGTTCTACCTATTGTTCTTGGTAGGTCAGTAGAAGGTAATAATAAATATAAACCACTTATTATCAGCGGCTCTCTTGCTGTGTCTGTTGTTGTGTTCACACTTCTGCTGAAGGCCAGCACCGCTCTAATTGATATTCCATTCTCAACATGGAGTTATGTTTCAGGAGGAATTATTATATTTTTTGGTCTTATTACACTTTTTCCATCTCCATGGGAAAAACTTAGTTCATTTTTTAAATTTTCAATAAAATCTAACAAAGTATTGGGTAAAAATTCTCAGAAAAAAGGTGTTGTGGGAGACATTTTGGTAGGAGCTTCTCTTGGGCCGGTATTTTCTAGCTGTAGTCCTACATACTTTCTAATTATTGCGACAGTATTACCTCAAAATTATTTTGTAGGAACAATTTATATTATTGCATACGCACTTGGTCTTTCACTCATGTTACTTTTGATTGGCTATATAGGTCAAAAATTTGCGAGCAAACTCACATCTCTTGCTAATCCAAAAGGATTGTTCAAACGAATACTTGGAATATTATTTCTCATCGTTGGTATTGCAATTATTACGGGATATGATAAAAAGGTGGAAGCAAAATTACTCGACACTGGATTTATTGATGTGACAAAAATAGAACAAAAATTACTTGCAGAACCCATGGATGAAATGGAAGACAAAGGTATGGAAGTTGATATAGAAAAACAAGCACGTATGAACAAAGAGCAGTTCTATCCTAAATATACTGACATTGATAGTCCAAGTGACTTTGTAAATACAGATGGCATTACAATAGAAGAACTTATTGGAAAAAAAGTAATACTCGTGGATTTCTGGACATATAGCTGTATCAATTGTCAAAGGACACTTCCATATCTCACCTCATGGTATGATAAATACAGAGATATGGGATTAGAAATTGTAAGTATACATACACCAGAGTTTGCATTTGAAAAGAAAAAAGAAAATGTAATTGATGCTGCAGAGAGATTTGGTATTGAATATCCTATTGTTCTTGATAATGAATACACGACATGGGCAGCATATAAAAATCGTTATTGGCCACGCAAATATATAATAGATATTGATGGATTTGTTGTGTACGACCATATTGGTGAAGGAGCATATGAAGAAACAGAATTAAAAATTCAAGAATTATTAAATGAACGTAGTCGTCGTCTTGATGAGCAAGCGGAAGTTGATCTGGATTTTTCTAGGAATCTGGGAGATAAATCTCAGGCAAAGAGTCCAGAAATTTATTTTGGTTCAGCCCGTAACAGTAGATTGGGAAATGGAATCTCAGGTTCCTCAGGAGAACAAGAGCTTAGTTTTTTAGATGATGATGATTCTCTAAATGTACTTTATCTTCAGGGTTTATGGAATATGGATCCTGAACACGTAGAGACTTTGGGACAGGAAAATCGAGTAAAGTTTCGTTACAATGCAGACAAAGTGTTTATGGTGGCAGATGCAGATGAGAGTGTAAGTGTGCGTGTTTTGCGTGATGGAGTAGATGTAGGAACGTACGGCGGTAGTGATGTAGTAGATTCGAGTTTTGAAATTAAGGAAAGCAGATTGTATCACTTAATAGATGAGTCAAAAGCAGGCGAACATACACTAGAATTTATTATTGATGGTCCTGGTGTGCGTTTGTATGCATTTACATTTGGTTAATTTATGCACACTTGTGAAGTTTCTGTTTTAAACCTATAATAACAATAGCCTTAATTATAAGGCTATTATTATCTATATTTTATGAAAGCATCTGATTTGCTTGTGAAAGCATTGGAAAATGAAGGGGTTAAGTATATTTTTGGTGTACCTGGAGAAGAAAATCTTCATTTTCTTGAGTCATTATCAAAATCAAATATACAGCTTATTATTACGCGCCATGAACAGGCTGCGGGATTTATGGCAGCTACATGTGGCCGCCTTACAGGTTGGCCTGGGGTATGCTTGTCTACGCTTGGTCCTGGTGCAACCAATCTTGTTACTGCGGCTGCTTATGCTCAGCTAGGTGCTATGCCCATGCTCATGATTACAGGACAAAAGCCTATTAAGCGTAGTAAGCAAGGGCATTTTCAAATTATAAAAACAACAGAGATATTTGATCCATTAACAAAATTTAATAAACAAATTACAAGTGGAGATCAGATTCCTTCTGCAGTTCGTGAAGCTTTTCGTGTTGCTCGTGATGAACGTCCTGGTGCTGCGCATATTGAATTGCCAGAAGATGTTTCATCAGAAGAAACAACACAAGAAATCTTTGAATCAATATATGCATTACGTCCGTCTCCATACAATGAAGCACTCATGAAAGCAAAAGATATGATAGAGAGTGCAAAGTCTCCATTAATTTTGGTAGGAGCAAGTGCTAATAGAAAAAGAATTTCAGATCAACTAACACAATTTATAGAAAAAACTAAAATTCCATTTTTTAATACACAAATGGGCAAAGGTGTTATTGATGAACGTCATCCATTGTATTTGGGTTGTGCGGCACTCTCAGAAAATGATTACTTGCATTGTGCAATTGATAAGGCTGACTTGATAATAAATGTCGGTCATGACGTAGTAGAAAAACCACCGTTTCTTATGAAGCGTAATGGTGCAAAAGTAATTCATGTAAATTTTTTCGATGCCAGTATTGATGATGTATATTTTCCACAACACGAAGTAGTGGGGGATGTTGGTAATGCATTTGAATACTTTAATGAAGAAATAACATCTCAGGATCAATGGGATTTTTCATATTATAAAAAAATTAAAGAACAGTTTGAAAAACATATACATACATGTGAAAAGGCTCGCAGTTTTCCACTTTTGCCACAAGAAATCGTGTGTGATGTTCGTGGGGTGATGCCGGAAGACGGGATAGTCACGCTTGATAATGGAATGTACAAAATTTGGTTTGCGCGAAATTACAAAGCATATCAACCAAACACGCTATTGTTAGATAATGCATTGGCAACTATGGGTGCTGGATTGCCTTCTGCTATGATGGCAAAGATAATGTATCCGAACAGAAAAGTTTTGTCAGTTGTTGGAGATGGGGGATTTATGATGAACTCTCAAGAGATCGAAACTGCTGTACGGCTTGAATTGGATCTTGTGGTAGTAATTATTACAGACAATGCATATGGTATGATACAGTGGAAGCAGGAAACCATGGGCATGGAAAAATTTGGATTAGAATTTAATAATCCAGATTTTGTAATGTATGCAAATAGCTATGGTGCAAAAGGTCATAGAGTTGGAAAAGATGATGATTTTAAGGAAATATTAGAGAGTGCTTTGAATACAAAAGGTGTTCATGTAATAGAAGTACCTATTGATTATTCAGAAAACCAACGTGTGCTTGTGGACGAACTTAATAAAAAAACATGTGACTTTGATTAAATTATTTTTATGTCATTAGTATCTCACAATCCAGCTACGGGGGAGGATATTGAATCATTTGATGAATTGACTGACGAACAAATTGAAAAAAAGCTTGCCATGGCACAAGATGCTTTTGTTTCTTGGGGTAAACTTGATTTTGATGATCGCAAAGAAAAGATGCTCAAACTTGCAAAAATTCTTAAAGAAAAAAAATACGAACTAGGAAAGCTTGCTACCTTAGAAATGGGAAAGCCAATAACGCAAGCAGTGGGAGAAGTAGAAAAGAGCGCATGGGTATGTGAATACTATGCAGAGCATGCAGAAGATATTTTACAAAATGAAATAATAAAAACTGATTACAAAGAAAGCTATGTTCAGTTTGATCCGCTTGGAACAATCCTCGCAGTAATGCCGTGGAATTACCCATTTTGGCAGGTGTTTCGTTTTCTCGCACCTGCACTTATGGCGGGAAATGTGGGATTACTAAAACACGCTTCCAATGTACCTCAGTGTGCACTCGCTATTGAGGAAATGGTTCTTGAGGCTGGTTTTCCTGAAGGTGTATTTCAAACACTTCTTATTGGTTCATCAAAAGTTGAACAGATTGTGGTAGATGATCGAATCAAGGCGGTAACACTCACCGGAAGTGAATATGCAGGATCTCAAGTTGCTTCTCAAGCTGGTAAACATCTCAAAAAAGCAGTACTTGAACTTGGTGGAAGTGATCCATTCATTGTGCTTGCTGACGCTAATATCCCACAGGCATGTGAAGTTGCGGTCAATGCGAGATTACAAAACGCAGGACAGAGTTGTATTTCTGCAAAGCGATTTATTGTGGCGCAGGAAAAGTATGATGAGTTTGTTGGTATTTACAAAGAACGTTACGAGCAGATCGCGATTGGAGATCCAATGGATGAGGCAACGCAACTCGGACCACTTGTAAACAGGCAGGCGTTAGAAGAAATAGATGAAAAAGTACAAAAGAGTATTGAGATGGGAGCAGAAGTTGTTCATGGTGCAAAACGTATTGAAGGTGCAGGATACTTTTATGAGCCAACAATTCTTGGAAATGTGACAAAGGGTATGCCCGTGTATGATACAGAGATTTTTGGACCGGCAAGCGCTATTATAAAAGTTTCAAGCACTGAGGAAGCAATCCAAGTTGCTAATGATACTCCATATGGACTTGGGAGTTCACTTTGGACTAGTGATATAGAACTTGCAAAAAAATTAAGCAAGGAGATTGAAGCTGGTGCAGTATTTATAAATGGAATGACCAAGTCTGATCCACGTTTACCATTTGGTGGTATAAAAAAATCTGGCTATGGACGAGAGCTTTCAGACTATGGTATAAAGGAGTTTGTAAATATAAAGACTGTCGTCATTGAATAATATGCAATTACCAAAAAGAAAATTAGGAAAATATGCTCAGGGTGATGAGGATTTTGTAATGAGTCAAAATAAGTACGATGAAATTGAACGAGAGGTAGAAAAATTAAAAGAAAAACAACCTGGTGCTGCTCAAGAAGTGAGTCGTCTGGCTGAACTCGGAGACTTTTCTGAAAACGTAGAATATCAAATTGCAAAAGGACGTCTTCGTGGAATTATGAATGCGATTCTAAAATTAGAAAATCAACTGAAGAATGCTGAAGTGGTAGAGTATAAAGGAAAAAGTGATTTCGTTAGGATTGGGAGCACAGTGACTATTACTGATGGACAAAAAGAAAAATCATACACTATTTTGGGAGCATTAGAAGTAGATCTGAACAAAGGAATTATTTCTCACAATTCTCCAATAGGAATGGAATTGCTTGAAAAGAAGGTAGGGGATAGATTTGAATTTAGAGAGGTAGAGTATAGGGTAGTTTCTCTGCCATTCCCGGCTTGATCGGGAATTCAACGCACGCTGGATTCCCACTTTCGTGGGAATGACAATTATCGTAGTTAATAAGGCGCTTTGCGCCTTGTTTTTTTATACATATTATGTTAGGCTCTTATAGATAACTTAGTTTGGTGTTCCAAATGAAGAAGCTCTCGGTTTCGTTTTTTGCGCTTCTGTTCATATTTATCGCGGCCGCCTTTGTCCTGTCAGCGTTTGTGCTGGCTGGACATTTCAACGATCCGTCTCCGTATAGGGTGACGGTGTGCGATGGAAAGAGTCATAGGTACGAGGAGTGTAAGAGTGTGTTGTTGGGGCTTGGCAAAAACCCTGATTGCCTCAAGTTCGTCGGGTTGTACAGCGATGGCGAATGCGCCTATGCATCTGCCTGTCAACGACTCGACAACTGTCTTTTCTCGTGCGAGTGTGAGAATGGTGTCATGTACAGCGAGACGCGGTCGTGCGACAACGGGAATTCGTGCACCAAGGGCACGTGCTCTAACGTCCTGACTAAGGACGGACGTAAAGCGTATAAGTGTA
>JABGUG010000042.1 GCA_018646705.1 Candidatus Parcubacteria bacterium | reverse complement strand
CTTAGCACTTACACAATATATTATATCTATATCTCCTAACAATTTTAATAATTCTATTTTTGCTGTAGGTCTATATCCGGGCAATACTCTCGCCGCGTGTCCATCATAAAATAATTTTCCACCAAATTCTAGATAGAGTTTTTCAAATTTACCAACCCTATTCAAAATAGCTTTTTTTTGCTCTTCCAAATATTTTTCTGTACTAAATCCGATTTTCTTTGACATGCTCTTTTCCATATTATCAGTATATTTTTAAAAATTAATATAAAGTTAGTCTTTAGATTGATTTCACCTATAATTAAAAAACCCTCCGTAGATGGAGGGGTTAGTTATTCAGAGGAGACAATGACTCGCAGGTCGGATTCTAAACCGTGCTCAAATTGTATGACTATGTCATGGTCGCCAATTTCTTTTATTTGATTTTTTATTTTAAGTTGTTTTTGTTTGATAACAACACCAAATTGTTTTTTGATTATTTCAACAATCTTTTTTGCACTAATAGCTGCATACAACGTACCGCCATCACACACTTTTCCTTTTATCTCAATTTCAGCCCCATCTAGTTTGCTAGCTGCCCCTTGTTGTTCTACAAGATCTTCTTCAGAAGATTCAACCTTCTTTTTTACCTCGGTTTCCATCTTTGTAACAGCGTTTTTTGTTGCGATACGTGCTAAACCTTTTTTGAGCAAAAAATTACGTGCATAGCCGTCAGCCACATTTTTCACTTCCCCCTTTTTACCAGTACCCTGAATATCTTGTAAAAATATTACTTTCATATATTTTAACTTACACCTCCAAAAAAGCCATAAGACTTCTGCGTAGAATTATAGGATAATATTGATTTTTATGCAAGTTGGTGATAAGCTATACGCAATAAGCCCTAAGTAACACTTACGGCTTATTACTTAAGGCTTAAAGCTAAAAATATGAAATCAGGCTTTGCTATACTCGTTGGTAGATCTAATGTAGGCAAATCAACCCTTTTAAACACCCTTGTAGGCACCAAAATTGCGGCTACGAGCTTTCGTGCACAAATGACCAGGGATATTATACATGCAGCTCTAAACACGCCTGAGGGGCAAGCTGTGTTCATAGATACTCCTGGAATATTTAAAGATAAAAAAAATCGTCTCACAGGAAAACTAATAGAAAAAGCAAAAGAAGCCCTAGAGGGCGTAGATGTTATAATTTATGTGGTAGACCCAACACGAGAAATTGGAGATGAGGAGCGCTATACATATGGACTTATTCGCCATTTGGATGTACCAAAGATACTTGTTATCAACAAAAGTGACTTACACAAATCCGAACGTAAGCACTATGAAGCTTATGAAAGTTGGGCTGAAGACTTTGATGCAGTATTTAATTTGTCAGCACTACGTGCAAGTCATATAGAACCACTCAAATCCAAAGTAATTGAATTACTTTCTGAAGGGGAGCCAATGTATATAGACCAGCAAATCACTAACGTTAATGACCACTTTTGGACTGCTGAAATTATTCGTGAAAAGATTTTTTCTGTTTTTGATAAAGAGGTTCCATACTCTATGACAGTCACTGTAGATAATATAGAAGAAAAAAAAGATATTTTCGTTATAGAGGCTAGGATACTCACTGACCAGGAACGATACAAAAAATTGATTATTGGAAAAGGTGGACAAAAAATAAAAGAAGTCGGACAAATGGCTCGCAGAGAGCTAGAGCAATCACTAAATAAAAAAGTCTTCCTAGATCTTGAAGTTGAGGTAGATAAACATTGGGTTGAAAGAGTATAGCTATGGTCGAACTCATCACACATGTAGATGAACACGACAATGTCTTAGGTGCAAGACCAAAGACAGATTTTTTCAACAATCCTTCTCTTTACTGCCGGACTTCTCACCTTTATCTTTTCAATTTGGAAGGAAAACTTCTAATTCAACAAAGAACAAAGACAAGAAAAAATTATCCTGGAATGTATGACGCATCCGTGTCTGGTACTGTTAGAGAAAAAGAAACTTACGAAGAAGCACTTGTACGTGAAGCAGGCGAAGAACTTGGTATAAAAAATATCTCCTACAATCTTTTTTTAAAAGGTGTATACAGTGACGACGTACACACTTCGCACAAATCTCTATATACTGCAATCTACAATGGTCCAATTACATTTCAAAAAGAAGAAGTAGAAAAAATATATTGGATGAGTAGATCAGAAATTACAAAAGAGATGAAAAAATATTCTGAACGATTTTGCCCTCCTTTTTTAGAAGAATTGGAAGATATAATTAATAAAAAACAATTAACGGATATATTTAAATAAAATAAAAAAGTAGAGACGCAAAATATTGCGTCTCTACTTTTTTATTATTTTATTATTTTATTTTTCCAACATCTCCTCTATCATTTTCATATCAGAATGAATTTTTTTTATAACTTCATCTTTGGTATCAAACTTCTCAAGCTCACTTACCTTTTGAACAACTTCTACTTCTACATGTCTCCCATATATATCCTCGTCCAAACCAATTAGATATACTTCTACTTTCCACGGCTTTTCTTGTATAACAAGTGCAGCTTTATACTTTTTATTATCAAAAAATCCCCAAGCTGCGTATACACCACCTGAAATCTTTATGTCTCTTTTTAAACAATCTAGATTTGCTGTGGGATAACCATATTTATGTCCTAATCCATCGCCTTTTATAACAATTCCTCCGATCATAATTACTTCATTAAAATTTCAAGTGCTCGCTCTACACCTTTGTCAATATAATCTTCCTCTCTATCCCCTTCTGTACCATCAATCTGGATAAACATTTCTTCAATTATTTCATCTGGATCTATACCTTTTTCATCAATCTGTCTTCCATCTGGTGTAAACCATTTCGCTACAGTAAGCTTTATTGCTGAACCGTCTGGTAAAATTTCAAATTCCTGAACAGACCCTTTGCCAAATGTTGTATTACCAATCACAGTAGCTAAATTATAATCTTGCAAAGCTCCAGCTATAATTTCTGATCCAGATGCAGTACCCTCATCAATAAGCACAACAGTAGGAACTCCAACAAATCTATGTCTTCCTTGTTCTGCAGTATATGTTTCTTCTTCACCATCATTAAATCGTTCAGAAACTATATCACCCTCATCTATCCACTCTGCGGCAACACGAACTGAGGTATCCAAGTATCCGCCAGGATTACTTCTCAGATCAAATACAATACCTCGTGGAGATTCAAGTAAAATATCTTTTACTATCTTATCAAATTCCATCCACGTACCTTCGTTGAGATAACTTACACGTAAATATACTATTCCATTCTCTTTTTTCTCCCAACTTACTGTTGGTACATTTATTGTATCTCGTACAATTACAATGTCTTTTAGTGTATCAAATCCATTACTTGTTACGGTTATTGTAACTTCACTCCCCCGTTTACCACGAATTTTTAAAACAACTTCTTCCAAACTTAAACCCATAATATCTTCGCCATCAATTGCAATAATTCTATCTCCTGATTTTAGACCTGCATGCTCTGCTGGTGAATCTAACAAAGGTGCTATAACAGTAACTTGATCATCACGTAAACCTATTTCAGCTCCAATACCCTCAAACTCTCCTGACAAATCACGTGTAAATTCTTTTGCTTTTTTTGGAGGAAAATAAATTGAATAAGGATCATCCAATCCTTTTACCAATCCTTCCAAAGATCCATAAAATAATGAAACTTCATCAACTGGTTGTGAAACATGTCTTGATTTTATTTTATCCCAAATCTCCCAATACTGATCAAAGCTAATTTCTTCTGATCTAGTCTTTCCACGCAGATCAACTACTCTTGAAATTTCAACATTTCCATTTTCATCATACAGCTCTTCATTTAGATCACGTGCCATACCAACCACAACACCAGAACCAAATAAAATAACTCCTAAAATAAAAAGGAATATGTATTTCTTACCATGTCCTTGTCCTTGATTTTGCATAACTAATTTTATATTTATAACACAAATTCGTGTAAGATCTGTGGTTCTATTCTACACGTTCTATGTGTGCACCAACTGAAGTAAGTTTACCAACAAGATCTTCATATCCACGTTCAATAGGATATGAATTTCGCAATACTGACATACCTTTTGCAGCAAGCATTGCAACGAGTACTGCAACTGCAGGACGGATAGCGGGTGGGCACATAAGTTCATTTCCTTTAAGTCTTGTGGGGCCCTCTACAAACACTCTGTGTGGATCAAGTAGTGTGATCTCTGCGCCAAGCTTTTGTAATTCTAGATAATAAATTGCACGATTTTCGTATACCCAATCATGTACAAGAGTTCTACCTTTTGCTTGAGTAAGCATTGGTACAAAGAATGGTAAATTATCAATATTTAAACCAGGAAAAGGTCTTCCATACACTTTGTCTGGTAAAGCATTCAAAACAGATGGTTGAAAACTAATATCCACTATTTTAAATTTTTTATTTTTTGATTGTCGTTTATTTTTGATAGAAAATTTCTGTCCCATGACTAAGACTTTTTCGAGTTCTAATTCTAGAAAGTCTAGAGGACAATTTTTTACTGTAAGTGAAGATTTTGTAGTTACTGCAAGTGCCACAAAACTCATCGCAACTATTGGATCAGGCATAATAGGATAACTACTCACGCTCTTGAATTTTTTGACACCTGTAATTTTTAGTGTTGTTGTACCAACACCTTCTATCTTTGCCCCTGCACTTATCAAGAAATAACATAAATCCTGCACCATATAATTGGAAGATGCAAACTTGATAGTTGTAACACCAGTAGCAAAAACTGCAGCCATAATAGCATTCTCAGTCGGAGTATCTCCAGATTCGTACATAACAATCTCCTGAGCCTTGAGTGGTTTATTAACTACATCATAATATTTGAATTTTGATTGAACTGAGATACCAAACTTTTCAAGTGCAAACAAATGCGGTTTCACTGTGCGTTCTCCAAGACGGCAACCACCCGACTTATAAATTTTGTATTTTTTTTCACGTGCAGCAAGACTACCGAGAAGAAGAAGTGAAGACCTAGTCAATTCGCATGCTTTAGCGTCGATATCACTCATCTTAAGTTTTTTCGATGTATCCAAAAATAACTTATGTTCATCCTTCCATTCAACCACCACATTAATACTTTCCAAAATTTCTATAATACGAAAAACCTCTTCTATTCGAGGGACATCTTGCAACACAACCTTTCCTCGCACCATAAGAGAGGCACAAAGAATAGCTACTGCTGAATTTTTAGCAGTACTGACTTCTATAGAACCATGAAGTTTTTTACCACCTTGTATAATAAATTTCGCCATAAATAAAAGTTTGAAAGTTTATAAAGTTTGAAAGTTTATAAGGTATTTTAATACATATTTGTTTAAAAATACTTTATAAACTTTATGAACTTTTCAACTTTGTGAACTTAAAATATGCAAAATGCAATGACATGTGGTCTAACTTATATCGTTATTATATATTTTTGACCTTGTTTTATCTATAAAAATACGATATGATTATACCGCAAAAAGGGCTAAAAAGCAACTATGGACAAAAAGCATCTTAAACTCACAAAATCACGTCTTACACGACCAATGAGACGATTTATCATGGCAATACTCATATGTTCTTTTTTTATTATATCCCCCACTATAATCTTGTATACCGCCGGATATAGATATAACTTTGAAAAACACAAAGTAAAACAAACGGGTGTTTTGAGTATTGATATAAAACCAAGAAATGCACGTGTAATGCTCAATGATATTGAAATAAAAAAAAGTATTCCAATTCGATTACCCAATCGTGCTCCAGGTACATATCATTTGAAAATTAAACTAGATGGTTATAAATCATGGGAAAAAGATATTAATATATCGAGTAATCAGACAACATACATAAAGGATATAACACTTATAAAAGAATCAAAACCATCCGAAATTTTGTCAGACCAAAATGGAATCCAAAATATATACGGAACCGAGGACTCATCATCTATACTTCTTCTCGTGAAAGAAAAAGATATTTATGAAATTTTGGCTTTTGATACTATAGAAGAAAAACTAACTCCCATCATTAGAACTGCAATAAAACCGGATATAAGTGTTTCTCCTTTTTTTGACATTGCATATATAATAATACAGGAAGAAAGTAACAAAACACTTCATCTCGTCTCTTTTGATAATCCAATTGACCCAACTACTATAGAAATTACATCTTCAGATATTGAATTGCAATGGAATGAGTCAGATTTATTTGAACCATTATATATCAAAGATAAAAATATAATTAAAAAGATATCTCTTGATGGAACAATGTCTTCTATTTCAGAAACTCTGTCTTCTCTTTGGTATGTAGACAAAGATGGAAATTTATGGGAGGTAAAAGAAAAAAGTCTAATACAAACAGAAAAAGAAATTGCTCTATATGTTAATGAAAAAATTGAAAATATTTTTCATATAAATCAAAACAGAGTTATTTTAGAACTACAAGACACTTTCTTTGCTGCACAATATTACAAAAATAATATACATGACATACAACATGTATATGGAATACCGACTTACTTCCACCGCGACACACTAGAATGGTGGTTTATGACTGAATGGGAACTTACAAGTGTTTATGAAGATGGTGGTAGCAATCTTCTAAACAGAAGTGGTGACAAATTAAAACAAGCAAAATTACTTGATAAAGATGGTGTTATTTTATTTGTAACAGATGAAAAACTAAAAACATTTAATCCTGGGTACTACGTAGGACATGATATACTTGAAGAAAATGTTGCAGACGTTACTCCACTCACAAAACAAAGAGAGCTATATTTCCTACGCTCCCTTGAAAATGAAAATAAATTGTATAAACTAATGTATTAGTGTTCAATAATAGTTTTATCACCTATAACCATAGATCGTCCATCATCGGACGATTTTTTTGTAAATTTTACATTCTTCCCAATAATGCTGTCCTTGATAAATAAATCGGTATCGATTTCTGCGTTATCAAGAATAATGCTGTCCTCTATACGTGCTCCATTGATATCGCATCCAGAACCAAGAGAAGTACATGGGCCTATAATACAATTTTTCAAAACACAATTCTCTCCAATAATAGTAGGACCTTTCAAAACAACATCCTTGCTAATCTGAGAACCTCTACCTACATGTACGTTCCCATTTATTTGAGCACCATTTTCTATGGTCCCATGATTTGGAAAATCTTTATCATCCATTTTTTCCAAAAGTAAATGATTGGCAATAAGGAGATCATCTATTTTACCAGTGTCTTTCCACCAACCAGTTATTTCTTTTGCTCCAACGCTCTTTCCTTGTTTCAAAAGATACGAATGAATACTTGAAATCTCATATTCACCACGAGCAGATCTTTCTATGTGGTCAAATGCTTGGAAAAATACTTTGGGGCCATATAAATAAATTCCAGTCACAGCAAAATTGTTTGGTGGATTTTCTGGCTTTTCCAAAACATCTACCAATTTATTATCTTTATCAAACACAGGTACACCAAAACGTTCGGGATCTTTTACTTCTGACAGAGCAAGCATACAATCATATTTATTCTTGGTGAACTCTTCGAACATCTCATTTAGATTCCCAAGTAAAATATTATCAGACAAATAAAACATGAATGGATCATTTCCAATAAACTTCTCAGCTTCTTTTACAACGTGAGCAATTCCCTGTGGACCACCAGTTTGCTCAAAAAAAGTAATCTTAATTCCCCAATGTCCTCCATCGCCAATGTGCTGTTGCAAATCTTTATCACCAGGATTAGTGTTGATAAAAATTTCTTCCACCCCAGCCTTAACCGCTTTTTCAATTGCATGAAAAATCATTGGCTTGTTGGCAATAGGAAGTAAATGTTTATTAATTGTTGTAGTAATAGGATGCAATCGTGTCGCATGCCCACCTCCTGTTAAAATTGCTTTTTTAATTTTCATAAATGAGTTTGAAAGTTTGTAAAGTTGAAAGTTTGTAAAGAATTCTTTAAAAACTTTATGAACTTTTTAACTTTATGAACTAATTACCACCAGATAAATAATTTAACTACAACCCAATAATACACAGTCATTATTGGATTACCAATATATTTGAGAAGTGGATTTTCCATTGCCTTTTCTTGAAAATAAACTCCGGACACAGTGAACTTGAGTAAATATCTATCACTCACCTTACGCAACTTCTGAATTTTCTTTCTCTTACTCAGCCACAATTTCCAATTCTTGGCTTTGAGCCAATATTTATAAACTTCAACCCGCTTATCAACCCATTTACCTCTCCATGCAAATAACCACAAACCAACTTCAAGCACCAAGGCCATAGGCAAAAGTAATAATAATGTAGGCCAACGAAAAAACATAAGCATAACGCCATAACGATTTCGTTCCATCCAAAAAAACTTGGTAATACTTCTACTAAACTGATACTTATGATAAAAAATAGAATCAGAAATAAGTGCGATCTTGTATCCAGCAGCACGCAATCTAAATGACCATTCTAAGTCTTCGTGATATAAAAAGAAGTCGTGATCCCATGAACCAAATTTTTTGATTAAATCAGTTCGAATCATTAATGCAGCACCGCTAGCATATGAAACTTCTTTTATTTTTGGTAAATCAAGATCTTTTACTTTTGTACGGTATTGATCACAATACCCAAACCCTAGATAATGCATAGAATTCCCTGCACTATTCAAAAGTTCAGTTTCTGGATGAAGTAACATGAGTGATTGAGCCAAGCCAATCTCTTTGTCAGCTTCCATAGCTTCCACTAGTGGCTCAAATGCATTTGATGCAACAAAGCCATCATTATTATGAAAAAACACATAATCAAACCCATGTTCAATCGCCCAATCCACCCCTGCATTATTTCCACCAGCAAAACCTAGATTTTCTTTTTGTGGAAGAAGTGTTGTATGTGGAATTTCATTTCCTGAAAGTGGCATTACGTTATCTTCTATATAACGCACAGAGTGACCATGTTCAGGATGAGGATTATCAACAATAATAAGCTCGAGCTTATCTTTTGGATATGTAATTTTTTTGAGTGCTGAAACCACATCATCAATATATGGCTCACAATAAAACGAAAGATATACAATCGCTATTTTTGGCATTTCTTTTTTAGTATTTGTTTGCATAATATTTATGATTACCACGCCATTTCCAAAGGTATTGGACCCAGCTTTTGGCATGAATACGTGCGAGTTTATTTTTGAACAATGCTTTTAGAAGTCCTGGTACTTTGGCAGAATCTCTAGCATGCATGTGTTGGATCACTATATCATGAACATAATACACTGGCCAGCCCGCTTCCCACATACGATGACACCAATCTGCGTCTTCTAAATACATAAAAAACCGATCATCAAACCAACCTACCTCGTCCACAACTTCTTTTCGCACAATCATGGCAGCGCCCAAAACCCAATCTACGGGTATTGTTTTTTCATGATCAAAATCTTTCATAACAAGTTTGTCTGCATGCTTTTTCACCCACTTATATTTTTTGTCAAAGTTAATTTGTTTCAATGGTTTGATCAAAATTGAAGGTAAATCAAATCTATAACACGAATATTGCAAACTTCCATCCATGTTCATTAGCTTTGGACCAATACACCCAACCTTTGGATGATTATCCATATACTCTACAATACGTTCAATTGTTTTTGAATTTTCCAAAATAATGGTATCTCGATTTAGGGCAAAATAATATCGCGCTTCAGCAGCCTTGAAACCATTTACATTCCCCTTTCCAAATCCCACATTACCACCTGAATCAACATATAAAACTTGAGGAAACTTTTGCAAAGCTTCTTTCATGCCATCGCAATTTTTTGAATTGTCAACTACAGTAATTTGTACATCGTATTTACAATTTTCTATATCTCTAACCAAAGAATCAACAGCACGTACAATGTCATTTTTACATTTATAATTTAGGAGTACAATGTTTATGTCTTTCATACTTATTACTCTTGACCATTATCACCACCAACTTCTTTTTCTATTTTAGCCATTTCCTCGACCAAAACAGGATTGGTAATTCTATTTTTATGTAACTCATAATCAATAAATTCTTGTGTCTTTACAGGTTCCCCCATTTTTTCATACTTACGTGCTTTTTGAACAGCTTGTAATTTATCAAGTTGATAAATAATTTGAGCTTCCTGAGATTGTCCATCTTCATACTCCTGCCATAATGCCATAATTTTTTTAGCTTGAACATCAGAAAATCTTTTACAAATAATTTTCATCGCTTCAGACTCACTCAGACGTTTTTTCTCTACTTTTTCTGCCAACGCCTCATCATCATAATCAACAGCTATTTGATCGCCAGCGATAGCTTCAGGCCAATCATGGGTTTGTATCATCCGTAACATCTTACGTCGGTCCAGGTTTTTGTTGGTATCAATTCTGTCAATCAATGAATTAAATATTTCAGTCAAAGCTTCTGTATGCTCTCCGACGCTCTCTCTATTTTCTTCGCTCACTCCACGTTTTTTCCAACCTTCTCGTTCAACTGAATACAAATCAATAGCAGCACCTAGTGCACGGTCCATATCTCCTGTATATTCCAAAGGAAACGGTCTGATTTCTGTCATATTTCAATTATATTATTAATAATATTATTTCCACCACTTTCTCATTTCCTTCCAGCTCACTTTTCTCATACTTTTAACTTTCATCTTTTTTAGTTTAAGCTCTTTCCTATTTTTCCAAATCTCTCCCAATCCTTTCAAAACACTTCTATCAAACAATAAGAAATAAAAAAACTTCTTCATTTCATACCATTTTATAAATACTGCATCTAGACACCAGTTTTGAAAATATTCATTTTTATAAATCGTCATCAAGTGATTTTTATAACTATGATATTTAATCCATTCACTTTGTTTCTTTTTATTTTCTATAGCGACTTTGTCTCTTTTCTTCTCAAGTCCCTCAGCACTACGATCATGATATGCCACTGTGTCGAGTAATACAAATGCTTTGTGTCCTGCAATGCGTAAACGATAAGCCAAGTCTATATCTTCTTTATATGAATTATAAAGTGAGTCAAAAAAAGTTCCATCGCTAAATTCTACGGTTTCAATTGCGGTACGTCGAAACATTGGAAAAGCTCCAGACACTCCAAGCACTTCCATTGCATCATAATCTGTTCGAAATGATAATTCTAATTTTGATTTTTTCTCATCCCATTCTTTTCCTGTATATTTTTCTATCACACGTCTGTTTCGAAAAACTTTGAGACCAAGACTATCTATTTTATTTGTGAAATTATTTTCTTCAAAATCCCAACGCATAAGCCGTGGACTTACTGCGGCAACATCTTCGTGCTTATCCAAAAACTCTACCATTTTTTCCAAGCAACCTTGATCAAGATACATATCCTGATTTAACAAAAGAAAATATTCACTTTCATTTTCCTTATACAACGTATTGTGTCCACCTGCAAATCCAGAATTTTCTTTTCTCTCTTTTAATACAACATCTACCACTGAATGATTTGTTTCCAATCTTCCGGCAATCAATTCTCCTTTTATTTTTTCAACTGTCTTATCAGTTGATCCGTTATCCAAAATAACAAGTTGCCAATCTTTGAATGTTTGTTTTTTGAGAGATTCAAAAAGATGCGGAATATATTTTTCTCCGTTCCAAGTAACAAGATGTACAAAAAGTTTATTCATATTATTTATGCATTTTATCATTCACCCACGCCATACCAATTCCAACCGGTCTAACTAATGCAATCCACACCCACTTATAGGCAGGTTCCCATTTTTTGAAGTATGTAAGCATGGAACGAGTAAATTCTTTTTGTTTCCAAAGTGTTGTGCGCTTCTTAAAACTCTGTCCCACATAATCTACACATGAAATTATTGGGGTATACATGACTTTATATCCAAGCTTTTTTACTTCACGACAAGTGTCTACGTCTTCATACCAAATAAAATATCTAGGATCAAAACCCCACCCAAGTTTTTCCACGACCTCTCGTCGTATAAGAATAAATGAACCACGGACACTGTCAACCTCTTGCTCAAGCTCAATATCCAAATCTTTCATATGATACTTATCCAATATTTTTGGAAATAAATGTGGTAATTTCAAAATAAGAGCAACTTGTTCCCATAATTTTGGAAATCGACGAGGACTTGCATCCCAATTAAATTTTCCATGTTGGTCAACAAGCTTTGGGCTTACCATTCCTACATCTTTATTTTTTCTCATCCAATCCACAATAATATCTAAACTCTCCGGCTTCACACGCATGTCTGGATTTAAAAACAAAATAAACTCACCTTGTGCCACCTCAACACCCTTATTATTTGCAGAACCAAATCCTAAGTTTTTTTTATTTTCAATTATCCGTAGTACAGAAGCAATATTTTGCGCACTCTGTACAGACGCAATATTTTGCGTCTCTACTACACCCTTCACAATATTAACCGTCTCATCACTAGACCCATTATCCACCACAATCTCCTCACATGAAACATTTTTACAACCAGAAAAAACAGACTTAATCTGTTCTTCAATATTTTCCTCATTATTCCACGTAACTGTAATGACTGATAGATCCATACCTTATTTTTATTAAACCGAAGTCCCTTCTCGTCCATAATCATCTTCAAACCTCACAATATCATCTTCACCAAAATATTCACCAGTTTGCACTTCTACAAAAATCATATCTTCCTCACTCATATTTGCAACACGATGTTTGTGTTCAACTGGAATATCAATGTATTCACCTTTTTTAATTGTAATATCTTTATCATCAAGCGTAATAATAGCTTCTCCAGCTACCACATACCAATGTTCACTACGTTTATAATGCAGTTGATAACTAAGTCTATTTCCTGGCTTAACCAAAATCTCCTTAACTTTATATGTAGGAGTATCTAGTAATACTTTATACCAACCCCATGGACGATTTTCTTTTTCCATATATTATAATTATTTGGAAGCAACTCTTTTTTTCTGTTTAGATTTTTGTCGTACAAAACGCCGCTCTATCTCTTGAATAAAACTTGTTCCCTTGAAACCACGTGTTGGATTTTTTTGTATTCTTCTTTTGAGCGAAGGGTATCTGTCCAAAGCTTTTAAAAATTCGCTATCTTTCATGATAAGAGGTATCTTGTCTGCTGGATAATCATTTTCTAAAACTCTCCTGCCCATAGAACCAAGAGCCGCAGCTTGAAAAGGATATTGAAAAGGATGTTTTGTTCCTAGTTTATCAAACTTACCGGAATATAATGTGATTAAATCAACATCATCGCGTCTCAAATACGTCTCAACCTCGTCAACAGAAATTCCTTTTTTCTTTGCTATCATTTCTTTCATATTCCTCTCTCCTGTGGAATAAATAACTAACGCTATATCCCATTTTTTATATCTATCAAATAATTTTGCCAAATATTTTATACCCATTTCAATATTTTTTTCTAAATTTTCTCTATCTTTTGAATCAAACCCAACGTCTTTTGCGGCAATCTTCATTACTTGAAAAACCCCAACTGCCCCAACACCTGATTCTTTATCTTGATCAAATCCACTTTCATTAGCCCCAACACTAAAAGCAATATCGTATGGTACATTATATTTATTACAATATTTTATAATATATGCACGGACTTCTCCAGCATATTCTTTATCTTCTAAAGGTCTTTTGAAATGTTCTTTTTGAGCATTTTTATTTCCTCTAAATTTCACTGTATAAACCATTGCTTTTTCACTTGTCATGATTCGGCGAATCTCTCCTCTTCTTTTTTTCTTATCAGCCGAAGAAGCATGTTCACTCGTTTCCTCAAACATGTTTTCAAAACTAAACTCATCTAACTCTTTTTTTATTTCTACATCAGTTTCTCTTTTTTCTTTTTTTACCTCTGCTCTTCTATCTGTTGGTTTATTTTCTGGCTCTTCTCGGACTTCAAAAACATCATTAAACTTATCAATTATCTCACCACTGACTTTCCTAACTTCGTCGCCAACATAGTTTACTGACTGAACATGATCATCTCTAAGATCTTGGAGCTTTCCAGCACCCTCTTTTATAGATTTGCAACCAGAACCACCAGCAGCAATACCCGCTGCTATAATTCCTGCTTCAAAAGTACTTATCCCTCGCTTTCTCATAAACTAACAAGTTAAAATTTTATCACTAGACTCACCCTTCTTTTTTAATTCTGCATATTTCTCCATCACATCACGCATAGCATCATGCACTTCACGCATCTCAATCCCAACTTTTGCCAAATTTTCTGAAGCTAGAAAATTATTTGATCTACCTTTTGTTGCAAGACCTTGCTCTACCAAATCATCATTTGTTATCCATTCATTAGTATGGTTTGGATCCACAAGTTCTTCGTATAAGTCAACAATCTCACGATGTTTCAATGTTCCAGGATTAGTAACATGAAAAATCCCAGAAGCTTTTTTCTCCATGAGCTGTTTAAACACGCTTACCATATCATCCACAATTGTTACGCTATTTTCCACATCAATAACCTTTGGAAATGTTGCTAGCTTATCAATCATATTGTTTGGAGAAGGCACATAGTCAATTGGCATTCTAATTCTACCAATACCTACATTTGGCAAAGTAGACAAAACTAAATCAGCAGCCCACTTGGTACGTGAATAAGTTACTTCTACAGGATTTCCCATATCACCTTCTCGCCACTTCTTATCTTCATGTGAAGAATCTCCATAAAAAATACATCCAGAACCAATATGAAGTAAATATACACTGCGCTCCTGACAAGCTT
>JABGUG010000017.1 GCA_018646705.1 Candidatus Parcubacteria bacterium | reverse complement strand
GAAGACCGTACAAAAGGAAAATCAAAAACTGAAATTAAAAAAATAGAAGAAGCTCTTTCTGCTCGACAAATTTTGAAAAATGTATATTTGCCTCAAATGAAGAAAAATAGTAAAGATTTCTTACTTACAATGGCTGCTGCGGCTGACGTTGATGGTTTAAGTGCAGTTACAAACGGTGAGATGAGGTTGAGTATACCAGTGTATGATGAGGTAAGTAAGCAGGTAAAAGAAATTCCTATCACGAACTATATGGACTTAAAAAAACATATGGAAAGTGGAGTGTTTGGTTTCCGTGCGAGTGGTTTACCTAATTTTGTCGCAGCTGATCGAGGTAAAGCAGTTACCGATGCAAGAAGAGCCGCACTTTCTGATGACGAAGATTAACCTAAATTTAATTTAGAAAAATAAAAAAAGACATGCTTTCACTACCAATACTTACAACTCAATTATATTCACGTAGATCTGTGGATGATATTAATAATCTTGCTCGTTTGTGTGACAAGAGTGGTCTTGAATATATAGAAAGTTCTTGGTTTCAAGTAAAGCAAGAAAATTTAAAAGAAGGTAAGGTTCAATTGAATTTAGTAAAGACACTTTATCAATCTCAATTTGGTTATACTGGTGTTATAGAAGAGATTATGCGAACACTCGAAAAATGGACTGATGAAGTTTTGTTGTTTGGTTTTCTTGATGAAGAATTGCAAGATTTTTATCAGCATTTTTATGGATTTACAGGATGGATGCATTTTGCAGATTTGAGTTTCAAGAGAAAGATGTTTTTTCTGGATACTAGATTTCTTGTTATGGGATGTTTGTGGGATGTGCCAATTTATGCAAATGTTCAACGTCATTTTTCACGCCATACCTATATCAAAGGTCTTCAAGATGACGCAATGTTATTCAAAGGTGCGATAGAGAGAAACCAAACATCTTTGGGTGATCCTGACAAGCAGCACAAAACAATTGCGCAGTGGGTAGAAGAATTCAATAAATTTGATAGTAGTTCTTTTGAAACAAAAGTAGATGAATTTATAGAAAATAAAATGGAAGTACAGCGTTTAGAAGATCTTGAACGTGATATATTGCATAAGATACTTACTCTATATTATGGATTGAAAGGTGGTTTTATATATCGTGAGATTGAGGATACTATCCCTGCTGGATATGAATCAAAAGAAAAACGTGATGGCAAGGATATTGATGACAATTATTTGGATTTACTTTTTGAGTCAGATCAAAAACAAATTCAACAATGGTTAGAGAGTTCAGGAGAGGCAGCATATTGGATGTTCTCAACAAAAAAGTCTGAGCACTTTATAAAAAAATTGGTTTATATTTTGTTTGAAAAAATTGATTTGAATAATGATGACCAAATTCCATTATTGCTTGAGTTCTTTATGGTTTTGGAAGAATTTGGATTAGAAGGTGCAGATGATCTTGTATTTTTTGATGAAGAAAAGGGAGGTTTTGTTTGGGATGAAGGAAAACTTGTTTCTCTTCGACCAAGTGATCAAGATGACGGAGCCAAGACAGAACCAGAGGATACACCTCCACCAAAAGAATTAACAGTAGGATAGTTTTTGTTATTATGGCAGACGATCAAACTACACAACCAACTGTTTTGGTAAAAAAAGCCGATGGAACCACAGAACGTGTTCCATTGGATAGTTTTCGTAAACAAAAAAAAGAAATTAAGTTGGAGGAAAAACTAGTAGAAATGAAGCAAGAAGAAGTGCCAGCTTTTGAAGAAAAATTACCAGAACCTGTAGAGACTTCACCACGTATAGATCCTCCAACACCGGTTGTAAAATCGATTGTAGAACCTAAAGTAGTAAAAGAACCAGAACCAATTTTGAAAGAAAAAGAAAAGGAGAAGGTAAATCCGCCTGAATCAAAACCTCTTCCTAAAAAGACATTGAGACCATCATATATATTATTATCTGATGATCCCAAAAAGGAAGAAAGTAAAAAAGACAGTGGAGAGGAAAAGGGAGGTATTTTTTTACCCCAAAAAGAAACACCACATGAATTATCTACCACAACTCCTGTTAAAAATATTTTTGTAGATGAAGCAGAGGCTTCTCTTGAGTGGGATAAAGATGACCATGTTTCACTTCTTGAAGAAGATATGCCTGAGGTAGAAGATCTGAAGCAGCGTGGTGCGGTTCATGAGACACACGGAGATATTGCAACTGGAGTTAGTTCACAAGATGGGGTTTCAAAAGAATTGCAACCTCGTTTGGTTTCTCTCGTGGTATCTTTTAGAAAAGGTATAAGGAATGATAACCAATTTCTTGATTATGCTATTCGAAATGTAGAGCAGGGTGGTCTTGGTATGGCAGAAATTGAGGCCAAAGAATTACTCGAGAGTACAAAAAAAGAAAATAAACCTGCCACAGAACAAAAGCCTATAGTATTGCCTAGACTTATAGATTTTCCAATTGCCACACCAAAGATGCAAGAACAGAAAAGTCCTGTGAAAAATATACAACCATTGTCTAATCCAGTGCCTAGACCAAGGAATATTCCAAAAGCTCCGTCACCATTGCTCAAACACGATATAGTATCGTCCAAGGAAGTTTCACGTATACAGGGACCAGAAGATGAAGCACAAAATTTTACATTGGTTGATTTGCGTCGTCTTTCGAGAGACCCTGCTGTTGCAGTAGATATGCTTTTGACAAAATTTGAAGGTTGGAAAGAGGAATCTTTCTTACTTTATATGAAAACACGTGACGCGTGGCATCTAAGTCCACTTAATAATAAATATACAAGCACGACGTCTCAAGCTCTTAGAGAGGGTGTGACTGTGCAAGATGTATTAGATCAGGATGCATCGCCAGAGCGAATGACTATAGAAGAGTATAATAATATTGTTTTATTTAATAAAAATTTAGACGTTTAGATGCAACAATTTGTAGTACCACAATTTATTGATGTTGAAGATAAGATATTTGGTCCGATTACAACTCGGCAGTTTTTGATTTTACTTGTTGCCGGTATTGCGGTTTTTTTCGCTTATCGTTTTGGTGATTTTTCCATGTTTGTCTTTACTCTAGTGGTTGGTGGAAGTCTTGCACTTATTTTTTCATTTGTGAAGATAAATGGGCAGTCTTTTCATTATTTCTTATTAAATATTGTACAAACTGCTCGTAGACCATCTCGTCGTATTTGGCATAAGAGGTATAGTAAAAAAGATTTGGAGTTTTTTAGAAAACAAACTGTAGAAGAAAAGATAGAAGAAGAAAAAAGAAAACCCGAAAAACGTGAACATATTAGGGATTTGGCACTTCTTGTTAACACTGGAGGTTTTTATCGGCCCGAAGATGATGTATAATGTATATGAAATTAGAAATTAGAAATTGGGGAGTCCAAAAAGACGTCTTAATAAAATCCCTAATTTCAATTTTCCAATTTCAATTTTCAATTTTTTTATGAAAAGTAAGAAGGCACAAAGAAAAAATGCACGCAAACCATCTACGCAGATGCATCTTCCTATTGCTGAAATAAAGGATGGTATTGTGGTACTCAAAGATGGTACGTTGCGTAGTGTTTTAATGTGCTCAAGTATTAACTTTGCTCTCAAATCAGAAGATGAACAAAACTCAACAATATCATCATATGTGGGATTTTTGAATTCAATTGATTTTCCAATTCAAATTGTAATTCAATCTCGAAAATTGCAAATAAAACCATATCTAGAAAAACTTATTAAACTTGAAAAAGGACAACAAAATGAATTGTTGCGTGTACAGATTGCTGACTATCGTTCATTTATTCAAGAGCTTGTGGATATTGGTAAGATCATGACCAAGAGATATTATGCAGTTGTTTCATATGACCCTATTTCAAATAAAAAGAAGAGTTTTTGGGTACGTTTTAAGGAGGTTGTAAAACCAGCCCTTACTCTTCGTCTCAAGGAAGAGAGATTTACACAACGAAAAAAAGATATTGATATACGTATACGTCATGTACAAAATGGCCTTTCTAATATTGGCTTAGAAGTAGTTCAGTTAGACACTCAATCACTTATCGAACTTTATTATGGTACGTATAACCCAGATATTGCCTTTGCAGAAGAGCTTGGTGATATAGAAAAACAACAATTAGAGTTCATCACTTAATGTATTATTGTATATGCCGTTTAAGCCAGTAAGCTTTGGAAAACAAAAACGCACCAAGCCAACATCTCCCTCTAAGGATAGTCAGAAGACTCAGGTTCAAGAGGAAATGGTGACGCTTGAAGAGGAGCGTACATATCGCGAGGGCACGGTTGCCATTCGAGATTTGTTGTCCCCTTCAGCACTAAATGTAGAGTCAAGTTTCTTGCAGCTTGGTACGACGTTTTTGCGTACTATTTTTGTTGTTAGCTATCCACGCTATATTTCAGTTGGTTGGAGTGCTCCAATTCTAAATCTCAATCTCACGATGGACGTGAGCATGTTTTTTTATCCGGTGAGTGCCACTATTATATTGAAACAACTAAAGAAAAAGGTAGGTGCTTTGCAAGCACAGCTTTCTGCAGATGCAGAAAAGGGAGCCCCCCGTGATCCATTGCGCGAAACTGCACTACGTGATATTGAGCAGCTTCGTGATGATTTGACTCAAGGTATTGAACATTTTTTTCAATTTGGATTTTATGTGACACTTTATTCAAATGATAAAGAAGAATTAGAAAAGATTACCGAAGATATTCATAATATATTTGGTTCAAAACTTATACATAGTAAACATGTATTGTATCAAGCAGAGCAAGGATTTAATTCTACAGCTCCACTTGGAATTGACGAATTAGTTATTTCATTCAATATGAATTCGTCTCCTATTGCTGCGTCGTTTCCATTTATTTCTTCAGAACTGAGTAGCGATGACGGAATTTTGTATGGTATCAACAAACATAATAATAGTTTGATTTTATTTGATAGATTTTCTTTGCAAAATGCAAACATGGTTGTTTTCGCTACATCTGGTGCGGGTAAGTCCTATGCAGTAAAACTTGAGATTTTGCGTAGTCTTATGATGGGAGTAGATGTGATTGTGATTGATCCTGAAATGGAGTATTCTCATCTTTCAGAAGCTGTGGGTGGTACATATATTAATATTTCTCTAGCGTCAGAAAGTAAGGTAAATCCATTTGATTTACCACGTCCAGTTGGTCAACAAATTTCTACTGAGGACGTTATTAGGAGCGCGGTTATTACTGCCAAAGGGTTACTTCGCATAATGTTTGGTAAAATTACTGCAGCTGAGGACTCTATTCTTGATCGCGCACTTATTGAGACATATGCAAAAAAAGATATCACAGCATCTAGTGATTTGGCTACTGTGGAATCTCCTATTATGCAAGATTTGCTAGATGTTCTAGAAGGTATGGAAGGTGCGGAGACTCTAGTTGTTAAACTTCGAAAATATACAGAAGGTACTTTTGCAGGACTCTTTAATTCTCCGACAAATGTAAATACGAGTAATCAGCTTGTAATATTTAGTGTTCGAGATTTGGAAGACGAGCTTCGTCCGATGGCAATTTATACACTGGTTAATTATATCTGGAATATTGTTCGATCAGAACGCAAGAAACGCTTACTTATGATTGATGAGGCGTGGTGGCTTATGATGCATGAGGATAGTGCAAAATTTATGTACGCACTTGTTAAACGTTGTCGTAAATATTATCTCGGTGTTACTACAATTACTCAAGATGTAAATGACTTTTTGCGCTCACCTTATGGTCAAGCAATTGTGAACAATTCTGCATTACAGCTATTGTTGCGTCAGTCTCCATCTGCAGTTGATACAATTCAAAAGACATTTATGCTTACAGAAGGTGAGAAATATCTACTTTTGGATAGTCCTGTTGGACAAGGTATTTTCTTTGCGGGCAACAAGCGTGCTGCAATTCAGATAGTTGCATCATACACAGAAGATCAATTAGTAACATCAAATCCTCAACAGCTAATTGAGATAGAACGTGCGAAAAAAGAGTTTGAAGAACAAATGAAGGAAGGTTAAAATACTTAATCAATATATTATGCTTAGTTTACGACAACGTATATTTATTATAGTGGGTATCATTGCCGCTATTACAATAGTAGTTGTTTTGTTTATTTTTGTATTCAAGGATTCAGATAATAAAGATACGGATAGTATTACTACTCCTGTAATTGATGTTCAAACAATTGCAGACACAGTTAATGAAAATATTGGTAATGATACTAATGGGAATATTATTAAAAAAAATATTAATCCTGAAGAAAATTATGTAAAACAACTTGCTCGTATTTTTGTTGAACGTCTTTCTACGTATTCAAATCAAAATGATAATAAACATATTGATGAAGTTGTAGATATGATAGCACCGAGTATGGAAGTGTGGATTAATTCTCATAAGGTAGAACAAAGTCGGGTGTATGAGGGCGTAACAACACGAGTACTTAGTAATTCGCTAGAAGAATATAATGGTGTAGAAGGAAAGGCTCGTGCTTTACTCGGAGTAGAACAAGTAGTTTCTTCTCAGGATGAAAATACAGGGCTTGTTTTAGATAAACTGATCCAAAAAGAAGTTCGTGTTGATTTAATAAGGCAGGGGAAAGAGTGGAAGGTCAGTGGACTTTGGTGGCAGGAATAATATATAGTAGTTGTCTAGCTAACTTTAATCTTTGTCTAATGAACACCCTAAATGTGAGGGGTGTGGGGGATAAATTTATAACAGTTTTGAAAGATATTTTCTTTCCTGCTCAATGTTTGGGTTGTGGTTCAGAAGGTGAATTTGTTTGTAAAGAATGTTTTAAAACACTCGATTGCTCGGGTGTTTTTTGTTGCCCCATATGTCATATAGAAACTAGAGGAGGCGGATATTGTGTTGCATGTAAGCAATCATATATCGATAGGCACGTTGCAATTGCATTTTATAAGGAGAGCGAGCTTGTGGGAAAAATATTGCATGCATTTAAATATCAATATATTGAAGATATAAAAAACATTTTAGAAAAGATAATAAAAGATTTTTTAGATAAATATAATGTGGAGGTAGATATTATTATCCCTGTTCCTTTACATAAGAGGCGTTATGTGGAGCGTGGTTTCAATCAGTCAGATATAATCGCAGGGATTGTTGGGAATATGTTAGATATTCCTGTAGAAAATATTTTGAAGCGTGATAGACATACTAAACAACAGGCAAAACTTAAAAGAAATCAGCGTTTAGAAAATTTGAAAGATGCTTTTATTTTAAAAAAAGACGTATATGTAAGAGGTAAAAAAATACTTTTGATAGATGATGTTTTTACAACTGGGTCTACTATACAAGAATGTGCAAAGGTTTTTAAAAAAGCTGGTGTTAAAGAGGTGGTTGGGTTTAGTGTGGCACGAGGATAAAAAAACAGTAGAGACGTAAAATTTTGCGTCTCTACTGTTTTTTTTGGCTCGCCTACGCTAAAGCTTTGGCGAATGATAGCGGAGAGACAGGGATTCGAACCCTGGGTGGACTTTCATCCACAACGGTTTTCAAGACCGCCGCCTTAAACCGCTCAGCCATCTCTCCATAATGAGTTGTAAAGTTTGAAAGTTAAAAAGTTTATAAAATACCCGAGAGTACTTTTTGTCTTTACAAACTTTATAAACTTTCAAACTTCTATGCGGAGAGGAGAGGATTCGAACCTCCGGTCCGGATATAATCCGAACAACACATTAGCAGTGTGCCGCTTTCGACCACTCAGCCACCTCTCCATTGTTTTGAAAATAAACTTTGTTTATCATCAAAATAGTGTAGACGCAACGTAGAGAAAGTGGAGCTGAAGCCTGTCCTGAGCGACCGTAGGGAGTCGAAGGAACCACTCAGCCACCTCTCCGTATGCATATAAATAGCGTAAATATTGTACATTATATGGTCCTGAAAGTCAACCACTAGGTATGCCCTTTCCGTTATTCTAGGTTTTTGCTATACTAAGCATATATGAAAAAACAAGATGACAATGCATTTGCCATGATTTTGGAGCATGTAAACGATAGGGGCTCAGAAGTGCCAGCAACTTCAGTTTCTTCAGATGAAAAAGATCATTGGAGTAAAGATCATAACGAAGGCAAACTTGCAGTAGATGTTGCACAAGATGATAAACATATTTTTGTTGTTTCTACTGCGGCGGGCGCAGTACCTGATAAAATTGAAGTATTTGTACACAACGATTTACTTACTATTCGTGGTGTGAGACACACCCCGCTTGATAATGAGGAAGATATAGAATATTTCTACAAGGAATGTTTTTGGGGAATTTTTTCACGTACTATTGTTTTACCAACAGACGTAAAAGGTGATCTTGCACATGCTAAATATCAAAATGGTATTTTGACAATAAAAATACCAAAGCGTCAGGCAGACGCAAAAATAGAAATAGAAATAATAGAAGAATAGATATATTATATTATAATTTAAGATAGATATGGGATTAAAAGGATTTTTTTCAGAACATATTAAGACAATTCATTTTTCATGGCGCCGTGTATGGATCAGTGTTGTTGCAGTTGTTGTTTTTGTATCCATTTTTTTAGTTGGTGCACTCGTATATGCACGTACATACACTGACCGTGTGTTGCCAGGAGTTTATCTTGGGGATATTCATATTGGTGGAATGGAGACAACAGAGCTTACTGATTACTTACAGAACATGCAAACCAAGCTTGTAGATGAGGGGATACATTTTACATTCAAAGTTAACGGACATCAAAAAGATTTTATTGTGAATCCTCAGTTTATGAGTGAGGATACTTTAATAGAGCTTATAGATTTTGATGTAACAAAAGAAGTTGAAAATATACTTACTTATAGAAAAAATAATAATATATTTGCTGATACATTTTCTGCATTGTGGGTTCGAGTATCAAAACCACATGTACATTTATCATATATCGAATTTGACAAGGAAGGAGTTTTTGAAGAAATTGAAATTGAATTGGAGGATTATATTTCAGAACCTAGAGATGCATCTGTAGATGTCGTAACAGTTGAGCCTTTGGTGTTTGATGTGACTTCTTCTAGTATTGGAGTTTCTTTTGATTATGACCGTGTAGCTGGCCAAATTATCCAATCATGGTCAAGTCTGGTAACCCCAGAGATTACCATTGCTTCTTTTGAGGCAAAGCCAGAGGTTGTAAAATCAGACATAGAACCTATTATTGATAGGTTGCCAAACGTATTTGAAAATGGGCGACTTGATATCAATTATATTGATCCTCACACAAAACAAGAATACACTTGGTATGTGTCTCTTGAAGAGATGTCAGATTGGATAGAGGTTCAGAGAAAAGAAGGTAATGGATTTGTCTTTGGTTTAAAAATGGCGTCCACGACAGAATTTTTGGAAGGAGATATTGCGGACTTTGTTAATATAGAGCCGCATGATGCAAAATTTCAGATAGGTACAAATGGAAAGGTGGTAGAATTTCAAGGCTCTCGTCCTGGAGTTGGTGTGGATGTTGAAGGTACATACAAAGCAATTAATGACGCTGTTATAGAGCGCACACTTCATGATGAGGGGGTTACCAAAGCAGTAACGTTGCTAAATGAACAAGTAGAACCAAATATCAAAACAGGTGAGGTTAATGATTTGGGAATTGAAGAGATTTTAGGTATTGGACATTCAAAATTTTTGCATAGTACACCAAATCGTTTGAAAAATATTAGTCATGCTGCTAATAATAAGTTGAATGGATTACTTATTAAGCCAGGTGAAGAGTTTTCACTTATTAATACGCTTAAACCATTTACTTACGAGGGTGGTTATTCTGCAGATTATACAATCAAGGGAGATAAGATGGTAAAAGAAATTGGCGGTGGATTGTGTCAGATTGGTACGACGATGTTTCGTACAGCTATGAATGCAGGACTAAAAATCACTGAACGTCGAGAACATTCTTTAGCGGTTCCATACTACAACGATCTCGTGAGTGGTAACCCGGGAGTGGATGCAACGATTTATGATCCACATCCTGATTTGCGTTTTGTAAATGATACTGGAAATTATATTCTAATTACATCTGATTTAAATCTTGCTACTGAGGATCTAAGATTTTATTTTTGGGGTACGAGTGACGGAAGAAAAGCACGCTACACATCGCCAGTTGTATCGAGATGGATTCCTGCAGGGGAGCCTCGTATGGTTGAAACTACAGATTTGGCGCCAGGAGTAAAAGAATGTCAGTATGCATATACTGGTGCTCAAGCGTCATTTACTTATATCATCGAAAGACCAAATGGAGAGGTAGATGAACGTGTATTTAGTAGCTATTATCGTCCACTACCAAAGATTTGTCTTGTGGGTGTTGAAGAAAAGACCGAAGAATGCCCAGAAGGCGAAGAATGTGAAGAAGTCGAGCCTGAAGAAAATCAATGTACTGAACCAGGTGGTTGTGGAGTTGCGACAGATGAGGATGACGAAGATCTAGAAGAAGATGAAAATTAGAGAATAATAAAACATAATAATACACATAAATTTGGCTAAAATAAGCCAAATTTTGTGTTTTACACACGAATACCCTTGACAAAACTTATTATATATGATATTATGTCCAGTCGTTCAAATGAAGGAAACAGAAGACTATGTGTTTGGTTGCCCTGTGTAATTCAAAATACATACTCTCCTGTGTCCTTATGTGAGTTAAACTGAGTAGACTTGATTGTAAAGTAATAAAAAAAGAGTACGTATCAGTTTATCTACACAACCTCTCTAGAGAGGTAAGACGAGGGTATAGAGTTAGTACGAATTTAGTTGAGTGCTTTGCACTAAGTACGTATTACCCTGTATCCACGACAAGCATGGGGGTGTGTTCTGGGCTAAAACAGGCTACGGCTCGTTTCTGACCTAAAATACACCTTCTTGGGTACGGGTAAGGTAATAACCTTAAATTTTATAAACCCCCACGGCAGCAATGTGTAATACCTTGACAAACGGTCTTTTTTATGCTATACTATCTCGTCATTTATGTTTGATAATGCCTTTATGCGTGTATACGCAAACGAGGGCAAAAAAACAAAAAATGAGTTCATTACAAAACAGAGGAAAATAGAATGTCTCTTGTTCGATAAGGAATATATAGATGATTATATATGTTTCTTCTTGAACAAGAGACAAATGAGTAAGGCTGGAATGGTATCCAGTCAAACTCGTCTCTTGCGTTGAGGTGACCTGTGAAGACCATGATCATGACCCTGGTGCTGGCGTTCGCGTTCATCAACTCCCTGCAGGCGGCCGAGTGTCCCGAAGGTACGAAGCTGGATCCCCGGTGGGTCTACGCTGGGGTCGCGGAG
>JABGUG010000059.1 GCA_018646705.1 Candidatus Parcubacteria bacterium | reverse complement strand
GATTTTAAAGCTCCCTGTTCATCACGACAATCAAAATCTGTCTCACAATCAATATTTGACAAATTATTACCATCAGTTCTGACTGGAATATATCCATTTGCGTGATCAGGTGCTGTATTATGAAGACATTTGCCCCAACCAGTAAAATTTGTATTTAATTGAAAATGATTGATAAGCTGTTCAAATGCTTTTTGTGTCTGCTGACTTGAATTTACGTCAATACTAAGTAGTATTATATAATTATTAATCTCACCTTTGTCCACAGGACTATCACTTCTTGAAAAATCATAAAAATGTATGTATACATTAGATCCGTCAGTAAGTGCCTCATAATTTCCAATACTAGCACGTTGCATATTACCTATATCACCAAATTGATCTATATACCATTCATCGAGTGTTTGTAAATCTCCATTTGGTTTTGATTGGTTATCAAAAATCTGCACACCAACAACATCATCTGTTGTGCTTGAGAAAAGGAAATATTGTTTCAATGCATTTTGATAATCATTGAGGACACACTGTACTCGTGCAGCATTTTCAGCACTTGCCTGACCACTCCTACAATACAAAGCTACGCCACCATCACCTGTTCCACATGGCTCAGTATCTGAACATGCTGTATATGGATTGTTATGATACCCGTCGTTAGCTACAATAGCACATAAACCAGGATTGGCGCCCCTAACGATGAATGTTCCTCCTCCAAGTTGAGGTTCGTGTTCAAACGCAGAGAACGTAACCGGACAATCATCGCTTGTCACACACATGTCAGTGGTACCTGCACATACACCAGTAACTATTCCTAGATCTGCATAAGCATCTATAGCAACAATGTTATCAAATAATGGCAAATCATCATGAGTACTTACAGGATTGCCATCATCTGCACAATAGAATGAAGAATAATGATATGCGCTATCTTCAAAAAACCCAAGCGTTGTCGAGACACTCGCTCCCGCACCAGCTGTAGCATAAATACTTGGCCATGGATTGGCGCAGAAAAATGCGGTGAGATCGAATGTGTCATTAAATTTTCTACCAAGCTGATTATTTTCTTCAAAAATATCCTCGACCACTTCTGCTTGCACTAGTGCATTTATATGTCCTTCCACACCTTTGGTAGTGACGTGTGTATGCGGAACATTTCCTGAAGGGATATTGAATACAGGATTGTTAGTTGGTTGCCAATTCCAAGCCCAATCATATACACCTTCAATTGGAACAATTGATTGACCGCCTGTGATACTCACTACTTGAGCGTTAAAATCTTTTTCAGATGTAGGAGTTTGGAATAAATATCGATCAGGATCTACATTGATATGATCAATCTTACAAATTTCACTACCTGTTTTGAATATCCAATAATCTGTTCTTGAGTCACTGTGAGGATCTTTTATACCAACCCCCTCTATATCTCTAATCTTTGTATCCCCACCATCCATCATTACAGCGACATACACATCTTCATCAAACGCTTGATTAATATACAATGATACCGTTGTCTGTGTACCTTCATATTCATCAAAATCATATGTCATATAATCATCAAGTTCTATGTCACTAGTACACCATGTAATATCTACAGGTAGTCCGTCATTAACAGGCACTCCTGAATCAGCTGCAAACACTTCTCCTGTGAAAATACGTGCAAAAAATGATTTTACTTTATTCCACAACGTACTCCAGAATCCTTGTGATATTTCACCTGGTGTAATACCAAGCAATGTATTCATAGCAAGGGTAATATCTTGACCTCCATTTTCTGCACAAGAATAGTTTGGATATATATTACTTTGATAACCCTGTACAATCGAAACATTATCTGCAAACGTAGTTGGATCCATCTCACGATCAAACTCAACTTCTAAATATGTATTTCGACATACTGGTTCAGTTTGACCAATCCCCTGATTGACTTCTGGGTATTGATCTTGACGCTCTGGACGTCTATAACAACATGAGTTTGTTGCAACACCAAATGTATTGCCAATATTTGTAGGACAATCATTATATTCTATAAAACCTGTGCCTGATAAAATTACTTCCACTTCTTCTGTTACTTGCTGTGAAGGAGCACGTACTTCGATAACAAGAAATGATTCTCCAACAATATCTTTTCCATCAGATATATCATAAGATATACCTGCAATACCAGAAAAATCTTCTGCAAATGATATCAAAATTTTTGAAATATTATCAGTGTCTTCTATAATACTTATACTCTCTACAATGTTAGCGTCAGACGAATTCGCAACCTCATCTTCTAATGAATTTACTGATTCTGGATCTATATCTCCTATAACAAAATCAATCATTTCAAGACCTCCTAGAGGATTATCATTTGCTAAGACATCTATTATTGTCTCTTTACCTCCGTATTCTATTATTACGATATCTGGATTAGATTCAATGACAGTATTTTCTTCTCCCTGACCAATCATAATAGCTGACAAACCCTCGTCTGAATCACTTCCATCAGAATTTTCAACACCATAAGCAAAAGATACAATACCTTGAAAAGTCGTACTTACTATTTTAATTTCTATTTGACTATCTGTATAAACAATATCAATAATACTAGAACCATCCACAGGACCGCTGTCATCACTCCCCTCATTTGAGGTTAAGTCGAATATTTTTCCTGCACCAGTAATCTTTAATCCTTGTCCATGATCATTGGCAAGTACATTGAATGTAAGATCGGCTTGCCCAAAAGGAACAAATATTGCATCGTCATTTGCAATGACATCTTGTCTTGTAATTTCTTGCATCACTCTATTTGGATCATGTGCCGGGTCATACTCAGTATATCCACACTGTAAATTATATATTCCTGACCCTTCTATTTTTATACTTCCATCTGGGTTACGAGATGTACTACTTACACCGCCTTCTAGGTTACGATATGTGCCAGGAGAGGCATGTATTAATGTTTGTTGTAGCTCAACAATTCCATCACCGTCTTCATCAATAAGTGCGGAACTATCATCTCCACCTTGTGGTGGAAGACCAAGAGCCGTCACAATTTGTACAGGATTATTACCAAGATCATTACGTGCATCATCTGGGGTAACTTCGCAACTTAAGTAAGGTTGAGATACAACATCACCTGCATATTCCCCTATTCCAGCAATCCCATCCCAACATATTGAAGATTGTGAATACAAAATGGATGATCCAGCTAATGTACAATATGGTGTACAACCTTCGTCACTTGCATTACATTGTTTTAGACTTGGGTTATCACAAATTGCATTTGCATTATTTTCTAAATCTTCAATATATAGAAGACATACGTCATTACATGTTTCTGTAGTTGCACCATCAACATCAACTTCACAAACCTCACCAAGTTCTACAATACCATTACCACAGACACTTGTAGCATAGTTACAAACTTCTCTTGTTATATTAGGATCGTTAATATCACACCAATTTTGCATCAAAGGTGTACCTATATGCAAACATTCATTTGAACAACCGTCTTTTGTTGCATCATCTTTTACATCACAGTCTTCACCAACTGTCACACTTGTACTTCCACAAACAGGTTTTGCAATGTCTCCTGTCTCTTCTCGCGTAGAACCTGTCCACAAACAAATATCACTACAATATGGTCTGTAATCTACTGTTTCTCCTTCCGACGTTGTAGTAACAAGACTTGTGTCATTGAAATCACATTCTTCTCCAAATGCATAATCTACAACACCATTTCCACATGCATTTGCTTCTGCACCCTCAAGAGAACCTTTTTCTCTGTTACCTGGACGTAGACATATATATGAACAACTTACACCCGCAATTTCTCCAGGGGCATTGATATCACAATCTTCCCCTGCTTCTACAATACCATTACCACAAATCGGATACGCTGTATAACTACTACGTGCCACATCACTTCCGCCTGGTAAACAATTAATAGTACATGCTTTCTTGAACGAACTCGACATACTAAATTGTGTTGTTGTTGCAACATATTCATGTTCCACATTCCACTCCCAACCATAATTCCATGGATTCAAATTTTGACCATATGGATTACAGCTATCAGGAGCTCCTTTTGGTAATGCATTATATTGTTGTTTTTGTCCAATGTACGTTGCGGTAAAAGGATTTGGATACATATTTACTCTATCCACTACACATGGTTCTTCAGAATTTTTTGTTCTAAATTTCCATTTAGTTTGCTCAATTGATTTTCCTCGTCGTGTATTTTTAATAGTTCCATCTGGATTGAAATCAACACCCGCAATTGCACGGATTCCACTTAAAACCTTCACCACATACCAAGTATTTTTTTCAAGATACTGATTTGAGTATGCACGAATATTTGAATTGTCACTACCATCAACAGAAACACCTATAGCTCTTTCTTGCAAAATAAGACAAGCTTCTCCACCAATACACTCATATAATTTTATATTACTACCGTAAGTAGTATCATCCATAATTTGATCAAACAAAGCTCCTATTTCTGAATTGATACATGCTTCATTACAAAACGGCCATTTTTCAATAACATTCGGCTTGTCCAAGTCAACAATAAGTGTGCTTGTTGCACGAATTTCACTTGGTATAGTTGTATCTTCACCCTCTGCCTGTCTGGCCAATACATTTTCTGATATTACAAATCTATCTATGGACCCAATCAAACCCATAGTGATCATGGATGCATTATGCTTTCCAATTAAAAGACGGGACGTACCTGAATCGTCCCAATTAGCATCAACAATAAATTCTTTTGATTCAAGAGGTACACCGTCTGCGACTAAATTCACAATAATATTTGTTTGATCATCTTCCATCTCAAAATTTTCGATTCTTATGCCTAAATTTACCACATCCTCAGAGAGATCGAAGCGAGCTTCTGTCCATGACCCACCTTCTCTTTGGATTCTAAAAGAAAAATATTTATTAACTTGACCAGATATAGTATAAATTTCAGTTCTCACAAACATGTCTGCGTGTCCTTTCAATGTATTGTTATTATTTTTATATAATATCCAATCATACCTACTTTTACCGTCCCAGACATTAGGTGTGTCTAAAGATGGTGTATCAAGAGTTATTGACATCTCTATTGAAGATGCGCGCCCCCAATTGTATTGATGATCATCTCCATCTATTAAAACAGCATCAGAAATTGATTGTATTACAAGAGGGGTAGGAAGACCTGATTCACTCAATACATCGTGAGTAATAAAAGACTGTTCTGGTTCATCTTCTGGAACATTTTCATTTAAAATTGTTGCAAAAATCTCATCACCATCTGGATAATTATTTTCCCATGCTTTTGCAACACCTCTTGAATTTTGATATCTATCACTTATAGATTTATGACCCGATACAGCATCTACCCCCTCACCAGGTCCCCATTCCCATGGTTTATCATCTACATTGATTACTGTACATTCTTGATTTGCTATACCATATACAAAATAATACAATGGATTCATTTCTGGATCATTGATATTAAAAACTTTATTTATATCAAACAAATTACCCCATCGTGGATCTTGGACTACACCAAGCATCTTTGTGGTATATTCATCTTTGTACATACCTGCACCAATAAGTGTACAAATCTCATCAGCTCCACCAGTTTTGAATTCAAAACAATATGATGCGTCATCATTACCGTCACCATCTACATCACACGGACGTGTTGCAAGTAAATCTTCTGTTGTTGTTACATTCTCTCCAAACTTAAATTCATTACGCAAGGATTTTACATTTGAAGAAAACGCCACACGATACCATGTATTTGGATCTAGACCTCCTGAGACAGGCTCCATATAAAATGTATCAGAACCCCATATATCCGATTCAAAAACTGTTGTAACATCATTTCCATTATCACAGTCAGATGAATTTCCTTGTCCACAAGTATAAATACTTATATTGTTTGTATTTATAATTTCAGAACCAACGGTCGTCTCATCTAGTGGCAAACTAAAACGAACCAGCATTTGAGCATTCACACAAGCTCTTTCACCTTGTGTCCATTCTTTCCATGGAGATGGAGATGGCAAAGATTCAGAACATGACTCTACTACATAAAATTGATCTGGTATTTTACCGGTGGTAAATCTCCATACATAACCTGCCTCACGAGTTCCACCCTCACAAACAAAATTATTTTCTTTCCATTTGCCTGCATCATTACCTTCTGTACAACATTGGAATCCTGCAATTTCGCCTACACCTGGCTCACGACAATCACTTACCTCGTAATTCATGCTGTTACTAAATTCACCAGAACTACTACGAACCTTCACAGGACCAGTACTTATTGCTAACCCATTGTCAGCGTCATGTGGAATGGATGTTTTTATTTGAATATTACTTACTTCAGTTGCACTTCCACTGCCATCTCCACCACCCAAAGAAGTGGATAACCATGTACTTATATTACTAACATCTGTAAGATCTGTTGAAAAAAATACTCCTGGTGCACTTGAAAAATTCTCACCTTTGAGTGTCAGAACTTCACCTGTTGGTAGAGGTGCTGGACCATAAGATGGATCTAGATAACACAAGCTTGGTCGTGGATTTCCTGTTACCACACCCAAAGTGCTTGAGGCACTTCGAAGTCCATTATCCTCACGTATTACAACTACAGGTAGAGTCTCTGAACCAGTTGGGCTTGTATCAAGAATAGTCTTTGGTATTTTTGCAATAATTTGATTGTCTTGCCAATTATCTTTTTCGCAATAAACTGGTAATGGTGCTGATGGAATCCCACCGATCATTACTATTCCTTGATTATTTCCAAAATTTGTACCCACAATGGTAATATAGCTTTCCGGAGTTGTCTCCACCGGATCAATCGCAGTAATCACAGGAGGTTTAAGATCTTCAAGTGATAATACTGTGAACCCTACTGGATTACTTTTTTCATTACTTGAGGACTGAACATAAACTGCGATTTTCCCAGCATCAACATATGGTACTACAGAAGTAATGATGTCATTACTCCATGAACTCACACTCACAGATGCCTTCACTCCATTAAAATTAAGTTCACTAGATGCTCCTAGAGTTCCAAAACCTTTACCTGTTGCCACTATAGGTACTGCTGGGATAGCTCTGGTAGAACTTGCAGAGAAAATATGTATTTCACCATTAAGTAAATCTACCTGAGTATCTTCAGATACCTGAACCGCACACAAACCAGGACGACTAATACCATTATAATTAAATGTTCCAATAATTGGTCCGAAATCATCAGTAGTGTAATCAGTAAATCCTGTTGCTGCATGACGTACTGAAATCGAAGGTTCAACACCTGCAGTATCATTAACTGGTGGAACCTCAGCAATAATCCATGTATCTGTCCATACATCATTTCGACACTCAGCCAAATTTACATCTGATCTTATATCACCATCACCACTGTCATCATAATCGCCATCTCCGTTATTATCTATATAATTAAAACCAATACCTCCAGATTCTTCACCAAAATTTAAACCTTGAATCGTAACCCAATTTCCCTCTGCACCATCAAGAGGTGTGACACTTGTAATATGAGGCCACTGCGTACAAACACACTGCAAATCACCTTCTTCACAAAGTGTTGTGTCTGTATCAAGACACTTGAGCCATTCTGCACAATCTGCCTGCACTTTACAATCTGCCCCTGTATCACTACCTTTACACTCTGGCTTTTCTAGATTATCTGGATCTTCACAATAGTCTGGAATAACTTGAAATATTATACTATCCACTGCCTCATTGCTATCAATATCATGAGCTCGCAATTCTGCTACATAATTTGTATCAAGCTCAAAACTATATGGAACTCTGAATCCATAGGAGGCCATGCTAAAATCTACACTTGAACCATCCAGGACATGTGGACCATCTACAGATCTCTTAAGAGTACTTTGAGGTTCGCTTTGTTTATAAATTTTCAAATCACCATATGCATTACCACTATCATCACTCATTAATGAGTCTATTGGGTATGTTGATCCTTGTGCAAGACGTAGCCCAGATCCTCTATTATCAATGGTAAATAAATCAATTTCAGGGTCAGTCCTATCTATAAAATTATCATATTGACCAAGTGTATAATCACCTACTGTATTCCATGCGGCAATTTCTGTATTCTGATCTATATCAACAACTTCATCACCACCAATCGTAACATGCGCGTACATTGAAGCTTCGTTAAGTGTTGTAGTCGGTGTATACAATGCATATTCTACTACAGTCTCTTCAGCAACACTTCCACCACAACGAATAGATGCATCTGTACCAGCATCAGCAACACGTATAGGAAAATCTGTAGAGACGACAGTGCCTCCAATCGGCACATCTAGTGACACACTTGTTATATCTCCGGTGTATCCATCCATACTACTAAGTAGTCCCCAACTTCCTACTATCTCACAGACAGTACCACCATCTGGACCAGAATCAAAAGGATTAAAAACAAACCTTCGATTATTTGCTCTATCAATCATTTGTATGGCTGCCATGAGAACATATCCATCTTGTGTTTCGCCAGCAGTAAAAGGTGTTTGAAATTCTATGTAATCTTGTTCCCGTTCTCCTGTTTTAAATTCTGCGTTTTTTGGAAACTCTCCGCAATCAGTAGAAGTTTTCAATTCATTTCCGTCTTCATCTGTCACATTACCAACATTTACTTTGTATGTACCGGAATCAATACAATATTCATTAGGATAGTCGACATCACTACACAATACACCTGTATATATTGCCTCTACCAAATTACGCTCGTCATTAAATGAAAAAGAAAATAAATTATTAACACTAGTATCAACACCACCTTGTGTTGAAAATATTTCGAACACGTCTACTGCATTACCTGACACAGGTTTGCTAAATAATGCACGCACAACAACATTATACATTCCTGTTTCTTCATCTATAGAAGGCGTGCTTGGTGTAATACTTTTTACTAAAAAGTTTTCTGAATAACAACACTGACTTGGGTATAAATCACACATTGCATCACATACTGTTGTTCCTTTATATTTTTGATAGTATTCACTTTTTTCATCAAAACAATCTCCATCAAGTGTGTCAGTAACAATAGTACCAGCCCCTGTAGCTTCTATTAGCTTATTCAATACAAAACGTGTAATTGCAAATGCTGACAATATAATAACAAGCCCTATCACACCATTGACGAGAATCTTTTTTGCTGTAGCAATTTTATCTTCTGCTCCTGCAGCAGTCATATATATAAAACCACCGTACATCACAATAACAAGCGCTACAATACCAAGAAGACCCAAAAGTACATTTATAATACGCACAACAGTAACACGAATATCATCACTACCTAAAATAATTTCATCTTCTACAGCCTGAGTTCCAAAGGTATCTTGTGCAAAAACTGAAGATGTAAAAAACAAAAATCCCCCAACAATAAATGCAAGGATCAATCCTAGGAAAAATGTCTTTTTTGCGGATTTAAATATCATAATTAATTATAACGAGTTGGACTTATGGTTGGATCGCTAAGTGTATTGATACACTCAGATACATTTGCTTTTTTTATTTTTACATCATTACTTCCTGTAATTGATCCACCTGTGTATGCGCATCCTGTATCAGTACTGCTCGTCATATTGACCTCAACACATCCTGGAGATTCTATAACTACACCATTTTCATCAAAACTCACTTCGCATGTTGATGGATGATCCTTGTCTGCGGAACTATTCTGCCACGGACCGTAGCCTGGATATAGGCAATTCTGATTTGTTCCTTTTACCGTACTTGGAATTGAAGGAAAGTAATATAAATCCAATCCATTTGGCCCAAACGTTCTGTGTTTTATATAAGAAACAGTCCTATCATTTGTGTTGTTAGCACGTACAGAAAACCATATATCATCAAGTCTCTCATGATCTTCACAAACTACGTTTTCTGGCGCAACATCGCCAACTGCAGCCTGAGCACATACATGTGCAGGATGTTCTGTAATACTTATAGAAGACTTAAGTGTACTAAGCCACATAACTCTATTAAAACCAATTTCAACTTTTGCTTCACCATCAATATCTTCAGCATCAACTCCTGGCAATGTGTCAGCAACATATGGACGCGACATGTCAATTTCATTTTTTACCCTAATATTCCACCAATAATTATCCGGCCCACCTTCACCTTCATTTATAATCTTTCCTGTATAACCAGAAGCTTCTGTAGGTCTATTTAATGTTTCATTCACACCATTAACAGCATTATCATTTATGTTATCAAGACCATTGAATGCTAAATCATACACACCAGAAAATGGTTGTGCTTCAAATAATGCATCTGCATTGTGTGTCCATTCTGCAGTACGCACAAGCATATTATATTCTTTGGTACATTCATCAGTGCTTTCACCAGTACAATCCACTGGCAGACAATACATAGTGTCGCCACAACTATTGAGACCACACGGTTCATCTGAAATAAATTCAACTGTCTTATATCCATTGGTTATTTTCCATGTACCTGTGACCATTGTACCTTCAGTATTTACCAAAATATTTTGAAATGACCCATTTTGACTAAAATATCCTTGAGTCACAGTTGGGTCCACTGGTTCATCAAAATTAATTTGTAAAATAGTATTTTTTGCAACCTGGTGTCCTTCATTAGGATATACACTCTCTACATGTGGAGGTTTCAAATCAAGTCCAGTACCTGTTTCAAAGTTCCACCAATAATCAGGAGAGCCAAACTGGCCGGCAAACACACTTTCTGTGTCACTCCCTTTTTTCATGATAGAATCACGCAAATGAACTGTGTACAGTTGTTCTACAGTAGAACTACCGAGATAATCAAGTGGTTTAAATACAAGTGTATATACTTCCTGCTGTCCTGCCGTGCCAGATCCTTCATAACTCATAACAACTGCAGAACTAATACCTCCATCATAATCAGTACTCCAATTTACTGTATCTATATTCTCTAAAAGACCTATCTTTACTGAAGAAGTATTTAAACGATCACACTCACTATCCCAATTTATAAGTCCATCTCCACTAGTGTCAAAACAATCTCCATAATAAGGATTTACAATCTCACCACCATCTAGTTCACAACCAACATTTGTTGGTAAATTATCCGCTCCCCAACATGTACCGTTAATATTTTCTGCTACAGAACTTGGATTAATAGGGATACCAAAAGTAACCACAATACTTGTGTTACGAGGTATACCACTATCATCCCGAAATGGATAATGATCTTTTACAATTTTACCAAGAGCGCCAGAACCACTAAATGTTGCCATTGCCGGTGGTCTAGACTGTGAAGGCTTACCAACACCTCCAAGTGAATTTATAACAAATTGAACTATTGCAAATGCAGTAAATATAACTATGAGTCCTACCACTGCGTTAATCATTGTTTTTTTACCTTTTGCTACTTTCTCTTCATTTCCACCAGATGTCATGATAAGAAAACCCGCGTATATAATAAGAGATACGGTGATGATACCAAGAAGACCAAGGACTGCACGGATTATTTTTACAATAACTATACGAATGTCTGTTCCTGACAAAAGTATTTCCTCATCAACCGACACCACGCCAAATGCATCGTCCTGCGCAAAAACCTGCGTATCAAAACCAGTATTTACTAAAATAAAAACTGCCACTACAGCAAAAAATAAAACTGTGGCAGTTTTTTTAAACTTTGATAATTTTTGAATCCAAGGAAGCATGGGAAACCCTTAGAATCTATTTAAATGTAACTTACGACATATAAGCTACATGCAAAGAAACTTTCTATTGAAGTAATTTCTTTACAATATTTTGAACTACATTTCCGTCAGCCCTACCTTTGAGCTGATTCATAGATTCCCCCATCACACGACCGAAGTCTTGCGGTCCGGATGGAGAAATTTTTTCTATAACTTGTTTAACAATCTTTTCAACTTCTGCCTCATCTAGTTGTTCTGGCAAATACGAATTGAAAATTTCAATCTCTGCTTTTGTTTTATCAACCAAATCCTGTCGTCCACCTGTTTCAAAATCTTTGCATGCATCTTTGAGCTGTTTGACTTGAGAACCAATGACCGCGACGATATCTTCGTCAGTTAATTCTTTTTGTTTTTTGATTTGTTCATTTTTTATAGCAGAAAGAGCCATCTGTAATACAGAAAGCTTTTCCTTATCTTTAGTTTTACGTGCCTCTTGACTATCTAAAGTCAATGACTCGAGTAACGACATAGTTATCGTCTATTTCGTTTATCTTTTTTGTCGTCAGCTGGCAATTTACCTGTCTTGCGTAAGTAATCTGTTTTTGAGATTAATTTAGCGCGAGATATAGATTGGTTGCGTGTAACGTTCTTACTCTTTGCTGGAGTAAAATACTGTATTTTACGCGCTTGCAATATATTTCCAGATCTTTGCCAAGTCTGTTTAACACGACGTATAAACGCTTCGAATGATTCGTTCTTTTTTCGTTTTAGTTCGGACATACTATTCACCTCCCAGTGAATAACTTACTTATTAATAATGGTTATATTCTACACAAAAAATCGACAAAAGTCAAATTATTTAGCCAGTAGTTTTTGCACAGTATTTACAATCTTTTTTTGGTCTACCACCTCTTGGATTCCTGACTCCATATTACGTATCAAAATCGTACCATCTTGGACTTCTTTTTGTCCCAAAATAAGTGTATTGGAAACTCCCAATTTATCTGCTGTTTCCAACTGCGCTTTGAGTGAAGACTTTGCTAAATTGTGATATACACGCAAACCACTGCGACGTAATTCTTCAATAAGATGCAAAGACCTCTTACAAGCCTGTTCACCAAGCTGTGCAAAGAAAATACCACCTGGTTTTTCTGGCTTGTAATCTTCTTGTTTTTCTAACTCTTCTTTTTGTTTTTTGAGTATGTTTGCAACACGTTCAATACCAAGTGAAAATCCTGAACCTGGGGTCTCTTCTCCGCCCAACTGTCCAACAAGTCCATTGTATCTTCCTCCTCCACCAAGTGCACTTTGTGACCCTTCATCATCTTCTGTATAAAGTTCAAATACAGTGTCTGTATAATAATCAAGCCCACGTACAAGTGTTGGTGTAAGTACATACGGAACACCAGCCTCATCCAAATATTCCAAAACACTCATAAAGAATCCTCTGGATTTATCACTCAACCAATCTAAAATTTGAGGTGCTTCTTCCATCACTGCCTTGTCCTGCTCATGCTTTGAATCAAGTACACGAAGTGGATTTTTATTGATACGTTTTTTTGATTCATCACTCAAATAACTTCTCTTACTTCGAAGATATCCCACAAGCTCTACAATATAATTTTCACGATCCTCAGGTGTACCTATGCTATTTATCTTTACTGTTGTCTCAATACCAAGATCACGAAGCATATTGTATGCAACAGCGATAAGCTCTGCATCTACAACTGGGCTCTGTATACCAAATGTTTCACATCCAAACTGGTGGAATTGACGATACCGTCCAGCTTGAGGTCGATCATGACGAAACATTTGACCCCAATACCATACTTTCACTGGTTGAGGAAAAGTATGCATACCGTGATTAATATATGATCTAGCAATTGATGCTGTCACTTCTGGACGCAAACAAACTTTGGAGCCATCTTTATCTTCAAATATATACATTTCTTTATCAACCACATCAGTACCTTTTCCTATTGAACGAACAAAAAGAGACGCTTGCTCTAAAATAGGTGTCTCTATATAAGAAAACCCATATGCACCTGCAATATCTTCTGCAGTATGATACAAGTGTTGCCACATAACGCCCTCTTTTGGAAGTATATCCTTCATACCACGCAATGTGGTATACACCGGACCCTTTGTTTTTTTCTTCTCTTTCTTTGGGTCAACATTTTTAAGATCAACTTTTTTAACTACCTTCTTTTTTGTAGTTGCTTTTTTTGCTTGTACCTTCTTCTGAGGTTGTTTTTTTGTAGTTGATTTTTTTCGTGGCATATGAAAATAATTAAGCTGCGTTATTATTTTGATTTATATTATATTCAGGAACGTCAAAGGTAGAAATACGACTAAATGGCCATCCACGAAACCATACTCTACCAACAATATCATTTGCATCAATTGCTCCAAATCTACGTGAGTCATAGCTAGCGTCACGATTATCTCCCATAACAAAATATTGATCACTTCCTAGTGTTACACTGATAGAACCAGGAGTTTCTTCTTCTAAATAAAATTCTTCAAGTACTAATCCACGCAGATGTTCATCATTGTAAACAACAACTTTATTATCTTCAACTTTTACTCGTTCACCCGGCAATGCAACAATACGTTTGAGATAATGATCTTCATTTACTGGTGAATCTAGCACTACAACTTCCCCACGTTCTGGTCCACGAAATCTATAAGTTATCTCATCAATAATCAAATAATCTTTTTCATAAAATGTTGGCTCCATTGATTGCCCTTTTACATAAAAAGGTTTGAACAAAAAATAACGCACTAAGCCAATAGTAATACCTGCTAAAATTATAATCTTGATAATCTCAAGAAAAAACAAAGCAGCTTTGTTTAAAAAACCTTTTTCGTGTATTTCTTCATTATCAGAAATATCCTCTATGTCAATTTCTATATCTTTTTTTTCTTCCATAGAATGTATGTGTATAACTTTTTTAGCGGGTAAATTATACCCTAAAAATAGACAAAATGCAAATTAAAAAAACCTTAGTTTTAGGTCTTTTATGTGGGTTTAAAAAACCCCAAAGTGGGCGCGCCAGGAACCTGCCTGCCAGCAGTAGCAGGCCTGCCTGCCGGCAGGCAGGTCGAACCTTTTGTACACACAATATAGATTAGAAAAGACCTATAAACAAGGTCTTTTCTATGAATTTAAAATCCCTAAAGTGGGCGCGCCAGGAATCGAACCTGGGACCTCAACATTATCAGTGTTGCGCTCTAACCAACTGAGCTACGCGCCCATGTAAAACGGAAATACTATACATGAAAATGAATTTTTTTTCAAGTCCATTCCCTGTGGACTTAAGTGGATTCGAACCACTGACCTCTACAATGTCAATGTAGCGCTCTAACCAACTGAGCTATAAGTCCTTTGTGTATCATCAAATAGATAGCCTACATACCAACTGCTTGTCCGCCGAAGCTTTAGCGGAGGTGGAAGCTATAAGTCCCTCATAAAAAGCTCGCAAACTATACAACAAAAAAGAGCTTTAGTCAAGATTCTCATCTCAAATAAAAATTCCACTCTTACGAGTGGAATTTTTTAAATATGCAATAGATTAGATGTCGAGGTTATCAATTGCACTAGTATCAACATCTTCAAGAGAAGGTGCTGGTGCAGAAGGTGCTGGTGCAGCTGGAGCTTCTGATCTTTGACGACGATGCTCACTACCCTCTGGTTCGTTAATTTTCAAGTTTACAAGCGCATTATTCTTTGCGCCAACTACTTTCAAGAGTGTTCTGATAGCACGTACAGTGTTACCTTGACGACCGATGACATAACCAATATCACCAGGGTCAACATCCAATGTCATAAGTACACCACGTTCATCAACTGTACGTGTGACTTTGACACTATCTGGATTATTTACGATCGCTCTAATGACGAAATCAATAAACTGTTGATCTTGTTCCATATCGTTTCTAAAATTACTATAGATAAATAAACTTGGAAAGAATTGTAGGGTCCTCGACAAAACCCAACTGTTCAATCGCGAAAAAATTATATCATGATAATTAATCAGAGTCAATACTATATAATTCAGAAATTAGACACCTTTATTTTGACAAACAAAAAGCCCACTATTAGGTGGGCGATTTTTAATATTGTACTTAGTCTTATGTCTCTTTCTTTTCCTCCTTGTCCGCCGTAGCTTCCTTGTCATCCATAGCTTTAGCGTCGGATGGAGCGGAGGTGGATTCTTCAGCAGGTTTTTCCTCAGCTGGAGCTTCTTCTTTTGGTTCTTCCGCAGGGGTCTCCTCTGCTGGTTTTTCCTCAGGCTTGTCTGCCGGAGCTTCAGCGGAGGCAGGCTTTTCTTCTGCCTTTGGTTCTTCAGCTGGAGTCTCTTCTTTAGGTTCCTCAACTTTTTCTTCGGCTGGAGCTTCTGCTTCAGCTTTTTTCTTCTCTTCTTCAACTACCTTAGCTTCTGCTTCAGCGGCTTTTGCAGCTTCTGCTTTTTCTTTTACTTCTTTTTTCTTTTCTTCTTCAGCAACTTGTTTTTCTCCAAGTTTAGCTTTTCGTTTGTTTGTAATAGTTACAGATTTACGCTTCTTTCCTTCCACAATACCTTCTCTTACGAGAATATTATGAACGGTTTCAGACGCTTGTGCACCAACTGAAAGCCAGTGTTTGATACGATCAACTTTGAGTTCCAAAACTTTTGGATTTTCAGTAGGGCTATAATGACCCAAAATTTCAAGACTCTTTGCTTGTGTATCACGAGCCTTTTCATTGATCACAAAACGATATGTGGGTTTTTTCTTTTTACCCATTCGTTGTAAACGAATCATTAACATAATATGTATATTTAAGTCTGACTAAAACTAGTTGAGAGCATACCCGGGTTAGATAAAACCTAGGTGTTGACGGTTTTAGCAGGACAATTTATATGTCCTAGAAGACGAGACCAGTGTATCAAAATAAGCGAAATATGTCAAGTGAGATGAGCATAACCCTACTCAAAGTAAGAAAATTCTGCTATACTCAATAAAATGCCTTAATTTAGCTTAATTCTTAAATACTAGGCCTATGAATCTAAGCTGGCTCTTCCTACTAAACGTAGGAACCGGAGTACTCATACTCCTACTCGGTATCCCCTTGGCAAAGGGCAAGGTAAAACCAAACAGACTGTACGGTTTTCGCACAAAGAAAACACTTTCAGATGAATCTGTCTGGTATATTGCCAACAGGTATGCAGGAAAACTCATGATGAAGACGGGATTAGTTCTTGGGCTCGTGTCTCTAGGGCTATATCTATACAACATAAGGACTGGATTTTTGAATAACATGACAGAAAATGGCATAACCATTCTCTGGCTCGTGATATTTTGCCTACCTATCCTATATCTCGTTATCGCGTCTCTAAAAGCTTTGAAAAAGCTTTAAAGTATTATAAGAAATTTAAAAAACCGTCGGAGTGACGGTTTTTTTATTTATGAATTTTTTACTCCTTCCCATCAAGTTTCACACTCACAAGTTTACTCATCCCATCACTCCCCATCGTCACTCCGTATAACACATCTACTGCATGCATAGTGACCCTATTGTGAGTAATGATAATAAACTGAGACTGCTCTGAAAGTTCATTCAAAATCTTGGTAAATCTAAAAGTATTTGCTTCATCAAGTGCTGCCTCAACCTCATCCAAAAGCACAAATGGAGATGGATTGGTGTGAAGAATAGCACACAGTAATGCAATTGATGTCATGGTTCTCTCACCACCAGAAAGTGCAGTAATATTTTTAATTTTCTTTCCTGGAGGGCAAGCATACACTTCTACTCCCTGAAGAATTTTACGACGGCGTTTTTTCGGAACAACATCTTCATCATCTGGCTGTACGGACAGGTCTAGACCTGTCCCTTCAGCCTCAACATCCATTTCTTCCTCATCTACCTTATCTTCTCCATAAATCTCAGCCAACTCAGCTTCGCCTCCTTCAAACAAAAGTTTGAAATAACGAGAAAATTCTTTTTTGATTTTTTTGAAACTTTCTTTGTGCTTTTTCTTCATGAGTTTATCAAGCTCTGTAATCATTTTTTCTAGATCAGAAGAAGCTTTGCTCAAATCATCAAGTTCCATTGATAATGTATCAAAACGTTCTTTTGTTTCTTCGTATTCACCAACAACCTCTTCATCAATACCACCAATTAAACTTAATTTGTATTTTAATTTTTCAATTTCAACTTTTGACTGATCAATGGCATCTTCTTCAATATATTGTGATCCTTTTTCAATAATAACACCGACGCCTTCACGCAACTCACTAAACACTTCTTGTTCTAAATCTTCTTGATGTGTTTGTGATTTAGTAATGGCTACTTGCAATGTATGTTTTTTCTCTCCAACTTTATTTAATTCTTGTTGTTCATTTTGCATATTATCTTGCAAAGCAAAAATACGTTCTCGTTTCTTTTCTTCTTCACTATTAAGTGCATCGATTTTTTTACGAACAGTTTGTAATTTTTTATCAACACCCTCAATCTTTCCAGAAACATCATCTTTTTCTTGAACAAACTCATCCATCATATCACTGTATTCCTCTTTTGAAAGAGAATGCATGGACAATTCTTGTTTAAATTTGGAAAGCTCACCTGAAATATCGTTCAAACTATTTTGCACCATGTTGTTTTTTTCTCCAATCACTTGCACTTTGGTTCTAAGAGTTGAAAGGTCTTCTCTTTTTGTCTCAATATCAATTTCAAGTTTATCTTTTTCTTCTTTATTTGAAATCAATTCTTCCTCAAGTCTTTCAAGGGCATGCTCTGAAAACTGTTTATCCCCACCGGCAAATGATAAAGCTCCTCTGCGTTTACGGCGGAAACCACCTTTCATAGAACCACTTGTTTCCATTATATCACCTTCGAGAGTGACCATACGTACGCGCCCAATACCAATTTCACGAGCTACATTTATATCTTCTACAATCAAGGTTGATCCAAAAACATATGAAAAAATATGATCAAAACTAGAATCATAATCCACAAGTTGGGAAGCTAAGCCATAAACACCCTTTGTATTTATCAAATCTTTTATATCATTAGGAATAATACGAGATCGTATCTTATTTAGTGGAAAAAATGTTGCAAAACCAAGTTGTTGTTTTTTGAGAAAATCAATACAACTCTGTGCAACATTGTCATTCTCTACAACAATTGAAGCCAGATGTGATTGTGCAGCTACCTCTAGCGCAAGACGATATTTTTCATCCACACGCGCGAGCTGTGCAATCACGCCATGAACTTTGCCAGAAAAATCTCCAGCATTTTGCAAAATCGCATTGACCGCACGCAAGCCTTCAAATTGTACCTCGTCTCTTCCCTGTCTTAATTCTTGCAATTGTTGTTCTAGTTTTACTTGTTTATTTTGTAAAGCTATTTTTCTACTTTGCAAATCTTCTAGTATGTCTGACAAATTTTTAATCTCACTATCAACCCTGGTCTTTTTTTCTTTTTCTAAATCAATTTCAGATTTTAATTTATTTTCTTTAGATTCAAATTCTGCCACCTTATTTTCTAACCATCCTACATTTTGTTTTCCTACTTTACTAAATTCAGTTTGCAACTTTCCAGAAATCATAGCATGCTCTCGCTCGAACTTATTTTTTTCTTGTTGTAAAACACCAAGTTCTTTTTGTAATTCTTCAAAAACTTCTCGACGAGATTTTTCCTGTGCCAAATCAGCAAGCTCATTTTGGATAGCACTGAGACGTTTATGAACGTCATTATATACTACACTAACATCGTCATGATCTTTTTGGTACAAGGCGATCTTGTCTGATAGGTTTGAATGCAAAGTAAAATAATAAGACTCTTGCAATTCGCGTAAACTTATTTCTACTTCCTGACGCTTTTCAAGTTTACCTACCTGTCGTTTGAGTGATTTAAGTCGCGGTTCAATTTCCTGAAGAAGTGCGTCTGCCTGTGAAATATTTTCCCCGGTTTTGTTTAATTTTAAAGATGCATGATGACGTTTAATCTGAAATTCTTTAATACCAACCGCCTCATCAAAAAAACTTTTTCTTTCAGCCGGAGTCTGAAGTAATAATCGATCAATCGTTCCTTGTCCGATCACAGAATAGCTCCCCTGTCCAAACTGTGCTTGAGCAAGTAAAATCTGCAAATCCATAAGTCTCACGTTCTTGCCATTCAATAGATATTCATTCTCACCAGATCTATAAACCTTTCGTGCAATCACAAGCTCATCAAAATCAACTGGAGCACGGTGATCAGTATTATCAAGTATCATGGTCACTGAAGCCAAGCTCATCTTTCCTTTTCCTTCTGAACCAGCAAAAATGATATCTTCACTCTTTTTGCCACGTAAATGCTTCATACTCTGCTCTCCCAATACCCAACGAATGGCATCTGCCACATTGCTCTTACCAGAACCATTTGGCCCTACAATCGCTGTAACGCCATGACGCCCAGCTTTTGGGGCTGGGAATTGAAGGACTGTATTTGTAGCAAACGACTTGAAGCCGTTAATTTCTAAACTTTTTACGTGCATAGTGTTTGTCATCCTGAAGGAGGAACGACTGAAGGATCTTTCTTTCCACCAGACGTCTTAATTACTCCAAATTATGCCTTTAAAACAGATATATTATACATGTTTTCTCAAGGCTTGACAATTCTTCTATATACCTGTATTATGTATGGCTTGCTATCTACATAATTTATCCCTTACTATAAACTTGTAGACTTAGAAAGATTCCTCATCGTCCTCTTCGGGACTCACTAGGAATAAACAAAAATTATGCCCCAAAGAACTGCAAAACTCATACATGAAAAAATCCTAGAAAAGGATCGTTTTTTGTTGGTTACTCACCAAAATCCAGATGGAGATGCTATTGGGTCAGTGAATGCACTTGGAGAAATGCTAGAATCTCTTGGCAAAGAACATACAATATTTTGCTCTACTTCAGCATCAGACCAATTCGACTTTCTTCCCCACACTACGGACATTACAAGTGATCCTGAGATATGGAAGAAAATGTATGATGTAATTATTGTGTGTGATTCTGGAGATTTGCGTTATGCTGGAGTGGATAAATTGATCAAGTATCAGGAAAATCCATTTATTATAAATATTGATCATCACGCAAGTAATGAAGGATTTGGTCATTTGAATCTTGTTATTGAAGCAGCTTCTTCTACAACTGAAATTCTACACAATTACTTTGTACTAAATGAATGTGAAATAAATCGTACAACTGCTACTGCACTTCTCACTGGCCTTATCACAGATACTGGAAATTTTTCAAACTCTGGAACTTCTCGTCAGGCACTTGGTATTGCAAGTAAGCTAATTAAGCATGGTGCACGTCTAAACCATATTCGAAGACATATTTTACAAGACAAAACTCTGCCCACATTTAAACTATGGGGCACTGTCCTTAGTCGCCTGGAAAATAAAAAAGAGTTCGACTTTGTATATACCTATATAACCCAAAAAGATCTCGTACAATGTGGTCTTACTGAAGAGCATTTGGAAGGTATTGCTAACCTTATGAATAATCTAAATGAAGGAAAAGCAACATTTGTAATAAAAGAAAAGCAAGACGGAAGAGTAAAAGTAAGTATGCGTACTGTGCGTGATAATATAGATTTGTCACAAATCGCTAAGATGTTTGGTGGTGGTGGACACAAGAAAGCTGCAGGGTTTGATGTAGAGGGGCCTATGGACAAAGCACTTGATACTATTTGGTCCACCATTGAAAAAAGTGAAAAAGTACGGTAAACTACTCTTGAAGCTATAAGTTTACAGCCATAAGCTTTAAGGCTGATCCAAAAATTTATAGCTTATAACTTAAAGCTTATACCTTTATTATGTCAGAATCAAAAAATCTAACTTCCCAAGTTCTCATTCCTACGGTAATAGAAAAATCATCTCACGGAGAACGTGCGTATGATATCTATTCTCGCTTACTCAAGGATCGTATTATTTTCTTAGGTACTTCAGTTGATGATCATGTTGCAAATATTGTAATTGCACAATTACTCTTTCTAGAAAACCAAGACCCTGACAGAGATATAAAGATCTATATAAACTCACCCGGTGGTTCAGTCACAGCAGGACTTGCAATCTACGACACTATGCAATATATCAAAGCTGATGTATCTACAATTTGCGTTGGTATGGCTGCAAGTATGGCATCAGTACTACTCGCTGCAGGAGAAAAAGGTAAACGATTTATCTTGCCAAACAGTGAAGTCATGATCCACCAAGTCATGGGTGGTACACAAGGTCAAGCAAGTGATATAAAAATTCATGCAGAAAGAATCCTAAAAACAAAAGATCAACTCAATCACATATTACAAAAACACACAGGCAAACCAATGGCGACAATTGAAAAAGATAGTGATAGAGATTACTTCATGGGTGCAGAAGAATCAGTGAAATATGGAATTGTTGATAAAGTTATAAAATAGTTCATAACCAGTAGCCAATAGTTCATAGCCAATAAAAAAGCCAGTGGTAATCCACTGGTTTTTTTGTCATCCCGAACGAAGTGAGGGATCTAGACACATAGAATTATTTCAATCGTGGTCTCGAGATTCCTCGTCGCCTCTACGGACTCACTCGGAATGACATAACTTCTCAACTTCACCCTTCTTATTTATTCAAGAAGAGTAAAACATTCGAAGCCAGGACCCACACGTATATTGCATACGAGGGTCCTGGGTAACCGCAGGAAGAGTGCGCGAGCAAGAATAGCCGCGCGACTGTTCCATG
>JABGUG010000061.1 GCA_018646705.1 Candidatus Parcubacteria bacterium | reverse complement strand
TGATAAATAAATGGCTGGTCTGACGCGAAAAGATCTATAGAATATTCATGAAACCGTACCATTGCATTCTCTACATCACCCACTATATATGCTTTTACAGTCACTATCGTCTTCTCCCCTTCTTCTTTCCAATACATGCGAGATATATCTGGATTATAAACAATAGAAGGTAATTCTTCATGCAAAGGTTCTTCTCCGTCAGCGAGTATCAAAGGAATAATATCACGCCCTTCATTTTGTGCGTATGGATTGATTTGAGGGATATCTACAACAGGCTCATCACTTGCTATATCCGGTACGGGCAGGTCGCGAGCTGTCCCTTCTTCAGCCGCCACCTCAGCCTCAGACCCAAGATCTTCCTTAACCCCTGCAACCACCTTTGGTGCACCAAAATGCTGTGCTACATAAACCGTCGGGGTGCCATCATATTGACCCACGTGCAATCCTACACCAAACTCTAGGTAGTCTGTGTCTATTAAATTTGCATAATGAGTAGGGCTATTTACCCAAGCATTCACAAGCGACTGGGCATCTGCAAATCCCATAGCCAAATTTTCACCTGCATATTTGTATTCATAACCAACTGTATTCATATAATCCTTGAGTCTACGGCCATCTGGTCCTACATGCTCAAAATATTCTTTTTGTGCCATGTCATCTGCTTTGAGCTGGCCTGAATCATATAATTTGGTAAAAGGTTGTAGAGGTTCCATACCTTTTTGTACACGAATTTCATTTGTCAAATCTATAATCTCTTGCTGCTGAGCTTGTAAAATATCTGGCATTACAAAAACCTGCAATGGTAGAAGTATTGCAAAACTTATTACAATTGCTTTCATAGAAATAAAAACTGCACTATAAAACAATGCACGTTTGGTATGCAAAATATGAGGATGATAATTATTTTCCTCATGAGGTATAAAATATTTTTTCAACATTTTCTTCATAAATCAAACTCAGTATACCATATTTTATTTAATAAAATAAAGAGTTAAAAATTAAAAAACTATCTCCCTTACGAAAGATAGTCTGTATTTTTTATTTCTCTAAGATTTTCCTAATCTCCTCATCCACCTCATCAATGGCACCCTCTCCATCAACGCTGTCTAGAACGCCATTATCTCTATAATGCTCTATAATAGGCCCTACAGCCTCATTTCCCTGCTCCTTAATACGTTTGGCTATAGTCTCTGGATTGTCATCCTGACGGACAATTAGATTACCACTACAATCCGGGCATTCTTTCTTTTTTTCATTTTCCTCTGAATATGGAAGAATAAATCCACAGTCTGGACAAACCTTTCTCTTGGTCAAACGATTGTGACTTGTTTCGTCAGTTAGTTTTACTTCGATTACTATTACCTCATCACTCATGCCTTTTTCTTCAAAAAATTTATCGTATTCTTTTGCCTGTTCTACATTTCGAATTGCACCATCAAGTAATACACCTTTTCCTTCATTTAGATTTTTTTCGATTTCCCTAAAAGCTAGCTTGTATATCAACGTATCAGCAACAAGATTCCCTGCTTTCATATCAGCGAGCATTTTTTTATCCTCTGGGTCTGCTTGTGGGTCCGCATCAAGTGCACGCAACAAATCCCCTGTTGAAATATGAGAATAGTCATAATGCTTTACAAGTTTTTTTGCTTGTGTACCCTTTCCGCTTCCCGGGACCCCCATCAAAATAACAATCTTCTTCATAATTATATATTAATTTATTCAAATTTATCTTGAAAATATTCTGTAAATACTTTCATAACGCCCTTCCGATCATACTGACTGATCTTCTTTTGAAACTCGAGTTTTCTAAGTGCCTCATCAATATGACGCAAGGAAATCTTTCCATCCCCAAGTCTACGTTTTTCAATAATACGCTCGATAAGTTTTTCTTCGCCTGCATCAAGACTCTTTATTTTCATACGGCTCACCAATCGTTCGATCTCTTGTTTACTTACTTGATGTTCAGAAAGATCAAGCTTTGCTGTGCTTGAAGTACCAGTACCAAATAAGAAGGAAAAAAATCCCATAACAAAGCCTTAAAAATAATAAAATCATTAATACTATAACACAGGAATCACTCCATGACAACTACCTACTTATATTAAAAATACCATTCTTTCAAATGGTATCCTTATTTATAAACTTTATGAACTTTCTAACTTTTACACTCTATCATACTCATGCATCTTGATCTGACTTTCAATTTGTTTTGCCATTTCAATTGCCACACTTACTACGATAAGTAAGCTTGTGCCACCAATCACAAGGCTTTGTGAACCAGTAAATGCTTGGACAATAAGTGGAAGTACTGCAATAGCTCCAAGGAAAAATGCACCTGAGAACAAAAGTTTGCTCATGGTACTTTGCAAATATTTTTCAGTTTCTTTACCTGGACGAATACCTGGAATAAATGCTCCTTGTCTTTGTAAGTTCTCTGCCATTTTTTGAGGATGGAAGATTACTGCTGTATAAAAATATGTAAATCCAAATACAAGCAAGAAATATACAATTCCGTAAAACCATTGATTGTTAAATAATGCTATGGTTGCACGACTTGCGCTTGCCATAAACCCACTTCCATTTACAAAAAGCTGAGCTAACATAGAAGGAAACAATACTACTGAGATAGCAAAGATGATAGGGATCACACCAGCCATATTCACACGAAGTGGTAAATGGCTACTGTTTCCACCAAAGGTTTTATTCCCTCTAATTTGCTTAGCATAACTTACTGGAATATTTCTCTGTCCCTCGTTGATAATAACAACACCAACAATAGTAACAATAGCCAAACCAACAAACATTACATACAAATAAAGTTGTGATGGATCGTAGTTTACAATTGCGTTTTGTACTACAGTAGGAAGAGATGACACAATACCAGCAAAGATAAGTAGTGAAATACCATTACCAATATTTTTTTCTGAAATAAGTTCACCAATCCACATTAGGAAAATAGTACCAGCGGTAATCGTAATCATAATTGAAGTATACTTGAATGCATCAAGTGTACCCATAATATCAAATTGAGATTGTGAAAGAAGTTTGATCATGGCAAATGCTTGCAATAGCGCGAGTGGTACTGTTGCTAGGCGTGTATACATGTTTATTTTTTGTTGACCACTCTCACCTTCTTTTGACAACTCCTCAAGCTGAGGAACTACCATTGTAAGAAGTTGAAAAATAATTGATGCAGTAATGTATGGTGCAATACCAAGCAACACAAGAGAAAAGTTTTCCATTGTACCACCAGAAAAAATATTCAATAATCCAAGAATTTGATTTCCATCAAGAAAAGCTTTAAGATTCTCTGTATTGATTCCTGGCAAAGGTACGTGAGCTGCTGCACGAAACACAACAAGCATTGCAAGCACAAAAAAGATTCGTGCTCTCAAATCTTTGATCTTCCAGATACGTTTAATTTTATCAATCATATTATTTTTTAATATAAAGGATCAAAACTGGTATTAGTATACCAGTTTTCCGCCTGCTTTTTCAATTGTTTCTGCTGCTTTCTTTGTAGCAAAGCATCCTTTGAATTCAAGCTTTTTCTTTAGTTCTCCACTTGCTACTATCTTAGCACCTTTCTTAGTGCTTCCAATAAGACCTTTTTCTTTTAAGTAAAATGGAGTGATCTCTACACCCTCTTCTGCATATCTTTCAAGCTGAGCAAAAGTAACTGTTTCTGGCTTCAAAGCTTGGCTTTTGAATCCACGCAATTTTGGCACTTTTTGAAGTTGTGCCTTAAATGCACGGCGTTTCAAGCCACCCTTACCACCGGATCGAGATTTTTGTCCTTTTAGACCACGTGCAGAGTATGTTCCTTTGCCACTGCCGTCACCACGACCAAGACGCTTAACATTCTTCTTAGCACGTTTTGATGAAATTGTATTTGGAGTTAAAGCCATACATTTAAAATTCTATTATTTCTTTCCTTCGTCCGCTGAAGCTTTAGCGGAGACCGGGTCTACTTTTTTATCTGCTGGTTTTTTGATTTCTTTTTTTGGAGCAACTTTTTTGTCTTCTTTTTTAGGCTCTTCTTTTTTTCCAGTTTCTACTTTTTGAACTGGATTTTTCTTTTGAGCTTCACGATTTTTCTGAACATTATCAATAGCTTCCTGTTTAAAAAGACAAAGCGCAGCAAATGTTGCTTTCACGTTTGCAATTTTGTTATTAGTCTTACCCATCATTTTTGCACTAGCATTTGGTACACCAGCGAGCTCAAGTACACTTCGAATTACACTACCCGCGATAATACCAGAACCTTGTGGAGCTGGTTTGATAAGCACTTTTCCAGCTTTGTATTTTGCTTGCACAACATGAGGAATTGTTTCATTATCAAATGGTACATTGATGATATTTTTCTTTGCTTGACGTACTGCTTTGTCAACTGCGATCTGAACATCAGCACCTTTTTGAACACCATAACCAACACGTCCTTTTCTATCACCAATAAGCACAAGCGCACGAAAACTCAAGTGTTTTCCACCTTTGGTAACACGTGTTACACGTGCAAGATCAGCAATAGTTTGATCAAACTCTGGCTTTTCTTTTGGTTGTCGCTTATTTCTTCGGTTAGGTTTTCCCATACTAAAATCTTATGTATCGTTTTTATAATTAAAACTGAAGTCCACCTTCACGAGCACCATCAGCAAGAGCTTGGACACGCCCTTGGTATGCATAACCACTTCTATCAAATACTATTTTTGTAACATTAGCTTCTTTTGCTTTTTCTGCAATTTTCTTACCGAGTAAGAAACCTACAGCAGTCTTTCCTTTTCTCTCACCTGCATCAGCTTTTGCATCAACATCTTTTTTACTATTAACACTAACAATCGTCTTGCCATCTACATCATTTATAATCTGAGCAGACATACTACCCAAACTTCTGTGAACGCTAAGACGTGGGCAATCAGCAGTACCATTCATACGAGCACGTGAACGAACACGGCGTCTTTTTCTTTGTTGTTCTTTGGTTAATTTTTTCATATTTTATAATTTGAAATTTCTTGTGATTATTCACCCTTTGCTGCGGTCTTACCAGCCTTACGACGAATTACCTCATCAATATATTTGATTCCTTTTCCTTTGTATGGTTCTGGTTTACGAACTGCACGAATCTCAGCAGAAACTGAACCAACAAGTTCTTTGTCAGCGCCTTCTATAGTAATCAAATTCTTTTCTACTTTTGCAGTCAAACCTTCTGTTATCTTGAAAATTACTGGATGAGAAAAACCAACTTCAAGTTTCAAATCTTTTCCTTGCATAGCAACTTTGTACCCAACACCATTTATTTCAAGTTGTTTTGAAAAACCTTCAGAAACACCCTTCACCATATTGAGTGCATGAGAAGCAAACGTTCCCCAAAGTGATCTTTCTTTTTTGTCTTCTTTCTTTTCTACATCAACAGTGATTTGATTATCTACAATAGCAACCTTAACAATAGGATGTACTTTGCGTGTAAGTGTTCCTTTTGGACCTTTTACACTTAGTACGTTATCTTTGATTTCAGCGGTAACGCCTTGTGGAATTTCAATTGTCTGTTTTCCAATTCTTGACATATAAAGTTCTTTTTAATAAACACTACAAATAACTTCTCCACCAACGCTTTTCTTCTTTGCGTCATCTCCAGTCATAATACCTTGAGAAGTTGAAATAATTGACACACCATAACCATTTAATATACGTGGCAATTCATCTGCTTTTCGGTATACACGATGTCCCGGGCTACTTTCACGCTTTATTGATGTAATTGCTGGTTGTGAACCATTATACTTCAATGACATCTCGATCGTTGCCGGCATACCATCTTTCTTTTCTATTTTACCTACATATCCTGTTTGAGATAGAATCTCTGCAATTACAAACTTAACCTTAGAAAAGGGTATCAAAACAGCATGCTTCTTTGCCATTTGAGCATTTCTAATTCGAGTAAGCATGTCTGCAATTGGATCGGTCATCATAAGTAATATAGTTTACAAATATAGTTTATTTATGTGTATTATTTTTTACCAGCTTGATTTACGGATTCCTGGCAAATGTCCTTTGTTGGCAAGTTCTCTAAAACAGATTCTGCACAAACCAAACTTACGCATAAAACCTCTTTTACGACCACACTTCCAACAACGATTAACTTTTCGTGTGCTAAACTTTGGTTTATGCTTAAATGTTTTTGCTTTTTGTGCTTGTGTTGCCATATCTAGCTTTTCTATTTACTCTTTTTAAAAGGAAACCCTAGTTTTTCTAATAGTGCAAAACCTTCTTCTCTTGATTTTGCGGTTGTTGTTAAAACGATCTGTAATCCATGAATCATATTTGCTGCATCACCTGAAATCTCTGGGAATGCCAGCTGTTCTTTGAGTCCAATAGCATAGTTTCCCTGTCCATCAAAACTATCTGGACTAAGTCCACGAAAGTCACGGACACGAGGAAACGTAAGATTAATCAATTTGTATAGGAAATCATACATCACAGCACCACGCAATGTCACTGAAGAACCAATCTCCATTCCTTCACGAATCTTGAAATTTGAAATAGATTTGGTAGCTTTATTGCGAACAGCTCTTTGTCCTGAAATAAGATTCAAAGTTTTTTCAACATTTTCAATATATGCTTTGTCTTTTACACTACGACCATAGCCAACATTAATAGTCACCTTTTTGATCTTTGGCACTTGCATGATATTTTTGTATCCTTGACTCTCTTTGAGAGCTGGTACAACTTGATCCTTATAAATTTTGTATAATTCTGATTTCATATATTAATCGATAAATTCATCGCTCACACGCGCGATACGTTTTTTGTCGGTTCCTTCTTTTTTATATCCGACACGTGTTGGCTTATTTGATTTACTATCAATAAGTTGAACATTGCTTGCGTGCATTGGTGCAGGAAGTTCAATGATTTGACCCTTCTCACCTTGTCTACCAGCGCGCATATGTTTTTTCAAAATATTTGCTCCTTCAACCACAACAAAATGTTGACTTGTCTTTTTATTGAAAAGTACCTGAACAACCTTTCCTGTTTTACCACGATCTTTTCCTATTAAGACTTTTACGTTGTCGCCTGTTTTAATCTTCATATTATATTATAGTACTTCAGGAGCTAATGAAACTATTTTTTGATAACCATTCATACGTAATTCACGACCAACCGGTCCAAAAATACGTGTTCCTTTTGGTTCTTTTGTTTTTTTGTCGATTATTACTGCTGCATTTTCATCAAATCGAATGTATGTACCGTCTTTACGACGCATTTCTTTTCTTTGTCTTACAATAACAGCGTGAATGACTTCACCTTTTTTTACTTGTGAACGTGGTGCAGCTTCTTTTACACTACAGGTAATAATATCACCAATACGAGCGAAACGCTTCTTATAACCACCGAGTACCCTAATACACATGAGCTTTTTGGCTCCGCTATTATCTGCTACTTTTAGCATGCTTCTATGCTGAATCATATTATTTACTCGTGTTTACTAGGTATTATTAAACTGCTTTTTTGACTACGTCGATCAATGTCCAACGTTTTGTCTTACTAATTGGACGACACTCAATAAATGAAATTTTGTCACCCAACTGAGCACGTTCTTTTTCATCATGTACTGAATATTTTCTACTCTCCCAGTATTGTTTTTTATATTTGGCGTGCATCTTACGTGTCTTCACAAGCACTTGGAGAGTCTTAGTCCCCTTTGCGCTTACGACTTCGCCTTCAAACTTTCTGTGTTGTGCTTTTTTAATATCTGTCATAAAACGTTAGTTATCTTCTTTTACTACTGTAGTATTTTCTACGGCAATCCTCTTTGCATTGATTGCTGTCAAAATTTGTGCAATATCTTTTTTAGCCACACGAATACTACGTACGTTTTTTAGTTGATTTTCACTTACCTTAAACTCAAGTTCACGAAGCTCATTGCGCTTCTCAGCCAATAATTCATGCATTTCTCTTAAACCTTTGTTTTTCAATTCTTTATAATCCATACTTATTTCTTAACAAAAACTGCCTTAAGTGGTAATTTGTGTTTTGCTTTTTCAAGTGCTTCTTTTGCTTTTTCCTCTGTAATACCATCCATCTCAAACATCACAGTACCTGGTTTTACAGTTGTTACATAATGGTCTGGTGATCCTTTACCACCGCCCATAGGTTGTTCACTTCCTTTTTTAGTCACAGGACGATCTGGGAAAATACGAATCCAAACCTTACCACCACGACGTACATAACGAGTAAGTACACGACGTGTAGCCTCGATCTGTCGTGATGTAATCCAACTATGTGTAGTGGCTTTGAGACCAAAGCTACCAAAAGCAACCGTGTTTGTGCGAGTTGCAACACCTTTGTTACCACGACGTGGCTTATGCCACTTTCTATGTTTTACTTTTTTTGGAATCAACATACACTAGTTTTTCTTTTTTCTTTTAATATCTTGTTTTTCTGCAAGCTTATCGATGCGTTCAAATGATTCACCTTTGTAAATCCACACCTTAACTCCGATCACACCGTAGATAGTACGAGCTATTCTATTAGAATAATCAACATTACTACGCAATGTAATAAGAGGGATCTTTCCTTCTGACAATGTCTCTGTACGTGCAATTTCTACACCATTCAATCTTCCTGCAAGAGTAATTTTTACACCCTTCGCATTCGCTTTCATGACACGCTCAATTGTTTGTTTCATGATACGTCTAAATGGAATACGATTTTCAACATCTTTTACAATTTGCTGTGCAACAACCTCTGCTGAAAGAGATGGTTGACGAACCTCTTGAATATTCAATTTTACTTTTATCTTCATTTGTAAAAACTTTCGTTCAATGTCTTTTCTCAAAAGATCTAATCCTTGTCCACCGCGACCAATAATCACACCCGGCTTTGCTGCAAAAACAGTAATTGTAACATTTTTTGGTCCACGTTCAATAAATACAGAATCAATATGTGCATCTTTAAATCGCTCCAATAAGTATTCACGAATATTAATATCTTGTTCTAGGTAAGTAGAATATTTCTTAACACTAACCCAACGTGATTCCCATGGAAACAAGATACCTGTTCTATGAATTTTTGGATGTACTTTATGACCCATATCTATATAATTTATTATTTCTTGTCCTTGTCCGCTGTAGCTTTAGCGGAAGCGGATGCTTCTTTTTTAGTCTCTTTCTTCACTTCTTTTTCTTCTTTCTCAACTTTAACGTCTTTTTTATTTTCTTTTTTATCTTCTTTCTTAGTCTCTTTAGATTTTTTAGCTTTTTCATCAACTTCACCTTCAAGTACTAAAGTAATATGAGAGCTACGTTTACGAAGTGGTGTAGCACGGCCCATTGCTCGTGGCATCCAACGACGTAGTGTAGATCCTTCGTTTACAAAAATAGTTTCAATAACTAATGTGTCTTTTTTCAAATCATGATTATGTTGTGCATTTGCAATTGCTGACTCAATTAATTTCTTAACTGGAGATGCTGCACGTTTTTTTGAAAATGTGAGTTGTACCAAAGCATCCTCAACTTTTAGGCCACGAACAAGACCGGCTATCAAACGTACTTTTTGAGGGCTCATTCGTAAAAATTTAAGATGTGCGGTTGCTTGTGCTTTCATAATTAAGCTTTAGATTGATCTTTTGCCATTTTACCACCATGACCCTTAAACTTACGGGTAGGTGAAAATTCACCAAGTTTGTGTCCTACCATATTCTCTTCTACAAACACTTCGATAAAATCCTTACCATTGTGTACGGCAAACGTAAGTCCTACCATCTCTGGTGTGATTGTGCTTGCGCGTGCCCATGTTTTGATAGGCTTCTTATCGCCAGTATCTTGTGCTTTCTTGACCTTTTTCATGAGTTTTGGATCAATGAAAGGCCCTTTTTTCAAACTTCGTGACATAAAATAAAATTATTTTTTCTTTTTACTCTTTCTTCGTGAAAGAATAAACTTATCTGATTGTTTTTGTTTTCTAGTTTTGACACCACGTGCAGGTTTTCCCCATTTAGTCTTAGGACCTTTTCTCATACCAATCGGACTGTGTCCTTCACCACCACCATGTGGATGATCAACTGGGTTCATGTTCTTACCTTTTACAGTTGGGCGGATACCTTTGTATCTCATACGACCAGCTTTACCCCAACGTACCAACTTATAATCTGGGTTACTTACCTGTCCTACAGTTGCCATACACTCCTTCTTTACCAATCGCATTTCTGATGAAGGAAGCTTGAGCTGAGCATATTTACCTTCTACTACCATGAGTTGTGCTGCATTCCCTGCTCCACGTACAATCTGACCGCCTTTGCCAGGTTCAAGCTCTACATTGTACACAAACATACTTGCAGGAACTTCTGACAGTGGCATACGATTACCATGTATTGCTTCAATTCTTTTTTGTGAAGACATAATTTTGTCATCCACTTTCATTCCAGCTGCTGCTAATACATAAGTCTTAGTGCCATCTTCATACTGAACAAGTGCAATACGAGCACCACGATTTGGATCATATTCAATTGCAGTCACTGTTGCTACCTGCTCAAACTTATTACGCAAAAAATCAATACGTCTGTACATTCGTTTTACACCACCACCTCTATGACGAACAGTAATTTTACCGGTATTGTTACGGCCTGCTTTACTTTTCAATGCTTCAACAAGAGTTTTTTCTGGTTTCACCTTTGTGATATCAGAAAAATCTTGAACACTTGATTTGCGTCGTCCCGGAGTGGTTGGTTTGTGTTTTCGTACTGCCATATTTTAATAGTTCATAGTTCATAGCCAGTAGTTCATAGTTTCGCCTATTGGCTGTGAACTATTGGCTAACAACTAATTAAACGCCTTCATGGATATGAATAGTGTGTCCCTTTGGTAATTCTACTACCGCTTTCTTCCAATCATTTCTCTTGCCACGACTGTGACCAAAACGAACTCGTTTACCTTCAAATTGCATTGTTCGTACTCTCTTTGGTTTAACACCGTATAATTCTTCAATTGATTTTTTGATTTCTTCTTTTGTTGCTTCTTTACTTACGATAAATACATACTTCCCTTGAGTTTCAAGAGATGTAGCTTTTTCACTAACAAGCGGTTGAACAAGTGTTCTGTATGCTATTCCAGTTGCTTTCGCAGTTGTTTTTTTTGCTGTTGTAGCCTTTGCTGTTGTTTCAGTTTTTGTAGCTTTTGTTGTTTTTTTTGCTTTTGGTTTTTCTGCAACCTCAACAGTGCCAGCTTTTTTTTCTACAGCTTCGAGTTGCTCTTGCTCTTTCTTTTTTGACCATTTGTCAAGTAAACCCATAGTATTTATGATAAACGTGCTTCTAAAGCTTTAAGTGATTCTTCATTTGAAATAATATATTGGTGATGTAGTAAGTCAACAACATTCACGTCTTGAGCACGTGTTACATGCAAATTCTCTACATTTCGTGTTGCCACCAAAAGCTCATCGCTAGGATCTTGCGCAACAATAAGTGTGCTCTTACCAAATCCTGGTAACTTCTTACGAAGCTCAGCAATAACTTTTGTCTTACCACCAAAATCAAAACTTTCAAGTCCAATCAATTTTTCTTCTTTCACTTTGTCTGAAAGACACATCATTACTGCTTGACGATTAACTTTTTTATTGATTTTTTGTTTGTAATTTCTTGTTTTCAAAGGACCAAATGTTACACCACCACCAGACCAAATCGGAGAACGACTTGAACCATGACGTGCACGACCAGTACCTTTTTGTTTCCAAGGTTTACGTCCACCACCACGCACTTCACTTCTATCTTTTGCGTGTGCCCAAGGCTCACGTGCATTAGCTTCAAGTGCTGTATATACTTGGTGAACAACTTCTTTCTTTGCAGGAACAGCAAAAACATCATCATTTAATTTCAAATCTGTTGTCTTTTCACCTGTTAAATTATAAACTGCTACGTTTGCCATATAATTATTTAGTTTCTTTTACTTCTTCTGCAGGAACATCCTCTTTTTTTTCTTCAACTTTTGGTTCCTCAACAGGTTTTTCTTCTTCTTTTTTATCTTCAGCTTCTGGTTCCTCAACTTTAGGATCTTCTTTTGATTCTTCAATTTTTTCTTCTACTGGTGTTTCAATCTTTTCCTCAGGCTTGTCTGCCGGAGCTTCAGCGGAGGCAGGCTTTTCTTCAACCTGTGGTTCTTCAGCCTTAATCTCAATCTTACCTTCTCCAGTATATATATAGACAAGACCATTTCGTGCACCAGGAATAGCACCCTTTATCAAAATTTCATTATTTTTATCATCAATCTCAACAACTTCTAAATTCTTAACAGTAACTTGTTCGTCTCCTGTGTGACCACCCATTCGTGTTCCTTTGAACACACGTGCAGCGTCAGTTGCACCAATAGAACCAGGCATGCGAAGCTGATCTTTATGACCATGACTTGCAGGTGAACCATGAAATCCATGACGTTTTACAACACCTTGAAAACCTTTACCTTTTGATTTACCTGTTACTTCTACCTTTTCTCCTGCTTCAAACATATCTACTGTCAATACATCTCCATGTTTGAGATCATTATCATTACGGAAGTCATGCAAATGACGAACAGTCAAATTTGAGTTGTTATCTACCTTAATATCTTTTAAATGTCCTTTGATTGGGTTTGTAAGACGAAAAGTCTTTTGTGTACCAAATCCTACCTGAACAGCGTTTGCGCCTTCTTTTTCTTGTGTTTTTACTTGTGTAATTACACATGGGCCAGCCTGAACGCGAGTTACAGGTACAACAACACCGTCTTCTCTGAAGACTTGTGTCATGTTTAATTTTTTACCAATGATGAATTTCATAATCTATTGATCACATATCATGGGCCGCATATTTAAGTTTAATATGTGTACCACACGAAATTGGTGATATAAAAAACTAGAAGGAAATATTAATTTGTGAAAATCTTAACAAAAATCACTAATTCCTTCTAGCCTCTTACTCAAGGGCTATTTAGTATAAATTATAATGAAAACGTCACCTCCATATCACAGACTTCTGTTCTTGCAGATGTTTTCCATATGGATCTTATCTGCTCGATCTGAACTGTGTTTGGACTAATATCAAATTCGCGCGTATTGTAGCGCAATAGGCAAAATATGTCAAGGGCACTAAAAGTGGAATCTATCCACAGACCTATCAACCTTGGACAAAAACTAGATCATTTTAATCTCTACATCAACACCACTTGGAAGATTCAAATTCATAAGCGCATCAATAGCTTTTGGGCTAGGACTGATGATGTCTAACAAGCGTTTATGTGTACGCATCTCATACTGTTCTTGAGATGTTTTATGCACAAATGTAGAACGATTAACACTAAATTTATTCTTTGCTGTAGGTAGTGGTACTGGACCAACAACCTTTACATTGTTGCGTTCTGCTGTGTCAATAATAGTCTTTGTTGCAGTATCAATCACCTTGTGATCATACGCTCTAATCTTGATACGAAGTTTTTGTTGTGCCTCTTTTGTCTTTGTTGCAGTATCTGCCATATTAATAGAAAATGAACTATGTTTAAGAAAACACTCAAGCCCGCCGTAGTGGCGGGCTTGAACATTTGTGTCTTATTTAATGATTTTGGTTACCATACCAGCACCAACTGTTCTACCACCCTCACGGATAGCAAAACGCATTTTGTCTTCGATAGCAACAGGAGCGATAAGTTTAATAGTCAAATTAACCTTATCTCCAGGCATTACCATCTCAGTTCCTTCTGGTAATTTTACATCACCAGTTACATCTGTTGTACGGATGTAGAACTGTGGCTTGTAGCCATTGAAGAATGGTTTGTGACGACCACCTTCTTCTTTGGTAAGTGCGTATACTTCTGCTTCTACCTCAGTATGTGGTTTGATAGTACCTGGTTTTGCAAGTACTTGACCACGTTGTACTTCTTCTTTCTTAGTACCACGAAGAAGAATACCAGCATTGTCACCAGCTTGACCTTGGTCGAGGTTCTTGTTGAACATCTCTACGCCAGTCACAGTGGTTTTGTCAGTTTCTTCCTTCATACCAACGATCTCGATTTCTTCACCAACTTTTACAATACCACGGTCAATACGACCAGTTACTACCGTACCACGTCCTTCAATTGAGAAAACGTCTTCGATAGGCATCATAAAGTCTTTGTCAAGATCACGTTCTGGATCTGGAATGTAGCTATCAAGTGCTGCAAGCAATTCCATAACTGGTTTTGATGTCTCTTCACCATTTGGATCTTCGAGTGCTTTCAAAGCTGATCCACGAATAATCGGAGTTTCATCTCCTGGGTATTCATATTTATTCAAAAGATCTTTTACTTCTTCTTCTACAAGATCGATAAGTTCTGGATCAGATACTTGATCGACTTTGTTCAAGAATACTACAATCTTTGGTACACCAACCTGCTTTGCAAGTAAGATATGTTCACGAGTCTGAGGCATAGGACCATCAGCTGCTGAAACTACGAGAATAGCACCGTCCATTTGTGCAGCACCTGTGATCATGTTTTTAACATAATCAGCATGTCCTGGACAATCTACGTGTGCGTAATGACGAGCTTCTGTTTCATACTCTACATGAGCAGTTGCGATGGTAATACCACGCTCTTTTTCCTCTGGTGCTGCGTCAATTGAATCTACTCCTTTATCTTGAGCAGTAAGTCCATGAGCTGCTGCAACCTTGAGGATTGCTGCGGTAAGGGTTGTCTTACCGTGATCAACATGACCAATTGTACCCACATTTACGTGAGTCTTGGTTCGCTGAAAATCTGCCATATTACTATGGTCGTTTGTCCGCACTAGCCTGAATGGTCAGGGTAGTTTTGTATCCAGCGGCACTTCTAAATTACTAAAAATACAGAAATTAAAAATGCTCTACAGAGCAAAATTTATGCGATGTGATTATAAAGGAAAACCAACAATTAGTCAAGGGGATAGAGTGGGGATGGACTGTGGAATAAAAAAATGACTCAATAGAGCCATTTTTTTCAATTTAAAACCACTTATACCGGCTCTTCAAAAAATACTGGTTCATCATCATCTATTGGCTCCTCTTTTACACCACCTTCTCTATCTCCATGATCTATAAACGGAATATCTTTTTTGTCCTTAATATTTCCAAGTGAGGCCTCTCCAAGCGAATCGTACATTACCTCTTCCTCACCTTCTTCACTGATTTCAGACAGCTCATCTTTTGACTGTTCATCATTGATTATATTTTCCAAAGAAGGAAACGACTCTAAATCAAAATCATTTTCAGACACAATTTCATCATTGTCATTATCATCCCACGCATAATCATCCTCATCTTCTTCATCATCCAAAAAATCTGAATGCTTATCTTCAAGCACATCACCTGCTTTAAACCATTCAGGGGAAGGCGTAGTATTTTCTTCAAAAGAGTCAGGTAAGTGATCCCCCAGATCATGTTCTGTTTCATAATTTCTGTATAGACCTTCGTCCATATCTTTATGCGAACGCCATACAGCAATGTCTCTATTTATTTTATCGAGCATTCCCACTTCATCCATCTCATGCAATTGTGTACTACAATCACAAGTATTATCCCCAAAATATATATCCTGCATATCATGCATCCCCTCGTACTGATCGACATCCATAATAACGACGTCTTTCCCCGTTTTGTTATGTACAATGAGGGTATAGCCCGTTTTTTGGGCAAGCCGCATAAGGCGGTCCAAGCGTGAAGACATAGTGTTTTCAAGTTAAAAAATTATCCCCCCACACCAAAATGTTATATACTAGTGGTACTATTGTATCGAGCAGTTCAAGCAAAGTCAAATGCTATTAAACGGTGTCTACTTGACATATACACAGTATCGTGCTTTAATCGATCCACACAATATGGATACAAAACAAACTCGAAAAGATATTGGATTCCCAAATAAAAAAGAATGGCGAGAAGAGCCAGCTCACTTCACAAAAGATAACCTCTTTATAGCTGGTCATCATGTAATGGATCGTTGGGAAACTGATTATATGAAAAGACTCTCACATATCGCAACCCAAAATGGTGGCCATGTTCTTGAGCTTGGGTTTGGTATGGGTATTTCTGCAGACTTGATTCAAAAAAATACAGATGTAAAAACGCATACAATAATAGAATGTCATCCAGAGGTTGCACAGAAATGCAAAAATAAATATGGAAAAGAAATTAAAGATGGAAAAATTATATTGATAGAAGAATTTTGGGAAAATATAGTAGACAATTTAGAGGAAGAATTTTATGATGGTATCCTATTTGATACATATCCTTTGACTGAGGAGCAGGTTCACAAAAATCATTTCTGGTTTTTCAAAGATGCATACAGATTACTAAAAAAAGGCGGTGTTCTCACATACTACTCAGATGAAGAACAAAATTATTCAGAAGAACATTTGAAAAAACTGCATGAAGCTGGTTTTAACCATATTGGGCAGCATATTTGCAAAATATATCCACCTGAAAATATGTATTGGAATGAAAAAACAATGATTGCACCCGAGATTATAAAATAAAATAATAAAAAAGTAGAGACGCAACATTTTGCGTCTCTACTTTTTTATTTAACATACATACCGGTAACAATACACTCACTACAACGTTTTATCAAAAATATTATAATGAATGCGAGATGCCGGTACGTATGACAGAGCTCGCGGACGGACCTTTTGTTCCGTCCGAATAACTCACTCCAGCTGGGGGTACCAGCCGATGTGCCACGTGTCCTGTTCGCCAGGTTCGAGATCGAAGCAGAAGCCATCGACCTGTCGTTCGATCAGTTCGATACTGATGAACTGATCCATCTCCACCTCGAGATTGTCGGTCTCGAGGCATACGTCGGACGGGATCTCTCCCTGATTGGCGACCGCGAGTATGTACCCACAACCACCAGAAACTATCTCAACGGCGTCAGCTTCTTCGACTAGTCCGCCGTTAAACAGTGCGACCTTCTCCTCGGGAAAACCGGGATTGTACCAGACACCGATACCGGTGACCGTGTGATACCGAACCCAGACCGTGAAAGATTCGGGAGATGT
>JABGUG010000055.1 GCA_018646705.1 Candidatus Parcubacteria bacterium | reverse complement strand
TTTAAGATAACAATATGGCAAAAAATATCAAAATTGATCCAGACAAGTGTATTGGTTGTGCTTCTTGTACGGCTGTGGCCTCAGGGACCTTTGAAATGGGGGATGATGATAAGGCTCATGTGATCGATCCTCCAGGAGACGATGAAGCAACGATTCAGATGGCGGTAGATTGTTGTGCAACACAGGCAATAGAGATAGAAGAGTAATTTGAGTTTTTCAATAAAAAAACGCGATATATCGCGTTTTTTTGGTCCATTTATAAACAGAAGTCTATTTACATACGGACATTGGACGGGGGTTCCCTCGCTCCTCCGTCCTCGCCTTTCATGGCGTCCTCCCTGGTTCAAGAAGTTTTGTGGCGAATTCGAGGGCCATCGCCTTAGCAATCCTCGACACCTTACCGCTCCTCTTCGCGGCCCTGGTGACAGTTGCGAAGATGAGGCGTGCAGTTCTAGAATCCGGCACAGTTACAGAGAATAGCCTATAGGAGGGGTCTTCTCCGTGGAGAGCTTGGATGCGCTCGAACTCGGTTTTGTCGAAAATAACACGGCACTCGTCAGCTCTAAGCCGACCTGCCCACTCTCCGCGAAATGCGAAGTATATTCTCATGTCCACGTTGTACTCCTTTTGATTCGACATGGTTATACCACGTTTATGTTTTCTTATCAAGTCTTGGAAGTAAAAGCTCTTGACAGAGATATATACATATAGTATAGTGTTGCCACTTCCGCAAAGCGGAAATATTTATTTATCCCTCATCTATCACAAGTTTTCCTGCCCGAAAGGGTCGCTGATAGAGAGGACTAAGGAAAGCCCAATTATGAAGATTCCTTCTATCTTGGACATGCTCCAAGCCGGTGTTCATTTCGGACACAAGGTGTCTCGCTGGCACCCGAAGATGAAGCCTTTCATCTTTACACAGCGAAACCAAGTTCATATTATTGATCTTGATAAGACAAAAGTACAACTCGAGAAAGTGTTGCCAGAAATTAAAAAATTGGCAGCTGAGGGAAAGAAGATTCTTTTTGTATCTACAAAACCTCAAGCAAAAGATATTGTAAAGGAAGCCGCTGTAGCTTGCGGAATGCCGTATTTGGTTGACCGTTGGATTGGCGGCATGCTTACCAACTTTGCAGAGATCAAAAAACTTATTCGTAAGTATAATGATCTAAAAGAACAAGAAGCAAAGGGTGAGCTAGAAAAATATACTAAAAAAGAACGTTTAGACATCATGCGTCAAATTGAAAAAATGGATAAATATTTGGCAGGTCTTTCAACACTTACCAAAAATCCAGATGTTATCTTTGTTCCAGCAATGCAACGTGAAAAAACTGCAGTTACTGAAGCAAATCGTATGAACATCCCAATTATTGGTGTGTGTGATGCAAACGCAAATCCAGAAAAGGCAGCTTATGTTATTCCAGGAAATGATGATGCAGTTAAATCTATCGACATGATGGTTGGGGTTGTACGTGATGCAATCAAAGAAGGTGTGGGAGAATATGAAAAAAATGCACCAAAAGCTGAAGAGAAAAAACCTATCAAAAAATAATTTACTTCTTCTAAAAAAATTTATATGGCAATTACAGCTCAAGATATTGCAAAACTTCGTTCACAAACCGGCGCTGGTATGATGGATTGTAAAGCAGCGCTTGAAGAATCAAATGGTGACTTCGATAGTGCGGTAGACCTACTTCGCAAAAAAGGTGCAGCAAAAGCAGCAAAGCGTGCTGGCAAGATTGCATCTGAAGGAAAAGTTTTTACATACAACCATGGCGAAGGTCGTATTGGTGTTATTCTAGAGCTCAATTCCGAAACAGACTTTGTTGCACAAAACGAAAAGTTTCTTGCTCTTGGGAATGACCTTTGTATGCATGTTGCTGCAATGGCACCAAAGTTTTTGTCACGCGAAGAAGTGACTGCTGAAGACGTAGAACGTGAGAAAAATGTATATCGTGAACAGTTGAAAGACGAAGGTAAACCAGAAGAGATGATTGAAAAAATTCTTGAAGGAAAGATGGGTAAATTTTATAGCGAAATCTGTTTGCTCGAACAATCTTTTATCAAAGATGAGGACAAGACTGTTGAACAGCTTTTGACTACTGCATCTGGTGAGATCGGTGAAAAAATTAATCTTCGCAGATACGCTCGATTTGAACTTGGTGAAGGAATTGAGAAGAAAGATTGTGACTTTGTGGCAGAAGTAGCTGAACAGATGGGAGAATAAGAAATAGTTAGAAAATTAAAAACAACTCTACATGCGTAGGGTTGTTTTTTTATTATAAAAATGGTAAAACACTGGTACAAGGAGAAAAATTCAGCTGGTTTAAAAAGCCAGGGAGGTATCGTTGGAGAAAAAAATAGCATCATCGTGGTGGCGAGCAGGATTCCACTTCACCTTCGGGTTCGGCGCAATGTTTTTCGCTCAGATACTCAGATTCGACGAAGATGAGAGCGTCCGGATCGCCGAGCAGATCTGCTTCTGGGCATTTACTGCGGATGTCGTCCGGGTGGTTCTTCACCGGATTCTTTGGTGGGAACCAGTCGTTCGTTTCTTCCAGTGGAAGCCGAAGTGGTCAGGGTTCTGGATCCTCGTGAGCGTCCTCTTCGTGATCTTGAGGTCGATCAACTGGTTCTTGCTCTTCTTCGAGAAGTGGGTCCTTCACTGGACACATATCATTCGCGATCACGAGAAGGAACTTCTCTCTGCCCTTACCCCGTTTGCACTTGGGGTGCTTCTGCCGCTGTGGTGGGGAATCCCGCTCTCGGCAGTGATGCTCGGAGTGGTTATTCTTGGCTTCGGAGATCCAATTGCACGGGAATGGGCCAAAGCTGTGGCTAAGGCCAGGGCCGATGGTATGGACGAAGTTGAGATCCGCAAGGTGTTCACGGGCGGCAAAAAGACGTGGACGGGTTACAGGGGGTTTTGTGCCTCGGCTGGCATCGGTGTGTTCATTTCGAGCGCTCTCGATCTGTCCGGCTGGAAGGTCTTCCCCGAGATCCACCACTTCTTCTTCCTGATCGCGTTCCCTCTCGGAGTCGTAGTGGGAGGATACGCCGAACTGGCGCAGGAGTGGATTCACATGCATATCGCGGTTAAGATCCGCATGCCGCGCCTTCGGTGGCTTTTTGAGTTCTTGATGGACGACAACCTGCTGGTGCCGATAGGGGCTTCGGTTCCGATTGGGATCGTATTTCTCATCGGTCAGGCGGTCAGCTGAATCAAGGGCGACGCTTCGACATCACGTCGGAGCGTCGCCTGGAGGAGATTTTTCGCTTAACAGAGCGATTTTTTTATTTTCATCAAATTAGAGGTTGTATTTATGTAATATTTTGTCTTTTATAGCGTTTAATATAACAGAAAGGTAAATGAGAGGGATTTAATTTATTTATACACATAATTACGTATATATGACAAAGAAAGTTTTGTATACATTTGCAGTAGCCGCTATGCTTGTGGGGCTCATGCCAAATGTAGTAGGGGCAGCCAATACTCCTTCACAAGGTTCGAATAGAGTGTCTGTTGATTCATGTAGAAATGTATCAAATGGCATCAAGGTTCGTAGATTTGGTAATTCAAACGAGTACAAGTTAAGTAATGGCGTACGTGACGCTGGTCACGGACTTCGTGATTACAAACTTAATTGTACATCAAATACACAATACAAAGTTAGCTGGAAAGATGCATCTACTCAATCGAAACTAAAATGGTTTCGTGTTTATGAAACAAATGCCCAAGGAGAAGCATTGAGTAAGGTCGCAATAAATTATACATCATACCAAGATGGTAATAAGTATCATAAATTACCGTCTCTTGTTCATATTGATAATGAACAAACACATTTTCGTGTACAAGCACTCATTGATAACGCAAGCAGAGATGCTGCAGAAGATCTTGGTCAAGATATTACATATAGACTAGCATGGAAAACAAGTAATACTGACAATCTTAGTTTTGACGAAAATACTGTAAAAAATCTTGTAAGATATGCAAGCAAATCATCAAACAATGAAGCCCAACTTCAATTGACTGATTGGTATCGTGGAAAGTTTGTTGCCATGTTTGTTTATGTCAGTAATGGAGATGGTATTTCACAAGTACCAAATATGCCTGTGGAAGTAGATGACATTATTCCATTGTATTTTCATGTTGAACAAAAAGAACAGAACGTTGAAGTAAATTATTTTCTTGCATATGATAGTCAAAATGGTAAATCAATTGTAAAAAATAATAATTCTTACCAAGATAACAATACATATGTAAAACCTGGTTACATGACGTTAGATAGTTCTCTTGATTCATTTAGATATGTAATGTCAGCAGGTCCAAACTATAGAGAAAATACATATGGTGTTATTTGGACAAATAGCGAAACATCAGATGTTGAATATAATGAAAATTATGTACGAGCAATTGCTGACGATGTAAATTTTGGACCTTATGGTTCTAAACATTTTACAGTGAATGATTATTATCGTGGAAAATATGTTCTCATGACTGCGTTTGTTCGCAATAACGATGGCATTTCACAAGTACCAAACATGCCGGTAGAAGTGGATGACGTTGTTTCTCTTTATATTTATATTCCAGAAGTCGAAGAGCAAAATGATTTTAGATATGTCGTGCCAACGTGTATGGATACAAAAGTTTTTGATGGTACACATATTGTGTGTGAGGGAAAGAAAATTTATCACTCACCAACAAAAGTGAGTATGGAAAATCATTTTCATGGTAAAGGCGCACACACATATCTATATCTTACCAATGCTGACAGGGGATTTGTAAAGTTGTATCGTGATGGTGCTTCAAAATCATTTTTTACTGAAGATGGTAAATATAAGCTCACTGTAAAATATGAAGATTATAACATTTATGGCGGAGCTATTATCAGTGTAAAGAGTGAAGAGCAAGAGGTTGAGGAAGAAACATCTGAAATGTCATGTGGTAACTCTGCTGGTGGAGACGGATTATATAGTAGCTGTGTTGGAGACTCAATTCAGCATTCAAATGGTCTCAAAGTTACTATTAATCAATATACTGATAGTAAGGTACGTTTGATGTTTACTGGTGGTAATTATACATATACAAATATCTCTCTTGGAAAGAATGCATATGTACAAGCGCCTACTGGTGAGTGGGTAAGAGTCACATTTGAGAGTATTTCTGACAAATATGGTGCATTTGTAAGACTCAAGACGCTTTAAGTAGGACACTTGACAAAAAGACCCTATTGTGCTATAATGCTCCATCCTAGTAATAAATTTTAATCCTTATACTATGTCGCTACAAAAAGCGAAAAAAGGAGTAGTTCTTGCCAAAACAATGGTTCTTTCAATCGTTATGATTGGGGCTATTGGGATGGGTTTCGTACTTACAGGAGAAGTTTATGGATACGGAACTAACTATGGTTATAGCCCTGTAACTACTACAGGATACGACTATAATCCAGGATATGAATATGGCCCTACTTATACATATGGCAAAATTAAGTCAAATATTGTAAAAGTAGATCGTTGTTACCAATCATACAATGGTGTATGGGTTCGTAGATTTGGTAATAAAAGATATTATAAACTCAAAGATGCAATGAAAGATACTGGACACGGACTTCGTGAATATGAGTTTAAATGTTATGGTAATGATAAATACCGTGTAGCATTTAGAGATGTATTTGTTTCTTACCAATGGAATTAAGTTGAACAAGAAACCATTGAGAGGTATACTATATACCTCTATGAAAAAAGAATTCAAAACAATATATAAACAGTGGCCACAAGTGGCTGCTGTTTTTGTATTTTTATTTTACGCTATCAATCGTGTATGGATGTATGCACGTTATAGTGCGGCAGGATTTGGGTATGACACAGGAATTTATCGTCATATAATACGTGGATATTTTGAACGGCTTGGTGATTCGACACTTCCGTCATTTGGGTTTTCATCATTTTCAAATTCTTTACGTTTTCTTGGAACAAATACTGATGATATATTATTTTTGTGGTATATATTATTTGGTATGTTACTCTGTGTTGTTTTTTATGTAGTTGTAAAATTATATACAAAAAATAATATCATCTCCCTTATCGCTCTTATATTATTTACAACATCAATCGCCCAGTTTGAATTTTTTTGGTGGTTTTATTATCGCAATCTTATTGGGTTGTTTTTTGTTCTCCTGTCTTTTTTATTTTTATATTATAGATCTTATTTACTAGTTTTATCTTTGTTTATTATAGGAACGATCCATCCTCTTTCTCTAGTTCCTATTGGTATTACTCTACTCATTGTATTTATATATGACAAAGAAAAAAGGAAGTATTTGTTTATAAGTGGTGGAGTCAGTCTGCTAAGTATTTTTGCATTTAATTTTCAAGAAATTGTAAGCTACATATCACTTGCAATGCAAAAGACTCTATATGTGAGTGACGCATCCAAACAGTCGAGTGCTGAGCTGACTGGACAGTTTATCTCACTTGATTTCTATATTCGTTCGGCCTTCCTATATATCTTCTTTGCTTTTGCAGGGCTTATTTTTTATGGAAAAAAATATAAAGAGTGGAGTGTATTTTTAATTGTGAATACAATACTTTTTGCCTTAGGAATATTATTTTATCGTAGATTTCTTATATTTTTTGATGTGGCAGCAATATTTTTTGCGGCAATATTTCTATATTACTTTTTACAAGATACAAAACAGAGTAAACTTTTGCGTGTTGTTGCGATTCTGTTTTTTGCTTTAATGTTTTTTCAAAGTGGTTATCATATGGTGAGTAAACAGCCACTAGTATGGTCGCATGAGATTTCTTATATTGAGACTATTGATTCTATGGTGCCTGAAGACGCGTATCTTCTTACAATCAATTCTCATTATGCCCCATGGGTTCAAGGGTTTACTAATAGAGATGTTATTGCTCCGGGTATGTTTGAATACGATGAGTGGGTATTTGAGGAGTGGCAGGATTTTTGGCATGGTGAGGATATGGATGTCCGCTTTGATTTATTACGACGCTATGATAGGGATATTTTCATATTTTTGGGAGATAGGGATATGTGGTATTCAGATGTATTGGCAAGAGATTCTCATTTTATTCGTATAAAGGATTATTTATGGCAGGTTTCTTTGTAGGGGTATTTACTATATTTTTGGCAGGTATTATCGTAATGCTTTTGTTTGAGCGTCGTTTTTTGCGTGTTCCACTTTTGGAACGAGCCATTTTAATCTTTGGAACGGGAATTATGGTAGTCAGTGCTTTGTTTGCAATTGTTTATTAATTTGTTGTATTACTATTGACAAAGTTATAAGTGTTTGGTATAGTCAGTCCGCTTTTTATATACCTTTCCTCAGTGAGGAAGGACGGACCTCGGCGAACATGCTCGCCCTGCGCCCGCTAAACATATGCATGCTATGCTTACAAAGCAAAAGAAACAACGTTTGATAAAAAAGTATCAAACACATGAGGGGGACACTGGTTCTACAGAGGTACAAATCGCTATACTTACAGCAGAGATTGACGAGCTCGCAAGTCACTTGAAGGCTCATCATAAAGATCACTCATCACGTAGAGGTCTTTTGCGTAAGGTTGGAGAACGTCGTAGACTACTCAAATATTTGCAACGTGAAAATGCTGCAAGTTATGAAGAGCTTGTGAAGAAGCTCAAACTTAAACAAGCAAAACAATTTATCGCTAAAGAAGAAGATGTTGAAGAGACAGTAGAGGTGGTTGTTAATGAAAGTAAAGATGCAAAATCAAGCTAACAAAAAAAATCCTCTTAAACACCCCGATCAACGCGTAGGGGTGTTTATTGATGTACAGAATATGTATTATTCTGCAAAGAACCTTTTTAATAAAAAGGTAAACTTTGGCAATATAGTTACTGAGGCAGTGGCTGACAGAAAACTTATCCGTGCGATTGCCTATGTGGTCCGTACAGAGAGCAAAGAAGAACAGCCATTTTTTGAAGCACTCTACAATCTTGGTATTGAGACACGAGAAAAGGATTTACAAGTTTATCAGTCAGGATTTAAAAAGGCTGATTGGGATGTGGGTCTTGCTGTTGACGCAATTCGTTTTGCACCGACACTCGATGCGATTGTGATTGTTTCAGGGGATGGAGATTATTTGCCACTTGTTGAATACCTAAGAAGTATGGGTAAACAAGTCGAGGTATTGGCATTTGGTGAGACAAGTTCTAGTAAGCTCATTGATTTAGTGGATGATTTCATTGATCTATCAGAAGAAAAGAAAAAATTTCTCATTGGGAAGCCAGTGAGTAGCAAAAAAATATTTAAAAAGTAAAAATAATTTATTTAGGCTGGTCTCGAGACATCTAGATCCATGTGGGTCTATCGTATCGAGAGCAGCTGTAACACATATATAATATGTTACAACCAAAGAAATGGTCTATTGATTGGGGCGGGCGCACCCTTTCTGTCGAGACTGGTAAGCTTGCACTCCAAGCAAATGCGTCATGTACTGTTCAGTATGGTGACACAACAATTTTGGCAACTGTTGTCAAAAGTGATAGTGTCCGAGACGGGATTGATTATTTTCCACTCATGGTAAACTTCGAAGAGAAGCTCTATGCAGCAGGAAGAATCAAAGGAAGTCGTTTTATCAAACGTGAAGGACGGCCTAGTGATGATGCAATTTTGACATCACGTATAATTGACCGCGCTATTCGTCCACTTTTTGACGAGCGTGTTCGTAATGATATTCAAGTAATCCTCACAGCTCTGTCAGTTGATGGAGAAAATGACGCATCAATTGTTGGTCTTATTGCAGCAAGTTGTGCAATTAGTATTTCAAATATCCAATGGAACGGACCTATTGGTGCCGCACGTATTGGACTTGATGCTGAAAACAAACCAATCCTAAATGTTACAACTTCTCAAATAGAAGAAAACAATAAGCTCGACATGATAGTAGCTGGAACTCCAGAAAAGCTCATCATGGTTGAGGCTGGAGCTCAAGAAGTTGTGGAGTCTGATGCATATAATGCAATAAAAGTTGGATGTGAACAGCTTGGACCAGTAGTTGAATTTATAAAAAAGATTCAGTCAGAGATTGGTGTAGAAAAAGAAGCTATCCCAGAATTAGCAGATGATCTTGTAGAAGTAGACGACAACGTAGAAGAGAAAGTTCGAAAAGCAACTGAGGAATTTGTTGCAAGTGTTTCTAACACTATGATTTTCAATTCTCCAAAAGTTACAAAGGCTGAGCGTAGTGGTATGGTTGATGAAGTAAAAAAAGCTGCAGAAGCTCATTTGAAAGAAAAAGGTTTTGAAGAGGAATCATTTGGTGCTGGACTTAAGAATTTGAAGCTATATGTTTCAAATGAAATAAGTAAAAGAATTTTGAGTAGTGAACAACGTCTTGATGGACGTAAGCTTACTGAGATTCGTGAATTACAAAATGAAGTTGACTTACTTCCACGTGTACACGGTTCAGCAATGTTTATGCGCGGAGATACACAAGTTCTCTCAATTGTAACACTTGGTGCTCCTGGTGATGTACAAACATTGGATTCAATGGAAGAAGAAGGAACCAAGCGTTACATGCATCATTATAATGACTCACCATTTACATACGGCGATGTACGTCCATTGTTTGGACCAAGTCGACGTGCTATTGGTCACGGTGCTCTTGCAGAGCGTGCGCTTGAACCACTGCTTCCAAAAGAAGAAGATTTCCCATATGCAATTCGCGTAGTTTCAGAAATCATGGGATCAAACGGATCTAGTTCAATGGCAAGCACATGTGGGTCATCACTTTCACTTATGGCTGCTGGTGTACCACTTACAAAACCTGTTGCTGGTATGGCTATGGGACTTTCATCTCGTGAAGATGAGAATGGAAATATGACTGATTGGAAAATCTTAACTGACTTACAAGATGTAGAAGATGGCCCTGGTGGAATGGATTTCAAAATTGCTGGTACAGCTGACGGTATTACTGCAATCCAAATGGATACCAAAACTCAAGGTCTTCCAATGGACTTAATAGAAAAGACTGTAGACCAAGCTTTCGTAGCAAGATTGGAAATTCTTGAGAGTATGGCAAAAATTATGCCAGAACCTCGCAAAGAAATGTCTCCATATGCTCCACGTATTGTAACCATTACAATTGATCCAGAAAAGATTAGAGACGTGATTGGACCTGGTGGAAAAGTAATTAACAAAATTATTGAAGACACTGGAGTACAAATTGACATTGAGCAAGACGGTCGTGTCATGATTACATCAAGTGATGGTGAAGGCATGAAAAAAGCAGTACAAATTGTCAAAGATCTTACACGTGAAGTTGAAGCAGGCGAAGAGTTTGAAGGTAAAGTTGTACGAATTGAAGACTTTGGTGCGTTTGTAGAACTTCTCCCAGGAAAAGATGGACTCGTACATGTGAGTGAAATTTCATGGGAAAGAACAAATAAACCAAGCGACGCTTTGAAACTCAATCAAATTGTAAAAGTAAAGGTAAAAGAAATTGATAATCTTGGTCGCGTGAATCTTTCTATGAAAGTACTCATGCCAAAACCAGATGGATTTACTGACGCTCCTCCACCACGTAGAGATGATAATCGTGGCGGTGGTAGTAGACCAAGTGGCGGACGTCCAAATTATAAACCAGGACCTCGTCATGATCGTGGTCCACGTAGAGATGACCGTCCCGCCTACGCTAAAGCTTCGGCGGACAAGGGTCCTCGTCCACAATCTCCTAAACCACATGCACCAAAACCTGAAGCTCCTAAACCAGAGGAAGCTCCAAAAAAGAAGTTTGGTTTGTTTGGTAGAAAAGATAAGTAAAGTAGAGAACAATAAAATCAAAACGCATCTGAAAGGGTGCGTTTTTGTTTGACAGATGTTATCTATGTATTTATAATAAAATTAATTATATTTAATCATTTTAATATGGTAGTAGAAACAGTAGAGGGTAAAGGTGATAGACCAGAAGATTTTGTTGCAGCTGGGGCTGACAAAATAGTCCAAGAAGGTCCTAATGATGTGGCAGTAGATAAGACTGGTAGTGAGATAGAAACTGCAGGTGAAGAGGATACTAGAGACACAAAAGAACAATATATTGTAGTAATGGCAGGACTTGATAATCTTGTGAAATCTGCGATTGCTACTGCTTCAGATATTGAGGCTATGGATGGACCACATAGGTTTCCAGATGATGAATTACATCTTTTAGATGAGAAAAGAAAAAAGGCGACAATAGCTTTGAGAGATTTGGGAATTCAAGCAACAGAGGCTTATGAAAGAGCAGAGAAGTTAAGTCGACAATAGCTTTGAGAGATTTGGGAATTCAAGTGGGCGAGGTTTTAGAGGTAAAACAATTTGGAATTTCAAAACGCATCTGATAAGGATGCGTTTTTGTATCTGATATTGACAAACAAAAAGAATAATGGTTTAATATTGACGTTCTTTTCCCGCCTATGCTAAAGCTTCGGCGGACAAGTCACAGGCCGAAGTGGTGGAACTGGTAGACACGCTGGTCTTAGGAACCAGTGCCTATGGCGTAAGGGTTCGAGTCCCTTCTTCGGCACAGAAAACCTCTACATTTTTTTGCGGGGGTTTTTATTTAAAATTATGTTAGATCTACAACTTGAATCTCAAAATCCAAATACACCTTCCATTGATCTTCATGAATTTAAAAATTCACATGAAGCTTTGGAATTTTTGGAAACTGAAATTTATGGTCTGTACAAAAATAGTGAACAATATGTGCGTGTGATTCATGGGATTGGGAAAGGAATTTTGAAAGCAAAAGTGCATGAAAGTTTGAAAGCAAATCCGCTCATAAAATCCTTTGAAATGGAGGAGAATGGAGGGGTTACGATATTCACATTTTATCCACACACACATCCTTGACACAGGTCAGAGATTCAGGTATTATATTCGGGCGTGAATACAGCCTCGACTCAGTCGAGACCATGTCCAAAAACACACGCTCTACACGTTTGGACCTCTGGGTAACAACTTCGTACTTCAATTCTAAAACTAGATCATGATGTACTCAAGAACAATTAGTTACTCACAGTATCCGAGCGGATAGATCAAAACATCCTATGCATGTTTATGACCGCTTTCAAGCGGTCATTTTATTTCAAAAAACAAAAATTTTAAATCGCAGATTACTCAGATATAAATCTGAAGAACCTGTGATTCGAAATGATAAAAAACGATAGACCGAAGGTTCATTACAATTTACTTGTAAAGCAATATAACGCATCACCCGATTGGTTCGGGTGAAGCATATAAACATTGTAAGTTTAAAAATTCATGTCTGCCGACATGAAAGCATCTTAACAAAACTAAATCCACGAACAAAGTTTCTCGTTTGTGGTAAATGCGTAATCCGCTACGGTGGATACGCGTACAGAAACACAATTGTATGTTTTTGTAGTGCACTTCAAGAGCACATGGTGGATGCCTAGACACTGTTAGACGATGAAGGACGCCGCAGGGTGCGATAAGTTTCGGTGAGGTCCCAAGCAACCTTTGACCCGGAAATTTCCGAATGGGGGAACCCACTCTCTATTGGAGAGTACTGTACAGTGAATACATAGCTGTATGGAGAAGACCTGGTGAAGTGAAACATCTCAGTAACCAGAGGAAAATAAAATAACAAAAGACATCTTTTTTCTTACCTTACCTCGTCCTCGCAAGAGGCGCGGGATAAGGTAGTTAAGAGATGTTATGATTCCGTTAGTAGTGGCGAGCGAACGCGGAACAGCCTAAACCTATATCTGTGTTGAGCGTAGGAAAAATTGTCTTTTGACTTCTTGGACTACGTTCTTAAAGGACAGACCGTTGCAGTATAGGTGTTGTAGGACGTAACGTCGGTTATCTGTTATACCGGTTACTTATATACATATATAATCAAAGACTCCTGGAACGGAGCACCACAGAGGGTGATAGTCCCGTAGATGAAATAAATATATATAGGTAATGTTATGTTCCTGAGTAGGGCGGAACACGTGAAATTCCGTTTGAATCTGTCGCGACTATGCGATAAGGCTAAATACTAACAGTGATCGATAGTGAACTAGTACCGTGAGGGAAAGGTGAAAAGTAGCCCGGAGAGGGCGGTGAAATAGTACCTGAAACCGTGTGCTTACAATGAGTTGGAGCTCTAGTCTATATCTTCGGATATAGGCAGGGTGACAGCGTTCCTATTGAAGAATGAGCCTACGAGTTATTCTTTGTGGCAAGCTTAAGGACCTATGGTCTGAAGGCGTAGCGAAAGCGAGTCTTAACCGGCGATTAAGTAGCTGGCACATAACCCGAAACTAGGTGAGCAATCCATGGCCAGGTTGAACTCTGTCGAAAGACAGAGGGAGGACCGAACCCACGCACCGTGCAACATGCGGGGATGAGCTGTGGATAGCGGAGAAATTCCAATCGAACCTAGTAATAGCT
>JABGUG010000046.1 GCA_018646705.1 Candidatus Parcubacteria bacterium | reverse complement strand
CATTTGAGGCCTTCTGATGCAATAATTTTTGTTTTATGAAGGGGATATAGGGAAATGCGTGTTTCGATCGGAAGCTCTACTCTCCATTGTTTTGGTAATCGAAAAATAATATCTGCTCCAGCAAAAAATATGATATTTTTATCTCTGTATTTTGATAATACATGTAAGATTTGGAGAGTGTGATCAAATCGGTCTCCAGCAAAGCCAAAAGCAAAATAAAATGGTGCATCAGTGTTCCCGAGCACTTTTTCAAGATCTGTTGAATCTTGATCAGAGATTTCAATTACCTCAGTTTTTTCTTCCCAATATTCTTTATTTTCAAGTGAATCTAGATCTCCTATTATTTTGTCTGGAATAATATTTAATTTTTTCAAATGGTTTGCTCCACCATCAGCTGCGACGATAGGAGAGTCTTTTTTATATATTTTTAAAAACTGGTCAATGTTTACACTGCCAGTGCCTATGAGAAAAACATTTTTTTTGTTAAACATCTTTTTTACGTTGCATTACAAACCACCAAATCCCCCAAATCACAAATGGGATACTAAGCCACTGTCCCATACTTAATACTCCTTCAAGTGTGTGTCGTTCTTTTACAAATTCCACAAGAAATCTTGTTGAAAAATATAATACAAGAAAGAGATTGAAAATGAAAAGTTGTGGAAGTCTACCTTGGTATTTTTTATAGACGAAATAAAGTATAAAGAAAATTGATAAGGCTAATAGTGCTTCGTAAATTTGGCTTGGGTGGCGCAGCATTGCAATATTACTGTCTATCGTAGGATTTATACGTGCAAAATGTACACCCCAAGGCAATTCAGTAGGTTTGCCAATAATTTCTGAATTGAAGAAATTTCCCATTCTAATAAATGCTGCTAAAATCGGAATAGGAATTATTAGTAAATCAATATATTTTTTTAGTTCGATCTTTTTTATTTTTTTATATAAAAGAAGTGTAAGAAGAAGTCCTATTGTCATGCCATGACTTGCAAGTCCACCATGATGGATCATAAATATTTCAATTGGGTTCTTAAGAAAATATTCTAGATTATAAAAGACAATATGACCGAGTCGCGCGCCAATGAGTCCTCCAATTACCAACCATATTGAAAGATCATATACGAGTTCGACTTTGTATCCTTTTTCTTTGAATAATTTTGTATAAATAAGAATCGCAAGTACCACACCAAGTGCCAAAAAAAGACCATACCATCGGATCGTGAATGATCCAAGATTAAGTAAAATCGGGTCGATGTTATTTACCAGCATATACATGTTTATTTATTTTAGCTACTTACTAATTTTATTCTACGTGTTCACTTTCTATATGTGCGTGGTCATCGCTATGGTCATGTTCTGCATTAGTACTATGATTATGCCCGTGTGGCATAAGTACCATGCCTGCCATAAGAGCTACTCCAAAGATTAATGCCAAAAGTTGACCAAATGATTTTTTACTATCTTTTTCTTTATGTAATTCTGGGATAAGGTCAGATCCTGCAATATAGATAAATCCACCTGCTGCAAATGGTACTAGGAAGTGTGTAATATGTTCTATCTGTGATCCTAAGATTAGTGCTATTACTGCTCCTAATATTGCAGTAAGTGCTGTTAAAAAATTAAAAAATATCGCCTTCTTTTTACTAAATCCACCATGCAGAAGTACACCAAAGTCGCCAATCTCTTGTGGAATTTCATGAAGTACTACAGCTAGTGTTGTTGCAATACCTACAGGTATACTTACTAAGTAGCTTGCTCCAATAATAAGACCATCAATAAGATTGTGCACCCCATCTCCAAATAAATTCATATACGCAAAACTATGAACTTTTTCATTGACATGATCTGGATGGTGACAATGTCTCCAGTGTATAAATTTTTCTATAATAAATGAAAATAATATTCCAAGAATTACGTACGTGGAGATACTAAATGTAAATCCAACCTCATATACAATCTCTGGGAGAAGATGAAAGAATGCTCCTCCAAAAAGTGCTCCAGTTGAGAAACTTACCATGTAAAGTAAGAGTTTTTTAAGTATATGTTCTTTTATGCCTAAAGCCATAATACTGACAAGAGATATTATGCTTATAATAATCACACTAGCGAGTGTGTAAATTACAGTTTCTGTCATATTATATACATTTATTACATAGACCAGTAAGAATGGTCGAATGAGTTATATTATTAAATCCTGGTATATTTGGAATATGTAGTTTGCAGTCAACACATTTTGCCTTTTTGCATTTTTTACAAATAATATGATGATGGTGATCTTTTTCATCATATTTTTCATAAAATTGTTCACCATCAATTCTTGTTACAGGGGTTATGATATTTATTTTTTCTAATATTTCAAATGTCCGATATACTGAAGCTGTGTCAACATGTGGAATGTATTTTGAGATTTGTTGTACAGAAAATATTTTTTTTGTTTTTTTTATACTATCACAAATATCCTTACGAGCTTGTGTAAGTTTATAATCATTCTCTTGTAGTCGTTGCAGTAGAGAATTTATTTTCATATAAATTTAATTGCAAATCATTCGCAATTATAATATATATATCATTTGATGTCAATAGTGGATACATATCCACAGAACGTCCTCTTGCCATTCTTTTTTTAACTTGTTATAGTCTGGTCTAGATTTACAAATAACATTTTTGGGGTATGTCTGAAGAACATTATGATATTGTAAAAGAAGCGGTCCTCAATCACTTACGAGAGGTTTTTGAAGAGATTGAAGTAGATATCGCACGTACACATGAAGAAAAATACGCAATGTTAGAAGATGTACTTGAGAATGCAGGCGATGTGGATGAGCTCAAGGTTGCGTTTACTCAGTGGTATAATGACCAGGCAGATGATTTGGAATTAGAATATGAACTTGAGGAACTATGGCAAAATTCACTTGGCGATGTAGATCTTAGTTAAATACTTGAAGCACACAGCAAGAAATGGTAATCTATAGGAAAGCCATTTCTTTTTTTATATATTGGCCTTACAGATCATAAATATATGCCAAAACTTAAGGGTAAAATGTTAATAGCACAGGGCGGTGGTCCAACGGTTGTGATTAATCAGAGTCTTGTTGGTGCAATTCTTGAGGCAAGAAAATATGATGAGATTGATGCAGTGTATGGATCTCGTCATGGTGTTTCAGGAATTTTGAAAGAAGATTTTGTCGATCTATCAAACGTTGATGAAAAACATTTAGAATCTGTCGCATCTACACCAGGTTCTTCTCTTGGCACTACGCGTGACAAGCCAGATCAAGAATATTGTGAAAAAATGTTTGAAGTGATGCAAAAACATAACATTAGATACTTTTTTTATATTGGTGGTAATGATAGTGCTGACACATGTCGAATTGTAAATGAAGAAGCTAAAAAAGTTGGCTACGAACTTCGTGTTATACATATCCCAAAGACTATTGATAATGATTTGCCAGGGACAGATCATTGTCCAGGATTTGGTTCTGCCGCTCGCTATGTTGCGTTGGCTTTTCGAGGTGTGAATTTTGATAATGCAGCACTACCCGGTGTATATATCGGAGTTGTTATGGGACGCCACGCTGGTTTTTTGACTGCAGCCTCTGTTTTGGCAAAAACAAAAGAAAGTGATGGGCCACATCTTATATATACTCCAGAAAAGAATTTTGATATTCACCATTTCACTCACGCGGTGAAGGAGATATACGAAAAATATGGTAGATGTATTGTTGCAGTGTCAGAAGGAATTCATGATAAGGATGGCGCACCAATTGCGACAAAACTTATGAAACAAATAGAACATGATGCACATGGTAATGTACAATTATCAGGAAACGGAGCGCTTGCCGATTTACTTTCTGAACGCGTGAAGGATCATACAGGAATTTCTCGTGTGCGTGGTGATACCTTTGGATATTTACAACGATCTTTTGTTGGATGTGTTTCGTCTATTGATTCGAACGAAGCACGAGAAGTCGGACATCATGCAGTAGAGTTTGCTATGTCTGGAGATGTGGATGGTTCAGTTGCGATCAAACGTAAGTCCGAGTATAGTGTAGGATATGAACTGATTGATCTAAGTATTGTCGCAGCTCAAACAAAAATAATGCCAGAAGATTTTTTTGAAAGCGATACAATGGTTAGTGAGAAGTTTATTCAATATATAAAACCTCTTGTGGGAGATTTAGATGAAACTATTCATTTAGACGCACCAAAAGTTTAATAATAATTTATTTATATATATGACCATACAAGAAATAGCACAGGCTATCGTTGCACCAGGAAAAGGAATTTTAGCGGCTGATGAGAGCACACCAACTATAGGAAAACGTCTCGCAGGCATAGGCGTAGAAAACACAGAAGATAACAGGAGGGCATATCGTGAGTTGCTATTTACAACTGACAATATGAGCGAATATATTTCTGGAGTTATCATGTATGATGAAACCTTGCGACAAAATGGAAGCGATGGGAGTAAACTTGTAGAAGTCTTAGAAAAACAAGGAGTCTTTTCTGGTATAAAAGTTGATATGGGTGTAGAACCATTACAAGATGGATCAGAAGAGAAAATTACCAACGGACTCGATGGCCTAGAAGAACGCTTGAAAGAATATTATGAACTGGGTGCACGATTTGCAAAATGGCGTGCAGTAATTACGATTGGTGAAAATATGCCGACTGATGAATGTATATCTAAAAATGCTAAACGTCTTGCGAAATATGCAAAACTTGTTCAAGATGCAGGCATGGTTCCTATTGTTGAGCCTGAAATACTTATGGATGGGGATCATGATATTGATCGTTGTTATGAAGTTACAACAAATACACTTCATAGTGTATTTGAAGAATTATATGCTCACGATGTTGAGCTCGATGGAATGCTTCTCAAACCAAACATGGTGATTCCTGGAAAAGGATCTGGTAAAGCTTCAAGTGAGATTATCGCACAAAAGACGATTGATTGTTTTCACAAGTCTGTTCCGCCAAAAACAGCTGGTATCGTATTTTTGTCAGGTGGACAAAGTGAACAAGAAGCTTGTGAAAATTTGGATGCGATGAATCGTCTAGATATAGAAAAACCATGGGAGTTAAGTTTTTCATATGGAAGGGCTTTACAATCTTCTGTATTGCAGGCATGGTTAGGAAAAAGTGAAAATATTAATGCAGCAAAAGAGGCATTTCTTAAGAGATCTAAACTCACAAGCGCAGCTAGATCTGGTACATACAATTCTGATATGGAATAGTTTTCTCAAATGAATGAGATTGACCACAATCTAAAAATCTAGTATAATTGCTCTCAGTTTAGAGGGCTTTTATATTTAATATTTATATGGGAAAAATCAAGATAGCTATCAATGGCTTTGGCCGTATAGGACGTATTTTCACACGTATTATTTGGGACAATCCTCGTTTTGAGCTCGTGGCACTTAACAGCCGCTCTAAGTGTGATATTTATGCACATTTGCTTAAGTATGATTCAATCTACGGTCCTTGGGAAAAGGAAGTAAGTTTTAAGGGTAATGAAGCAATTGTGATTGATGGAAAAGAAGTGCCAATGTACCACGAAGGAAATATTGAAGATTTGGATTGGGGAAAGCACGATGTAGATATTGTGATTGAATCTACTGGCGTATTTCGTGATCGCGCATCAAGTGAAAAGCATATCAAATCTGGTGCAAAATATGTTCTCATCTCAGCTCCTGCAAAAGAAGAAGATACTACTATGATTTATAATATAAATCATGGAGTATTTGATCCAGATAAACACAAAATGATTTCAGCGGCATCGTGTACGACTACATGTCTTGCTCCAGTAGTACAAATTTTACAAAAACATTTTGGAATAAAACATGGTACTGTCATTACTACACATTCATACACCAATGATCAGCATCTGGTAGATCATCCACACAAGGCTGACAGTTTTCGTCGTAGTCGTGCATCAGCTATTTCTATTATTCCTACGTCCACTGGTGCCGCAAAAGCAATTGGAAAAGTAATTCCAGAACTCAATGGTAAGCTTGATGGAAATGCGCTTCGTGTTCCTGTTCCTGTGCCTTCTATTATTAGTTTTGTAGCAGAATTAGAAAAAGGAACTGACAGAGATGAAGTAAATAAAATTTTTCATGAAGAAAAAGCAAATTATGAAGGAAGCCTAGATGTTTGTGATATTGGTCTTGTGTCAGCAGATTATATTCGCTCACCATTTGGAGCAACTGTAGATACTCTTACTACTGTTGTGACTGACAAAACACAAGTGTTTGTGCAGGCTTGGTATGATAATGAGTGGGGTTATGTATCTCAGATGACAAAATTGCTAGAGTCTATGGGAGAGAAAATCTCTAAGTAGAACTATACACAAAATATAAAAACGCGATTTATCGCGTTTTTTTGTATATCTCTTATACACACTTGACATTATATAAAATTGTATTATAATGCAAATATATACTAAATTAGTATAAATTAGAATATGAACAATGATACTACAAAAAAACAAGGATTTGCTACAATGAGTTCAGAAAAGCGCAAAGAGATCGCTCGCAAGGGTGGTGTGGCTGCACATACAAAAGGCTCAGCATATAAATTGACCTCAGCAGATCGAAGTAAGGGTGGAGCCAAAAGCTCTGGTAATTTTAAGTACAATCCAGATCTGGCTCGAGAAGCTGGAAAAAAAGGTGGAAAGGTTTCGAAGAGGGGGAAGAAGAAATAGTTCGTAGTTTCTATAAATAAAAAAACCAGTGGATTACCACTGGTTTTTTATATTATTACCTTCTTAGTTTAACCCTTTTTACAAAGAGTAAAACATTCGAAGCCGGGACCAACAACATGTCATTGCAACATGAGGGTCCCGGGGTAGACTAGTACATAGCGACGAGCGAACGTAAACGGTTCGCGTCTAGTCGCGCCTGTTTCTTTTAGGCTTTCTGTTTAAGTCGGCCTAGTTTCCGCAATCGCGTGGGGTCATGCGGGGGTATCTTTTGGAAGGAGCAATTAGCTACGAGAGGGTAGGGAGACTACGTGCCGACCTTCGGGTTCTTTTCCCGTCGGTCTTTCCTTCCCTTCTCTTGCTGGAGAAAGCGCAGTACCGACTCTCCGCACTCCGTGTACCCGATCCCAGTCAGAGGCTTCTTCCCGGGGATGAAGAGTGTGCAGAATGGTATTGCACCCTTTTGGTTTACGGAGAGATGCAAGTACAGCTCCCTCACCAGTCTGCCAAGTGCGGTCTGGCTGTCCGCGCTACCGTCTAACGAGTAGACCCCTATATACTTGGGGTTCTCTCCGTTCCAGAATTTCTCGAGTTCTCGACAAGACGGGCACCAGGTTTCGCCAACGATCATGAGGATTGGGCGATTCCTTCCGTTCATGTCATTCCAGAGCGCCAGGGCACTCTGTAAGTTCGCCTCTTCTACCTTGACAGGACACGAGAGCCCGACGGTGTCGGAGCCTCCCGTGATCGTCGTGGGGGTAGCGTTGTTCGTAGAACCAGAGCTCGCACAGCTGGTGAGGCCGGCGATGGTAGCGATGAGAACGAACAGGGCAGGACGGATTGGGGTCGTCATGACACCCTCCAAACAAAAGGACGCATTATGTAGGAAAAGAAACAGTCTTCACCAAATGCATTCTTTGTTTCTGATCTTCTAACAGAATATCAGTATTTTAACCCTTATAGGCAACACAAGAGGCAAAATAATGATATTTTGTATATAAATAACATAGAATCATAGCATATTTTAGTGATTTTGTCAATACAGTTAGTTTACTAGTAACTAATTGACTAGTAACTAGCTATTAGCGTATTTATCCACAGGACTGTCGAAAAATATTTGACAGTTTTTTTATTTTATATTATGCTGTATTTAGCTAAAAATATGCAAGTAGATATACTCAAAAAATTAGGATTTAATGACAAAAATGCCAAGATTTACTTGGCTTTGCTTCGTTTGGGGCCTAGTTCTGTGCGAAAATTAGCCCAAAATTGTGAATTGAATCGCGGAACCACATATGATTCTCTAAAATGGCTCAAAGATGAGGGCGTGGTTACTTTTTATCAAAAAGACACAAAACAATACTTTGTAGCTGAAAAACCAGAAAAATTACTTGATATTATTCATCACAGAGAAGAAGAACTTCGGGAAACAGGCAAAGACGTAGAAAAAATGCTTCCAGAACTTCAAGCTCTTCACAATAAGGATGGAGAGCGTCCGATCGCACGATATTATGCCAAGGATGAATTACACTTGATTTTAGAAGATGTAATAAATACATGTGAACATTCAGAAGAAAAACTTTATCGTATTTATTCAGCAGAAGGTGTGAGAGAATTTTTGTATGAAGACTTTCCTACATTTAGTGATGTGCGTATTTCAAAAGGAATTGAGGTAAAAGTAATCGCGATTGGAAAAGGTGGCGAGCTTCGTGGACTTGATGAGCGTAAATGGTTGCAGTCAGATAAAGATACATCCACATACATTCTTATATATCCAGGAAAGACAGCATATATTTCACTCAATGCAAAAAATGAACCAGTGGGGGTGGTAATAAAAAACGACGGTGTAAATGAAACACAAAAATTAATTTTTGATAATCTTTGGGAGAATTTATAATATGTTTATAATAGATTTTGACGATACATTATTTAATACACACGACTTCAAGTACGAAAGACTTGAAGCAGTAAAAACATTGGGTGTTTCAGAAGAAGCGTATTGGGAAACATACAAACAAGCACGTAACGATGAGGATGGAACATTTACTTATTCAGATGAGCTTCATGCAGAAAAGTTGGGCGAAAAAAAGTTTGATAAAGAAAAAGTTTTAGAAGCCTTACAAGGTGTGAATAATAAGATGAATTCATTTTTACACGATGGTGCGATAGAATTGTTGGAATTTTTAAAGCAAAAAAATAAAGAAATGATTTTACTTAGCTTGGGTCAAAAATCTTTTCAAGAATTGAAGACGCGTGAATCAGGGGTGTATGATTATTTTGATAGAGTGTTTATGGTAGATGATACCAAGGAACATATTTTGGAGAAAATTTTCAAAGATACAAAGCAAGACGTTGCATTATTTATTAATGACAAAGTGGAGGAAACAAAAGAATTGCATAATGCATTTCCAAACATGAATGTAGTTTTGAAGGTTTCAGATAATTTCTCTGTTGAAGAATATAAAAAAGGCGGGTTTACATTTTTTAAAACACTCGCAGAAATAAAAGAGTATGTCCAAGAAAAATCTTAACAATATTGGAATAGTCATCCTTGCTGCAGGCAAAGGCACACGTCTCAATTGTACTGACAAGCCAAAAGTTATGCTTGAGATTGGTAACAAGCCAATTGTGAGCTATATTGTTGAGACATTGTTTGATGCAGGATTTACAAAAGATCAGATTGTGTTGGTTGTGGGATTTGAGAATAAGAAAGTGAAAGATTATTTTGGAGATACAGTTACATATTCTGATCAGGAAGAGCAGCTTGGGACTGCCCATGCTACTTATGTTGGTATGGAAAAATTATCAAAAGATATTGAAACAGTGTTGGTCATGGGTGGAGACGATAGTGCATTTTATACAAAAGAAACATTATTAAATTTTATAAATAAACACGTAGAAAACAATGCAACGCTTTCACTTCTTACCTCTGAAGTTGAGAGCCCAGAAGGTTTGGGAAGGGTTATTAGAAATGATAATGACGAGTTTGCAAAAGTTTTGGAAAAAGAACAGTTAGATGATGAACAAAAAAATATAACAGAAATAAGTACGGGGACATATTGTTTCAATAAAAAATGGTTTGAGCATATTTTCCCAGAAATGAAACAAATAGATGGGCTTGGAGAACTTGGTTTACCAAAATCAGTAGAAATTGCAATAGACATGCAAGAAAAAATTCAAGCAATAAAATTAAAAAATAAAAAAGAGTGGTTTGGTATAAACACGGTCGATGAATTAAAAAAGGCCGACGATTTAAAAAAGAACTTTTAAACTTATTTATGAAAGCACTTATTTACGACAAAACAAAAGGTCCATGGAAAGATACACAGGGTTTTTGGTTGGTAGATAGACCTGAGCCAAAACTTGAATCAGGAGATGAGGAGTATGTTATCGTAAAGATGAGATATGCTGGATTTTGTGGAAGTGATCGTGGTATTTGGTCTAGGTCATCATTTGGTGAATTAATTTTGTCTACATTAGAAAAAGAAAATAGAGAAGAGCGAATCATCGGTCATGAGCTTTTGGGAGAAATTGTTGAGATGGGTGACAATGTAGCATCCAAATATGATGTCAAAGTTGGTGATGTGGTATCAGCTGAATCCCACATTACATGCGGAGTGTGTTATCAATGTGTTAGAGGTGACAAACATGTTTGTGCAGATGATGTAATTATAGGTATTGCCCAGGATGGTTGTTTTGCCGAATATGCAAAATTGCCAGCAAGTATTCTTTGGAAGACTGACACGGAAAAAATAGATCCACGAATTGCAGCAATGCAAGAACCATTTGGGAATGCGGTGCATGCAACGACTCAAGTTGATATGAAAGACAAAACTGTTGCCGTATTTGGGTGTGGTGCTATTGGGTCTATGTCAATTATTGTTGCCAAAGGTATGGGTGCAAAAAAGATCATTGGTATTGATGTTAATAAAGAAAATTTGAAATTAGCCAAAGAGATTGGTGCGGATGAGGTTATTCAAATTGGTGGGTCGGTAGAGACGCAAAATATTGTGTCTGTACAGAATGCGCAAAATATTGCGTCTGTACAAAATAGGGTTAAAAAACCATGGGAATCTAATGAAGCGGCTGTGCAGAAAATAAAAGAATTAACCAATGGCATTGGTGTAGATGTTTCTCTCGAGATGGCAGGATTTAATTCAAGTGTGAATAATGCGATTCAATCAGTTCGTCGTGGAGGAGATGTAATATTATTTGGTCTTAAATCAGGAGATTTTGTAGTTGAAAATTTTGAACTTATGATTCGTAACGGTGTAAATATACATAGTGTGATCGGACGACAAGTTTGGGATACTTGGGAAATGACAAAAAAGCTTCTTGAAGATGAAAGTAATGGTATACAAGAAAAACTTAAGAAGTATGTGTTAAAAAATTACGAAGGGTCGGTTGTTAAGTTTCAAGATTTTGATCGAGACGAATTTGAGAAAAAAATGGAACAATTTCCAAAATTAATATTTGAATTTTAGACATATGTTTTCAAAAATGAAAGAACTCTTGCAAAAAGAGTTACAAAATATTGAAGAAGCCGGTTTGTCAAAAGACGAACGTTTTTTAGAAGGCAAACAAGGTGTTAGTATTACTGCAAATGGTAAGCAAGTGTTGAATTTTTGCGCCAACAACTATCTTGGTCTTGCAAATCATCCAGATGTATTAAAAGCTGCACATGATTCAATTGATAAATATGGTTATGGCATGAGTTCCGTTCGTTTTATTTGTGGAACTCAAGATCAGCACAAGGATCTTGAAAATAAAATTAGTGAATTTTTGAAAACTGATGATACGATTCTTTATTCATCATGTTTTGATGCAAATGGAGGACTTTTTGAAACGTTGCTTACTGCAGAAGATGCAATTATTTCAGAGCAACTTAATCATGCTTCGATAATTGATGGTATAAGACTGTGTAAAGCAGAGCGACACAGATACGCACACAATGATATGAACGAACTAGAAGAAATATTAAAAGCCACACAAGACAAAAGATTTCGTATGATTGCTACAGACGGAGTATTTAGTATGGACGGTGATTACGCTGATCTCAAAAGTATTTGTGATTTGGCAGACAAGTATGACGCGCTTGTAATGGTGGATGATTCTCATGCAACTGGATTTACTGGTGAGAACGGTCGAGGAACGGTTGAACATTGTGGTGTAGAAGGGCGCGTCGATATTATTACTTCTACACTTGGCAAGGCTCTTGGTGGGGCATCTGGTGGATTTACATCAGGTAGAAAAGAAATTATTGAATATTTACGCCAACGTTCTCGTCCATATCTTTTTTCCAATACTCTGGCACCAGTTATTACAGGGACGTCACTTAAGGTTTTGGAATTACTTTCAACAAGTTCAGAAAGTTTGGACAAACTTAGAGAAAATACAACATACTTTAGAGAAAAGATGGTGGAAGCAGGATTCGAACTTCATGGTGAGTCGCATCCTATCGCACCAGTGATGTTGTATGATGCCAAGATTGCAAAGGAGATGGCAGATAAGCTTCTCGAAGAAGGGATTTATGTAATAGGGTTTAGTTTTCCAGTAGTACCAAAAGATGAAGCACGTATCCGCGTGCAGATTTCTGCAGCTCATGATCGTGAACAACTAGATAAGTGTATTGATGCGTTTATAAAAATTGGAAAAGAAATGCAAGTTATAAAATAAATATATGGAGAATAACAAACAATTTCTTACTGGGCATGAAGTCGTAGTGCAAGCGTGTATTGATGCAGACGCTACTCATATGTTTGGTTATCCTATTACACCGGGGACAGAAATTTTGTCTGGGTGGATCAAGAAATGTCAGGATAATAAAGACTTACATTTTTTGCAGACTGAAGATGAGATAGCGGCTGGGTTTACAGTATGTGGTGCGCTTATGGCGGGTAGTAAGTCATTTACTGCAACTGCAGGACCAGGAACCGTACTTATGCAAGATGCTATGGGAATGGCTGACGGAATGAGATTACCTTTTGTTACTATTATTGCTCAACGTGGAGGTCCAAGTTCTGGAACGGTAATTTATTCTCAGCAAGAAGTGAACCTCGCAATTCACGGAGGAAATGGTGAAGGGCTTCGTATTGTTTATTCACCTTCTACTGTAGAAGAATTATATGTGTTGACTAGAAAAACTTTCAATGTCGCTTGGGAATATCGCTTTCCATCAGTACTTTTGACAGACGGTTATCTTTTGAAAACTAAACAAGATGTTGTTTTAAATTTTGTGGGAGAAAATGTAGAACCAAAACCACTTGTATCAGAGCACACACAAAAAAATATTAGAAATATTTATACATTTGAGCAAGAACTCATGGACGAACTGACAAATCAAAAACAAGATTTCGATGAAATGGCGAAAGAGGTTACTGAGTTTGAAAGTTATAAAGTAGAAAGTTGTGACGAACTTATCATTGCACATGGAATTGTTGGTGCAGCTGCCAGAGATGCGGTAGATGAGCTAAAAAAGCAGGGTAAAAATGTTGGCTTATTTCGACCGATCACATTGTCTCCATTTCCAAAAGATGAACTGAACAAACTTTGCAAACAAGTTAAAAAAATCATGATCGTCGAATCAAGTATGGGTCAATTAAAAGATCTGGTTAAACAAAATTTAGATACACAAGTTGAAATTGATGGTTTGTATAAACCTGCGGTTGGGATTGAAACTGAAGAAATTATAAAATTATTTAAATAATATGAGCAAAGATTCAAAATTTTGTCCGGGATGTGGACAGACAATGATACTCCAGACATTGTATCGCATTTTGCAAGAACAAAAATCAGAAGAGAAGGCAGTTCTCGGGTTAGATATTGGTTGTTCACTCCTTGCTTGGGATTTTTTACCGATTAATACTTTTCAAACACACCACGGTCGTGTGACTTCTACAATGGTTGGGTTTAATCGTGCGCGTCCAGACTTACTTTCCTTTGCCTACACTGGAGATGGTGGAGCTTACGCAATTGGATTACAGAGCTTACTTTGGGCAGCAAAACGTAACGACCCCATTACAGTTATAGTTGCAAATAATGCAGTATATGCTATGACCGGTGGCCAAACTGCTCCGACAACAATGCATGGACAAAAGACTGATACATCTCCAGCAGGATATGATGCAGAACCAGTGGACGGTATGAAATTAATCAGAAGTGTAAATGAAAAAGCATATCTTGCACGTACGGCAGTAAATGAAATGAAGGATATGAAGCAGCATCTTGAAAAAGCAATCCAGTCTCAACGTGATGGAAATTTTTCTATGATTGAAATACTTAGTTTTTGTCCAACCAACTGGAGGGTCAAAGGTCCTGCAATGATTGAATATGTAAATAATATGAAGGAATCTTTTCCTGTCGGTGAATTTTAAAATATGAATATAAAAATATTACTCTCTGGTGACGGAGGACAGGGTATACAACTTATTGCCAACATGATTTGTCAGGCGGCATTTGAAACTGACTTTCATGTGACAGCAATTCCAAATTATGGTCTTGAACAGCGTGGTGGAGTTTCACTTAACTTTATTCAGATTTCAGACAAAAAACAAGTTTATCCAAAATTTACAAAACCAGACATACTTTTGATAATGTCACCACAAGCGAAAGAGCGTGTTGAGGAATATCAAGAAAATGGTGAATTGAAATTAGAAATTGGGGATTATGAATCTATTTTAAAAGAAAATAATGTACCAAAACAGAGCCAGAATATTTTTTGTTTAGGTTTAATAGCAAAAATATTAGAAGAAAAGGAAATTTTGAAAAAAGAAAATATTTTTGAACTATTAGAAAAAAAATTAAGTACAAAACCAGGCTGGGAAGAGAATAAAAAAGCATTCGATCTAGGAAACACTTTATAAACTTTCAAACTTTAAACTAATTTTATGTGTGGAATTATAGGTTACATTGGAAATAAACAAGCATTGCCAGTATTAATCAAAGGGCTTCGCCGTTTAGAATACCGCGGTTATGATAGTGCAGGTGTTGCTGTTTTGGATAAAGAAAAAATACACAGAACGCGTGCAGTGGGAAAAATTGATGAGCTAGCTGAAAAAGTTAAGCAAGAAGAAATATTAGGGACAATAGGTATTGCGCACACTCGTTGGGCAACACATGGTGGTGTAACAGAGGATAACGCGCATCCCCATTTTGGGAAAGATGGAAAATTAGTTTTGGTACACAATGGTATTATTGAAAATTATCGTGAGATAAAAGAAAAGTTAGGTGATAAACATGAATATAAATCAGAAACAGATACAGAAATTCTTGCTCATCTTATAGAGTCACATTATAAAGGGAATTTGCGTGAAGCGGTTGAGCATGCATTATCTCATGTACGTGGAACGTATGGATTGGTTGTGATGCATGCAGATCATCCAGACTCTCTTATTACCGCACGCTTAGGAAGCCCTCTTGTTGTCGGGGTTGGAGAAGGTGAATATTATATTGCAAGTGACGCTACGCCAATGCTTACGTATACAAAAAAAGTAATTTATCTAGAAGATGGAGAAGTTGCAGAAATAAGCAAAGACAAGATGGAAACATTTAATCTCAAAGACGAGGTGATTACCAAGTGTGTTGAAGAAATTGAATGGGATGATGAACAGGCAGAGAAACAAGGCTATGATCATTTTATGCTAAAAGAAATTTTTGATCAGCCAACAGTATTTGAAGATGCGATTCGTGGTAGATATAATTTGGAAGAGGGTGCCGCACATTTAGGAGGTCTTAATATGACTGTAGAAGAAATGCGTAGTGTTGATAGAATTATTTTAATTGCATGTGGGACAGCAAGTTATGCTGCTATGGTTGGAAAATATGCATTTGAGCGTCTGGCTGGAATTCCAACAGAAGTAGATGTGGCATCTGAATTTCGTTATCGTGATCCAATCGTTAATGAAAAGACACTTGTGTTTGGTATTTCACAATCAGGAGAAACCGCAGATACAATTGCAGCACTTCGTGAAGCAAAACGAAAAGGAGCTTATGTTCGCGGAATTGTAAATGTTGTTGGGTCAACCATTGCACGTGAAACTGATGGTGGTAGCTATATTCACGCAGGCCCTGAATTGGCAGTCGCCTCGACCAAAGCATATACAAATATGATTGCGATCATGATGTTGTATGCATTGCAGTTTGGACGTCTACGACGTATTACTCCTGCGACTGGACAAAGACTTTTGAAAGCTTTGCGTGAGATTCCTGCAAAGATGAATCAAATATTAGAACAAGCGGACAAAATAAAAGCAATTGCAGAAAAATATAAAGATTATAAGGATGTCTTTTTTCTCGGGAGAGGTATTAATTTCCCAGTTGCCTTGGAGGGATCGCTTAAACTAAAAGAAATTTCATATATTCATAGTGAGGCATATCCAGGTGGGGAAATGAAACACGGGCCAATTGCACTCCTTTCAGAAGATTTCCCAGTAATAGGTATAATGACTAAGGATCAACTCTACGATAAGATGAGAAGTAATATAGAGGAGATTCGCGCACGCAAAGCACCGCTTCTTTTGATTGCTACGCAGGGTGATGAAGGTGCAAAGGAATTATCAGATGATGTAATTTATGTACCTGATACTATGGAATTACTTGAACCATTACTCAATACTATCCCATTACAAATATTTGCGTATCATGTTGCCGTCATGCTTGGTCGTGATGTTGATCGTCCACGTAATTTAGCTAAATCAGTAACCGTAGAATAATATGGCACAATACATTGGATTATTTGCTGCAGTTTTGACCACTAGTTCACTTTTGCCTCAATTAATAAAATTATATAAAACGAAAAAGACACGTGATGTCTCGTTAGCATGGACAATAATGTTGACTGTTGGCATTTTCTTTTGGTTTATATATGGATTGATGGTGAAAGATATCCCATTGATTTTTGCAAATACCACAGGTCTTATATTGTCAGGGGCAGTATTGGTAGGTAAATTAATATATAAAAAGTATGAGCAGAAAATTTAAGGCTGTAATTTTTGACATGGATGGTTTGATGGTAGACAGTATGATTCACTGGCTCAAATTGGATGAAAAATGGTTTGAAGAGCGCGGATTAGAGCTTACTCAAGATATAGTAAAATATTTTACTGGCAGGAGTATAAAAGAGAATGTAACTTATTTAAAAGACACATTTGATTTAAAAGAATCTATTGATGAAATTATTCAGGAACGTAAAATTTGGGAAAATAATATTTATACAAGTGAGACAGAGGAGATGCCGGGGATAGCAAAGTTACTTGAAACAATACATAAGAGTCCTATGAGGCAAGCAATTGCTTCTGGAGCTCCTATGACTGCGGTTGATGCTGTGGCAGATCGTTTCAAATGGCGTCATTATTTTGATGAACTTATTTCAAGTGACCATGTAGAATATGTAGGCAAACCTGATCCAGGAATTTTTTTACACACTGCGGACAAGCTTGGAATTGATCCAAAAGATTGTG
>JABGUG010000058.1 GCA_018646705.1 Candidatus Parcubacteria bacterium | reverse complement strand
CCCAGGTGCACCACCGTGTCGATCGAGCAGATGACCCTGCCGAAGCGCAAGGCTCGTTTCCCGACGAAGACGCGGTTCCTGGTCATCCACGAGACGGGTGACGATATGCCAAAGGAGGCCGCAGATCGCGAGCTCAGGACCCTCGTGACGACACACGAGATGGCCTCTGTCGGAGAGATCATCGCATGGGTCGAGGAGACCTGCTTCGTCGGGGACAACGACGACCTGTTTCAGATGGTCGTCAAGTACTCGGTGGCTGCGGAAGGCGTCGTCTCGGTGTTTCTCGAGGTCTGCGGGAATATCTCGCAGGGTGCCACGGGGCACATCGCGCCGTTCACGGCCGAAGGACCCTATCCGCCCGGCATGAAGATCGTCGTCGCATTCGTCAAGGACGAAGTCAACGTCGTCGAAACCGCCGATGCCGATGACACGGATGCCGACGGCACCGGTGACGCTGACGATGACAACACCGGTGACGGTGGCGCCACGGACACCAGCGAGTGAACAACAGCCATATAAGGAGGGAAGGTGAAGGAGAGGATTGCGATGAAGGGCTCACCCCCCTTACTCTACGCGGTACGCGAGCACAGTCTCGCACACACCGCTCGCAATCCAGACGGGGGACGATGACCAGGTGGAACATCGTCCCCTGGCCCCCGTACTTATAGATACCTAGATGATAGGTGTTTTTTTATTTAAGAAAAATATTCAAAGTCCTTTATAAAATAACCAAAAGAGGTTTTTTATATTCCATGCAACCCCCTCCTTACCTCCCCCTTATCCTGGGGAGGAACTATATTAAAAAGTTTTACTTAACTCTAACCTTACTATCTATCTACACATTTAAATAATCAATGGGGGTTTGGGGGAAGAAGCTGTTTGAGCCCGCGTTGCTAATATAACTAAACTTAATCAATGGCAATAGGGCGAGTTCTTTTCCCCCAAAACTTTTTGTTACTTTTTGGTTACAAAAAGGAAGGGAAGAAAAATAAAACGGAGTATTATTGATGATGACAAACAAAAAACCAGTGAATCACCATTGGTTTTTATTACTAAATCATTTCTTTATTTAATACCACTCCATACCAATTTCCAAATACTTTTCATAGTTGTGGCAATTGCACGATCCTCTACCAATACACTTGCATAAGGTTTACGAAAACTCAAAAGCAAAATTTTATTACCATAGATATTTATCTCTGTATCAAACTCAAGATCTTTTATCAATCGTGTTTCACGCAGATGTTCTTTGTCTTTTGACTTTACCATACGACCTTTTGGACCATCTTTCGCAATACAATTAAAAAACTGATTATTTTCAACACGAATCTTTGGAATTTCAAACAAAAATTCCTCAGTGAAAGATCCAAACATTTTTTCATAATCTGAAAAACCATAAATTGTTTCTTTTGAATCAAGCATGTCATCCCATGCTCGTCTTAAACCTTTCTGTCCTTCAAAATAATTTACCTTTGGCTTGTTCCCAGGAAGATTAAAAATACTCATAAGTTCAGGAAGCATATCTTCAATCTTTTGTACTTGTTTTTTACTACGCTCTACTAAAATATTTGGATTTTCAGCAACAAAAACCAACCTACCATCTTGTTTTACTTCTGAAATCAGACCCTTTTGTTTCATGTCATCCAAAAAATTATAAATACTTGTACGTTTAATACCAGATTTGTCAGCAAGCTCTTGAACCGTAGCAGAACCAAGTTCAAGACATGCGAGATATATATTCACCTGCTTTTTATCTATTCCAAGGTGAGATAATGTTTCAATGATATCAGACATAATGTGGAAAACTTATATTTAAAAGGCTTATTTTAAGCCAAATTATAATTTGTCTATATTTTAGACAATATCATATAACCTAAAATAAGTCAAATATCCTTTATTTTAAGCCAAAAATATGCCTATTTATAAAAATCCTAAATATTTAGTCTTGATTATTGACAGAAATAATATTTCGATATAATATGCAGTGTCACCTAATAATGACACACTCATTCTTGCGCAAGAGAGTGTACTAGCATAGTTTAATTTAATAACTTATACGTAATTATGAAACGAATAATTACCATTGTTAGTGCTACTCTCTTTTTACTCGTTATCTTTACGGGGTGTAGCACAACACAAAATAATTCCTCAACAAAAGGAATAAAAGAAACCAATAAACCAATTAAAGTAGGATGGATTGGTCCTCTGTCTGGTGATGTCGCAAATCTTGGAGAGAATGTACGTGACGCAGTAAAAGTTGCACAAGACGAAATAAATGAACAAGGTGGCATATATGGACAACAGCTCGAGATAATTTTTGAAGATGGTATGTGTGATGGAAAAGGTGGGGCAAACGCCGCAAACAAACTCATCAATATTGACAAGGTTGATGTAATACTTGGCGGTATATGTAGTGGAGAAACACTTGCGGCAGCCCCTCTGGCAGAAGAATCAAACGTATTACTTTTTTCTGCTGCATCGACCAACCCAAAAATTACTGATGCGGGAGATTATGTATTCCGAATTATTCCCTCTGATTCATTTCAAGGTACATTTATTGCAGATTATATAATAAATACATTGAATAAAAAGAATGTGGCTATTATTTACAACGATGACATTGAATGGAGCGTGGGGGTAAAGAATGTATTCAAAAAGCGTTTCCTTGAACTGGGTGGAAATATAGTATCCGAAGAGGGGGCAAACTCCGAATCTCGCGATGTACGTTCACAACTAACAAAAATAAAACAATCTGGAGGTGATATTATTTTTGCACCAACGTACCGAGACTCTGGCGTTATCATTCTCAAACAAAAACAAAATCTTGGTATTGATCTACCTATTCTAGGTGGTGATGTATGGGACGATATGACAATTGCACAAAACGGTGGAATGGCAGCAAATGGAGCTATGTTTAGTGTAGCGACAAAAGCCGAATTGCCAACAAATTTTAAAATTGGTATGAAAGCAGAAACAGGGACCAATGAAATAAACACTTATGCACCACGCGCATATGATGCCTTGCATATCTTAGCAGACATAATGAACAGAGTCGGTACTAATGGCGATGAAATTAAAAACGAATTATATAATCTAAGAGATTATAAAGGAATTGCTGACACATACACTCTAGATAAAAATGGTGATATGGAAAATGCATCATACAATGTCTTCCAATTTCAAGATGGGGAAATGGTGAAGGTTTATTAAATCACAAAACATTAAAAAACCGCTCAGATTTATCCGAGCGGTTTTTTATTTGTATCAATTTTGTTTCACTCCTTCTTCTCCCCCGCCTTATCCCACGCCATCTCAAACACAATTTTCAAAAAATCTGCAAATGTCTGACCCTGAATTTCAAAAGCCACGCTCTCTTCTGGTTGTGATAAAATACCAATAACCTTATCATCAAAAATAACAACCTCCCCTGCTGTAGAATATCGCTCATCTTTATCAATCCAACGATACTCGGTATTTTTTTGTCTATCTTTTTTCCCACCATACGTTTTGTTGTACCAAGTAAGTGCGTCTTTGCTTTTCAAAGAAATAACTTTTTGGTTTATACCACGTTTAAATCTCTCTTCAGATTGAGATCTTCCCATTTCATCAAAGTTATCTGCAAAACCTTCCAAATTCAAAATTGAATAAACAGCACTCTTTGAATCTAGCATGTTGAGATACAATTCTTCCATTGCTTTTTGTCCTTCTGCAAATTTGATTATTGGTTTTAGCTGTGTCTTGTGCAAAGATTGTAAATCAGGTAATACAGAATCTATCTCTTCCAGATTTTTTTCAATTTGTTTTTTCTTTTGTTTTAAAAATTGTTTAAGTCGAGTAGGAGATTCTGCAGCATAAACACGTTTACCTTTTCCAGACATTGAGCGATGCACAAGTCCATAAATACCAAGTCTTTCTAAAACATCATATCCAGTTGTCCTATTTAACTTTGCGCGCTGACTAATCTGAGTAACAGTGCCTTGACCAAGCTCAAGTAAGGCCAAATAGATTTTAGCTTCATTATCTTGCAATCCAAGTCCTTTGATTTGTTGAAATAATTTTTGATCCATATTTTATAGTATATTTTTATTTATAAAAAATGTCAAACTATTCCGACAAAATATATAAAATAATATATATTTAGCTTAAATTAAACAAAAATAGTTAGGCCTGTTGATAAACATACTTGTCAGATTGAGGATTTATACATATCTTATACACATAGACTCTTTACATATACGGTCTAATTACATATTATAAATAATACGTAACTTAATTAATTCTAACTCACACAATTATGCCTAAAAAACTAGGTATCGTGATTGCAGGACTCGCATTGTTCCTGCTTATCGGAGGGGGATGTACACGTACAGACGCACCAGCTGATGTATCAACTGATACAGATGCACCAGTAGAAGACACTAGCCCTATCAAGCTTGGTTGGCTTGGGCCTCTGACAGGAGACGTATCTTCTGTAGGCACAGCTGACAGAGAAGCTGCAGAACTTGCAGTAACAGAAATCAATGAAGCAGGTGGAATAAATGGCCGCATGCTCGAAGTCACTTATGAAGATGGTTTTTGTGAAGGAAAAACAGCATTAGCTGGCGGAACAAAACTAATTAATGTAGATGAAGTTGTAGCAATCGTTGGAGGATTTTGTTCAGGAGAAACTCTTGCAGTAGCTCCAAGCGCAGAAGAAAAGCACGTTGTTATGCTTTCTCCTGGATCTACCGCACCTTCTGTTACAGAAGCCGGTGATTATATATTCCGTGTAGTACCTTCTGATGGTTTCCAAGGCAAATATGCAGCTGAGTTTGTATACAATACACTTGAAAAAAAGAAAGTTGCTATCGTATATGCAATAACTGATTATGCTGAAGGTCTTGCAAACGTATTTGAAGAAGAATACAAAAAACTTGGTGGTGAAATTGTAGTAAAAGATAGCTTCTTACAAGAATCACGTGATCTAAAAGCACAACTCACCAAAGTAAAAAATTCTGAAGCAGAAGTATTATACTTCCCTACATACACCGAAGCTGGTGTTGTTGGATTTAAACAAGCTGAGGAGCTCGATCTAGGTATCCAAATTCTTGGGCCAGAGACTTTAAGCGACGAGAAGCTTGTAACTGCACAAGGTGCTGAGGGGACACTTTACACTGTGCCAGTATCAAACGAAAGTGAAGCATTCAAAACCAAATTCTTAGAAGAAACAGGACGTGACGACATGCCTGTATATGCTTCTCAAACATATGACGCAGTAAAAATCCTAGCTCAAGTCATAGAAAGTGTTGGCACCAATGGAGAAGACATCAAAAATGAACTTTATAATGTAAAAAATTATGAAGGTGTTTCTGGTATGATAGGTTTTGATGAAAATGGTGATCTTACTTCTGCAGAATACAAGGTAATGATTATCAAGGATGGTAAAAGCGAAGATTATACAAAATAGATTTTTTAAAAACCACCCTCGAAAGAGGGTGGTTTTTTATTTGAAAAATATCATTTTTGTGCTAAAATAAGACTAATCAATATAAATTTATTGTAAGTTTTTTAAACCTTTTAGACCTTTCGAAACATGTTTTTTCAACTCCTAATAAATGGTCTGATCGCCGGATCAATCTATGCTTTAATAGCATCTGGCTTTTCAATCATTTATACGACAAATAAATTTGTACATTTTGCACATGGATCGACTGCCACCGTGGCTGCATATTTTTTGTATTGGATATTTTCAAATTTCGGCCTACCTCTATATCTCGTATTCCCTCTCACTATTTTAATTGCAGCGCTGTTTGGGTTTCTAGTTCATCTACTTATATATCTACCACTCAAAAAAAGGAAATCTTCGAGTGTGATTCTTCTTATCGCAAGTCTTGCACTCATGGCTTTCTTTGATAACCTAATGCAACTCCTATTTGGTGCTGATGTAAAAATTTTATCAATATTTCCACATGGCAAAGGTATAGAAATTCTTGGAGCATACATCACACCTATTCAAATTGTTATTTTAATTGTAGTTCTACTTTTATTCTTCGGACTCTGGGCATTTTCAAAATATAGTAAGCTCGGAAAGATCATGCGAGCGGTATCAGACAATCCTGAACTTGCAAAAACAACAGGAATAAATAGTATTCGTGTGCAACATTGGAGTTTTGTTATTGGATCGGCCATCGCTGGTCTCGCGGGAATTCTCATTGCACTCGAACACAACATTGAACCAGCAATGGGTACACACCTAATGATACAAGGATTCACTGCCGCGGTGATTGGTGGTGTTACATCTATACCAGGATCAATTGTTGGAGCTTATGTCTTGGGACTCACAGAAAATTTTGGTATTTGGTTTTTACCATCAGGATACAAGAGTGCTATCGCGTTTGTACTACTCCTTATATTTCTTATCATTCGTCCACAAGGAATCTTTGGTATTAACCAAGGAAATAGAGATCAAAAAATGTAAATATGCTTAGTGCTTTCTTCATACACATTGCAGTCATAATCGTAATATACGCTATCCTAGCAGTAAGCTTAAACGTGGCCGTAGGCTACACAGGGCTTCTAAATTTGGGGCATATAGCGTTTTTTGGTATTGGTGCTTACACCTCAGCATTACTTACCAAAAACGATGTACCATACATTATGGCGTTACTCGCGTCAGGTATTTTTGCTTCTGTATTTGGTTGGCTTCTAGCAAAAATAACGAGCAGACTCAAAGGTGACTACCTCTCGCTTGCAACACTTGGGTTCGGATTTGTAGTCTACGCTGTAATGCTCAACTGGTCAAAGCTCACCAGAGGACCTCTTGGTATCGCAGGAATTGAAAAACCAAATATATTTGGATGGTATTTAAAAGGATCTGGAAGTTATCTAATATTTGCTTCGATCATAGCAGCCATTATTATTTTTATAATATACAAAATTGTAAAATCACGATATGGTAGATTACTTGAAGCCGTCCGAGATGACGCCATTGGTGCTCAAGCTCTTGGTAAAAATATTTACAAACTCAAAATCCAGGGTCTTATGATTTCTGCATTTTTTGCAGGAATCGCCGGAAGTCTTTATGCTCACTATATAAGCTATATTGATCCTTCTACTTTTTTTATAAGTGACATTATTGTTATTTTCACAATTGTCATCGTTGGTGGTCTCGCGTCTTTACGCGGTAGTGTAATCTCGGCAATAATTATTCTTGGACTACCCGAGATGCTCCGATTCGTAGACTTACCATCATCAATGATTGGACCTATGCGACAAATGATGTTTGCTGTAATTTTGATTTTGATTCTAATGTTTAAACCTCGGGGATTGTTTGGTAAGATTGATCTAGAATAATATGTTAGAAATAAAAAACATAAAAAAATCATTCGGCGGAGTGAAGGCTATAAAAGGTTCTGACTTTATAATTGAAAAAAATAAGGTTACTGCACTCATAGGGCCAAATGGAGCAGGAAAAACAACATTGTTTGATATTATAGCGGGCCTAACACGACCAGATGAGGGACATATTATTTTTGAAGAAAAAGATATAACAAAAAAAGAACCTCACAAAATCGCAAACCTTGGAATCAGCAGAACGTTCCAACAAGTAAGATTATTTAAAAATCTTACAATCCTAGATCATCTACAAATGGTGGAAGATAATAAAGACATGGGTTTGCTCAAAAATATATTTACCAATAAAAAAAGAAGTGATAAAAAATATGAACAAGTATTAGAAAATTTTGGTATAAAACGTACTCTCGACACGTATATAAGTGATCTTAGTTATGGCCAAAGAAAACTCTTGCAAATTGCCATGACATTAGAAAAATCCCACAAACTTCTAATGCTCGATGAACCAGTGGCTGGGGTAAACAAAGTAATCCAATCTGATATTGAAAATCTATTACTCAAACTAAAAGAAGAAAATGAAACAATCTTACTCATAGATCATGATATGGAATTTGTCCGCAAACTAGCTGATCACGTCATTGCACTAGACGCAGGAGTCGTAATTTGTGAGGGCACACCAGACAAAGTTTTGAAAAATAAAAAAGTTTTAGAGGCTTACTTAGGAGAATAATATGTCATTACTAGAAATCAAAAACTTAGATGCTGGATACGAAGATTTGAACGTTCTAAAAGACGTAAATTTGAAATTGGAAAAAGGAAAAATGTCAGTTCTCATGGGACCAAATGGAGCTGGCAAATCCACACTTCTCAAATCAATCTTCAATATTACTACCATCACATCTGGTGACATATTTTTTAATAATAAAAAAATAACGAAACTACCTGCTCACAAGCTAATGGATCTAGGAATAGCATTTGTGCCACAGGGAAAAGTAAATTTTGGTATTCTATCTGTCCGCGATAACCTAATATTGGGTATTCACAAAACAAAAGACAAAACCATTATAGAAAAAAAGCTTAAAGAAATATATAAACAATTCCCAATACTCAAAGAAAAGGAAAAGGAATATGCCTTTACCCTATCTGGTGGCCAACAACAAATGCTCGCAATAGGTCGTGCACTCATGAGTTCACCAAAGCTTCTACTCATGGATGAACCGTCCCTTGGTCTTGCACCAAAACTTGTAAAAGAAATGTTTGAATCTATAAAAAATATCCGTGACAATTTTGATACGACTATTCTCGTAGTTGAACACAATTTAAAGAGTATGATGAATGTAGCTGATGATGGATATATTCTAGTACAAGGTGAAATGATTGCACACGATTCATGCAAAAATCTAAAAAACAGTGAAGTGATGAAGAAAGTTTTTGTTGGGGAGTTGGAATAATAAAATTTGTATATTAAAAAACCACGGATATTTACTACCGTGGTTTTTTGTTATATAAAAATTCTCTTACTCTTCTTCCTTCTTCACTTCATGAGCACCTTTACCCATCACTTCATTGAACTTATCTTCTTCTACGGTTTCCTGATCAAGCAAAACTTTTACAAGTTCGTCCATTTGTTTTTTGTGTTTGGTAATAATATGCTCTGCTTGTTTCTTTGCTTCCACTAGAAAATTGCTAATTTCGTCATCAATAAGCTCGGCAGTCTTTTCACTATAATTTTTCTTATCGTGAATTTCTTGAGCCAAGAAAATAAGTTCTTCATTTTCACCATATTGACGTGGGCCTAGCTTATCACTCATACCATAACGAAGAACCATGCTACGAGCCATCTGTGTAGCCTTCTTGAGATCGCTAGATGGACCAGTGGATAGCTGATCATCACCATATACCATGCGTTCTGTTACATATCCTCCGAGGATCATAGCTAAATCATCTTTGAATTTAGCCAAGGTCTTGTAACGCTCATCTTTGTCAGGCATAGAAAGTGTATAACCACCAGCCATACCACGTCCGATAATAGATACTTTGCGGACAGGGTCACACTCTTTGAGAAAGTGTCCCACAACCGCGTGACCTGCTTCATGATATGCTGTCATTTCACGATCATGTTCTGTCATTACGCGAGATTTCTTTTCTGGTCCAAGCAATACTTTTTCAATACTCTCAAGAACTTCTTCTTCATCAATCTTTTTCTTACCACGACGAACTGCAAGTATCGCAGCCTCATTCAAAAGATTGGCAAGGTCAGCTCCAGAAAAACCAGGAGTACGTTCAGCAACCCTACGTATTGAAACTTCTTTTGAAAGAGGTTTATTAGCGGCATGAATAGCTAATATTTCTTCACGATCATTAATGTCTGGAAGTTCCATAACTACACGGCGATCAAAACGTCCTGGTCGAAGAAGAGCAGTATCGAGTACGTCCGGACGATTGGTAGCTGCGATCACTATTACACCTAGGTTTGGGTCAAATCCATCCATCTCAACCAAGATTTGATTTAATGTTTGTTCACGCTCATCATGACTTCCTCCAAGGCCTGCACCACGCTTACGGCCAACAGCATCCATCTCATCAATAAATATAATTGCAGGAGCTGTTTTCTTTGCTTTATCAAAAAGATCACGTACACGGGAAGCACCAACACCTACAAACATTTCTACAAATTCTGATCCAGATATATGAAAGAATGGAACGGATGCTTCACCTGCAATTGCTTTTGCCATAAGTGTTTTACCTGTTCCAGGAGGACCCATAAGAAGGAGTCCTTTTGGAATCTTTGCACCCATGTCAGTAAATTTCTTTGGATCTTTTAGAAAATCAACAATTTCTGATACTTCTTCTTTTGCTTCTTTTGAACCTGCAACATCTTTGAATTTCTTTTTATCTTTGTCATCTGGTTTCGCCTGTTTAGTTTGTGATTTACCAAATCCCATTGCTTTACTATTTGCACCTTGCACTTGTCTAGAGAAAAAATAAATAAGTCCAATAAATAACATCAATGGTAGAAGCCATGGAGCAAGAACGCTTATCCAAAACCGTGCACCTGTTTCTTCTTTTACTTGGACATCCACTCGTGCCAATTTTTCTGATGCAACACCATAGTTATCCATGAGTTCTGAAAAACTTTGGCCCAATTCTTTTTTTACTTCCAAGTCTTTTGCTTCCTCTTCTTTGAGATCTACTACGAGTATATCTCCTCGAACTTCAATACCCTCTACAGCTTCGTTATTGATCTCGTGAACAAGTCGTGTGATACCAACCTGCTCAGGTTTTTCACTACCAAAATTTGCTGTACTCAAAAGTGCCGCAACAAGAAGTAGTGTAAAAAATACGATAATAAAATTTTTGAACAAATTCTTCATAAAATCTACAAATTATGTCTTAATGTATACCGGATTATACGTAATTACCCTCTGTTTGTCAATCTGTGGAATAATCAAAACCCGCCATTAGGCGGGTTAAAATTTTACAAGATTTTATCTCTATTCTTCGCTCTTTTCTTCCTTCTTCTCTTCAACAGATTCTGCCTCTTCTACTTTCTCTTCCTTGTCCGCCGCAGCTTTCTTGTCATCCAAAGCTTTAGCGTCGGATGAAGCGGAGGTGGATTCCTTCACTTCTTTCTTTTCTTTTACCTCTTTCTTTTTGTCTTCCTTCTTATCATCTGCCTTAGGTACTTCCTCACCCTTCTTTCCAGCGCCTTCGAGTCGTAGACCAAGACGATGTTCTGCTGGCTCCATTGAGATAATCTCAAAGTTTTGTTTGTCACCAACGTTGAATTTTGAAAGAAGTACTTTTGGATCACTTGCACGCTTGTCAGACAAATCAGAGATATGAGCAAGTCCATGAATTTCTTCATCAAGCTTAACCATGAGACCAAACTGTTCAACTTTGTGAATTTCACCTTCGATCACTTGATTTACTTTGTATTTATCTTTTACTGCTTTCCAAGGATCGTCAATAAGACGTTTTAGAGAAAGATAGATTTTTGATTTGTTGAGATCAATAATTTGTGCCTTTACATTATCTCCAACTTTCAAAATATCTTTTGGATGATCAATTCTTTGCCATACAATTTCTGAAATATGACATAGACCTTCTAGACCTTCACCAAATTTGATAAATGAACCAAATGGAGTAAGCGCACTTACCTCACCTTCGATAATATCACCAATCTTGTATGAATCAAGGATACTCTTTTGTTCCTCTTCCCATACTTCTTTTTCAGAGAAAATAAGTTTTTCTTCATCCATGTCAGCATTTATAACTTTGACACGAATAGTATTACCAACAAATTGTCTTAGGTGCTCAAGAATTCTATTTTTGTCGCCACCTTGTACACGTGGATAATTATCTGGGTTGAGTTGAGACACTGGCATGAACCCGGTAAGAGCGTCTGATTGAATCATGAGACCACCTTTATTTGCTGCAATCACTTTTGCAGAAACAACAGTGCCTTCCTTGATATAATTTATCATGCGATCCCATACGAGACGATGACCAGCGACACGGAATGACAATTCCATCTCACCATTTTCATTCTCATCCTCAACAACGGTTGATTCTACTTCGTCACCAACCTTAATATTTGAAAATTCTTTTGATTCGGAAAAAAGTTCTTCTCCACGCACCACACCAACGATTGTACCGTTGATATCAATACGCACTTCACCACGATCAATTGATATTACTTTTCCTTTTACCAAATCTCCTACTTGTGGAATATTTGCAAAATAATCTTGCAATAGTTCCTCAAAATTTTGACTAGACATAAATAAATATATGCGAAGTTGTTACCATCTTATGATGTCTGAGATTTAAATCTCAATTCGCATGAATTAACCCGGCTTACCGAGCCTTCCCTCAGCCCTAAAATGAGGAAAGAATATAAAATAGGGCTCGAATAATATAACATGAGATTTCAAAAAAGTCAAGAGGCTAATAAAGATGACTAAAAAACTACATTTTTGCCTAAAATAAGCAGAAAAACAAGCATGTTATACACACATTCAAATCCTTGCGCCTAAGGGTAAAATCATGTATAATAATGCTGTATTTAACGCGGACTTACACTAGCTTGTACAAGCTCTGTAAGCTTGTGTAAGCTTTATATTATGCATATTTCATGGCTTGGCACGACTGCCATCAAACTACAGACAAAGCCTTTTGACAAAGATATTATAATTGTAATTGATCCATACAAACCAGCTTCTGGCAGTTTTCCACGAAGTCTTACGCCAGATATAGGTCTATATACGCGAGGAGAAAAAAATAGTATTACACTTTCTGCAAATCCTTATATCCTTGCCACTCCTGGAGAAATAGATGCCAAGGGAGTACTTATCACAACTGCGGAAGGACACGAAGAAAATACTACCGTTATCAGAATTGATACTGAAGGTCTTAGCCTGGGTCACTTAGGGCTTGCTAAAAAACCACTTACAGAAAAACAATTAGAAGTATTAACTGGTGTAGATATTTTATGTATTGCTGTTGGACATCCTGATTCATACGATGCCGAAGCGGCGGTAAAGGCAGTGAATACTATTGAACCACGCGTGG